>NZ_AP022590.1:2164939-2474216 GCF_010731775.1 Mycobacterium mantenii | reverse complement strand
AAAATCCGCGTCGAGCGACCGGGCAAGTGAGTCGGGCATGGCGCAAGCTGTAGAGCCGCAGCAGCGGTTCCCGCTGATCACTGAAGATGCTCTCAACGCCCTGCGATCGCGCATCGGCCAGCAGTTCGAGCGGCCGGCCCCGCACGTCACCGAGGCCACCGCAGACTCGATCCGGCACTGGGCCCTCGGTATTGGCGACGACAACCCGCTCTGGCTCGACCCGGACTACGCACATAAAACTCGTTGGCGTGGTGTCACAGCACCGGGCACATTTCTCTACGCCTTTGACCGGGTGGTCAGCGGGTATGTCAGCGGCCTTCCCGGCATCCATGCGATGTTCGCCGGCACGGATTGGCAGTGGTACGCGCCGATCCGCCTCGGCGACCGAATCGAGGCGAAGCCAGTCCTGAGGGACCTGATCGAAATGCAGAGCACCTTTTCCGGGCGCTCGGTCAAGCAGACCTACCGGGTCAGCTTTGTCAACCAGGACGGCAAGCTGCTCTGCGAGGCCGACTCGTGGTGTATTCGCACCCAACGTGACGTCGCGCGCGAGCGCGCCACCCGGGAAGCGGTCAAGCCGAAGGTGTGGACGCCGGAAGAAATCGCCGAAATCGATCGGCATTATGCGCAACACCGGCGCCGTGGCGGGGTCACCCGATACTGGGAAGACGTGAGCGAAGGCGAGACGTTGCCAACAATGCTCAAAGGGCCCAGCACGGTCACTAGCTTCGTGTGTTTCACCCAGGGGTGGGGCAGCCTGTACGTGAAGGCGCACGGGCCGGCGTTCGAAATGTTCCGCAGTCACCCGGCATTGGGCATTCCCAACGACCTCGGGGTTCCTGAGCCGCCCGAGCGCGTGCACTGGGACAACGAACTGGCGCGTGCGGTCGGGGTACCAGCGGCTTACGACTATGGGCCGGAACGGATTTCGTGGCTCGGTCATCTGATGACCGACTGGATCGGTGACGACGGATTCCTCAACCGGCTCAACGTGCAGGTTCGACGGCACAACATCATCGGTGACTTGACGACATGCGGCGGGACCGTGACCCGTAAGTGGGTGGACGACGACGGGCACTTCGTCGAGGTCGCTGTGGTGGCCACAAACCAACGCGGAGAGCAGACAGCCGTCGGCACCGCGGTGGCCACACTACCGTGCAAGGGCGAATAGGTTTATCGAAATTGCCGCTTGGCTCATGGAGCGATCGCGTCGTGACGGGCGAGGTCAGCGGGCACCCGTGTCTGCTTTACGCCGACCGTGTTTCCTCGCTCGGTGCGGTGCTGGCGGAGTCGCAACGATGGTTCCACCGTGAGTACCTGATCCAGGGCGACCGTCGGGTCACGTTCCGCGATCACCAAGGCGCTGTGCAACGGGCAGCCCGTGGGCTGTGGCGGCTTGGCGTGCGCCCAGGCGACCGGGTCGGCCTCTTCGCGGCCAACAGTCCCGACTGGGTCGCGGTGTTTCACGGCGCCGTGACCATCGGTGCCGTCGCTGCCCCACTCAACGGCTGGTGGTCGGCCGACGATGCACGCCAGGCCTGCGACTTGATCTCGCCAGCCCTGGTGGTGGCCGACGACCGCTGCGCGCCGAAGCTGCCGGCGACGGTGCCAGTCGCCGACTTCGCCGACATCCTGTCAGGGCCCGCCGATTCGGGACTGGAGCTACCCGAGGTCACCGACGAGAACGCGCCGGCAATGGTCCTCTTCACCGCGGGCACTACCGGCTACCCCAAGGGCGCAGTTCTGTCCCACCGCGCTTTGATCGCGAACCTACAGACCCTGCTGGTGGTTTCGCGCAAGCTTCCCAACCAGATTCCTGATGACATCGAGCCGAGCGTGACGCTGGTCGGGCTGCCGCTGTTTCACATCGGCGCTATCCAGCTGTTGTTGGTGCCGTTGATGACCGGCAGCAAAGTTGTCTTCCTGGAGGGGAAATTCGACGCCGCGGCATTCCTGCGTCTGGTCGAATCTGAATCCGTGACAATGTTTTCCGGCGTCCCGACCATGATGGAGCGCACGCTGGGCCACCCCGATCTGGCGTGCCGCGACGTGTCCTCGCTACGCACGGTCGTGCTCGGCGGCTCGCCGGTGAGCCCTGAGTTGCTCGACCGTATCGCTACCGCCATGCCGAATACTCGGCGACGGCTGGGCCAGACCTACGGGCTGACCGAGGCAGGGGGTGTCGTCAGCACCGGCGTCGGGGCCGATATGGAGTCGCACCCAGGCTGCTCGGGTCGGCTAGCTCCTGTTGTCGAGGCGCGTGTAGCCGATCCCGGTGGCGACGGCACCGGCGAGCTGCTGGTGCGGTCTCCCGCGGGTATGGACGGCTACTGGGGCCTGCCAGGCGACCCGACGATCAGCGCCGACGGCTGGATTAGCACGGGTGACATCGGCAGGGTCGACGGGGACGGCTACGTCTACATCACCGGCCGGTCGAAGGAGATCATTATCCGCGGCGGGGAAAATGTCTCGGCGAGCGCCGTCGAAGCCGCGCTGGCCGGGCACCCCGCCATCGCTGAGGCGGCTGTCGTCGGGCTGCCCGACCCCGATCTCGGTGAAATCGTCGCTGCGGCGATCATTCTCGCTGACGATGCGGCGCCGTCCGTCGAAGAGCTCGATCGATGGGCCCGAGACAACCTGGCCCACTTCGCCGTTCCGGCTCGGTGGTGGATTCGTTCGGAACTGCCGACGAACGACGTCGGGAAGGTCCTCAAGCGCGAGCTGATCGCCGCGTGGCCCGAACGCCTGGGCGCCACTCAACCGCAGCGCTGATTCGAGCGCCTGATTTACCGGCACGCAGTCGTGCCCTCGTCGACACCAAGGTAGAATTTTCGTCGTATATGTTCAACGGGCTTACGGAGAGGCGCGATGTCGGTTTCAGACGTGCGGGAGGACGTGGCGCTGGCGGATGATGCCCGAGCGTGGATCGGCGCATTGGAACAGGTGCTGAGCACCGGCGTGCAGCGTTCCTTCGAGGAACTGTTTCTTGCCGACTCCTTCTGGCGCGACATGGTCTCCCTGACCTGGGACACCTGCCAGTTCTGGGGCCGGGACGCTATTTGGCGGGCGCTGTCTGAACACGCAGCATCGGCGGGATTCAGCAACCTGCGTCTCGACGACGAGCGCCCGGGCCCCAGAATCGCCGAATTTCTCGGAGAGCCGGTTGTCGAGCTCTTCTTCGCGTTCGACACCGCCGTCGGCACCGGAAAGGGATTCGCCCGACTCACCCCGGACACATCGGCCGACTTCGGCCTGCGGGCCTGGATGATTGCCACCGCTTTGGTCAAGCTCAACTGCGCGCCGGAACCCGTGACGCGGCATCCGAAGCTCGGGTTCGATCCCGCTTATCCGGGCCAGACCTGGGCCGAGTGGGCCGCGGCGAAGTCGGATTTCTCACGGCGCGATCCCGACGTTCTGATCATCGGCGGAAGCCATTCCGGTCTGAGCGTCGGCGCACGGTTCGAACGCAAGGGCGCCTCGTACCTCATCGTCGAGAAGAATAGGAAGCCGGGCGACACCTGGCGCAATCGGTACGAGTCTCTGGCCCTGCACACGCCGACGTGGATGAACGACCTGCCGTACATTCCGCTACCGGAAGGCTGGCCGATGTTCCTGCCGAAGGACCGCTGGGCCGATTGGCTGGATTGCTACGCCACGCTGATGAACCTCAACTTCTGGGGATCCACGGAAGCCCTGAACGCGTCGTTCGACGAGGCTGCCCGGGTATGGGAAGTGGCGCTGCGACTAGCCGACGGCTCGGTGCGGGTCATGCATCCCAAGCACCTTGTCCTGGCCGTCGGCGGCGCCGGCGGCAAGCCGAAAATTCCGGAGCTGCCCGGGTTGAATGAGTTCGCGGGTGAAGTCTTGCACTCCTCGGCTTTCAAGAGCGGCAACGCGTTTCAGGGCAAAAGGGTGATGGTCGTCGGCACGTCCACCACTGGTCACGACATCTGCCTCGATCTCTACCACAAAGGTGCGTTCCCGACGATGGCCCAGCGCGGCCCGGCCTGCGTCGTCAACATCGACGAAGTCGTGAAGTTCAGCGCCGATTACGGCACAGTGCCGGTGGACGAGGCCGACCAACGCCGCAGCTCGATGAGCCTGCCTCTTTTGCTCAAGCGCGCTAAGGCATACACCCTGACCACCGAAGCGTCGCACGCGGAATTGCACGTGGGACTCAGAAATGCCGGACAGAAGCTCACCATAGGCGATGACGAGACCGGTTGGACTATGAAGCTCTTCCGCGAGGTCCGGGGCTACTACCTGAACGTCGGAGCGTCGGAGGCGATCGTCGACGGCAACATCGCGATGCTCGATTTCGAGCGCATCGAACGATTCGTGCGCGATGGGGTCTTGCTGACCGATGGCAGGGTCGCGTTGTTCGACGCGGTCGTTCTGTGCACTGGCTACCACGACCTGTCCGAGGACATCGCGGCGCTACTCGGCGCGGAGGTGGCGCAGAAGGTCGGCCGCTGCATCGGCGTCGCCGAGGACGGCGAATACCGCACGATGAGCCGGCCCACTGCACAACCGCACCTATGGGTGATCAACGGCGGAATTGTCGATTCCCGCAAATCCAGCGACATCTTGGCGCTGCAGGTAATCGCGCAGATGGAAGGGCTGGTGCCAACCCTCGTGCGTCAGCCCGACGGCAGCGTCAAAGCACTGTGATGCCGGCAGCCTGTACTGCTCAGGCTGTGACCTGCTGTGACCTGCTGTGCTGCCTTCAGTGTGAGGTCGGCGGCGCGCTCGCGGAGACCTCCAATTTTCGAAAACCGGCGTCGACCGAAAAACGACTTGCAAGCTGGTGAATCAAAGTTATTTAACTTAGAATTCGGTGTTCACATCTGGCGTTGGAGGTCGGCGTGATTCATCGGGTAGCCGCATTCTCGACAGGCACCATCGGCAAGCTGGCCATTCGGACGATATCCAGGCGGGCAGATCTTGAACTGGTCGGCTTGTGGGTTCACAGTCCCGAAAAGGTGGGCCAGGACGCCGGTGTCCTTGCCGGGATCGATCCGGTCGGTATCACCGCGACAAACGACATCGACGAACTGCTTGCTTTGGAGCCGGACTGTATCTGCTTCTCCGCAGCTGACCCGAACCGGGATGCAGTGGTTCCGACACTGGTCCGCATCCTCGAGAGCGGCATCAATGTTGTCGCGGTCTCTATTCCGGCACTGGTGTATCCCCCCGGCTACCGGTCCGACCTTCGGGCCCAGTTGCAAGCTGCGGCCGAACACGGCGGCGCAACCTTGTACGTGTCGGGGATCGAGCCCGGGTTCGCCGGCGACCATCTGCCGCTGACCCTCTTGACGATGAGCGACACAATCCGCTCGGTGCGGGCGCAGGAAATGCTCCGCTACGACACGTATCCGGTCAGGTACGTCATGTTCGAAGGCATGGGATTCGGGATGCCGATGGACTACAAGCCGCTCGCTTCCGCATCGGGGGTAAACACGATCACCTGGGGGCCGCTGCTACGCATGATCGCCGACCGCCTGGAAGTGGAGATAGATGCGATTCGGGAGACCTACGACAAAGTCGTGACGCCCCGGACGCTTGAGGTCGCCGCCGGGACGATCGAGGCCGGCACGGTAGGGGCGGTTCGCTTCGAGACCATTGCCGTCGTGGGCGGCCGGGACGCCATCGTGATCGAGCACGTTAACCGCATGGCCGGCGATCTGGCGCCCGAATGGCCGTCGGCGGATCGCGACGGGGTATACCGGGTGATGATCGAGGGCAATCCGGACCTCAAGTGTGAACTAACGGTCGGCCGGCCCGATACGGCGTGCGACGACACCCTGGTGGCGACCACCATGCGCATCGTGAATGCCATCCCGTTCGTGTGCGACGCGCCTGCCGGCCTGGTCAGCTCGCTCGACCTGCCGCTCACCACACCCCGGTGTTCATTCGTCTGAGGTCCACAGGAGGTCCGATGCTTGCGGGGAAAAAGATCTTGGTGACCGGTGCGACAGGCACGATCGCTCGTCCTATAGCTGAGCATCTGGTCCATGACAATGAGGTGTGGTGCGCCGGCCGGTTCAGCGACCCAAATGCCAAACGGCAACTGGAAGCTCAGGGGGTCAGGACCTGCTTCTGGGACATGGGCACCGGTGACTTCTCGGCCGTGCCCTACGACTTCACCCACGTCCTTCACTCGGCTCTGCAAATCGGACCGAGTCTCGAGGAACACGACCGGGCGATCACGTTCAACGCCGAAGGCGCCGCCTTGCTGATGCAGCACTGCTGCCGGGCGGAGGCATTTGTCCACGTGTCGACGTTCTGCGTGTACAAGACCCACAGCGACCACCCCCGCCACCTGTATTCAGAAACCGATGCACTCGGGGTCGACATGACCTTCTCGGCCAGCTATCCCGTCAGCAAGATTGCTGCGGAAGGCGCGGTCCGAGCGGCGTCCCGGTTGCTCGACCTGCCCACAACGATCGCCCGCATGAATATCGGTTACAGCTGGACCGGCGGAACTGGCGGGCTCCCGGTCAGCTATTACAAGCGCATGGCGGCAGGGGACACCATCCCGCTACCGATCGGCCACGACGACCTGTGCTCGCCGATCGGGGCCCAAGACATCGCGGTTCAAAGCCACGCCCTCTTCGAGGTCGCTTCGACGCCGGCGACGATCGTGAACTGGGCAGGCAACGATGCGGTTTCCACCCGGGAGATGTGTGAGTACATCGCCGGTGTGGCCGGCCTCGAGCCGAAGTTCGCGCCGAGCGAGATCCGGTTCGACAAGCGGGCTTCGGACAACGCCCGGCGCAATGAGCTGATCGGAAAGTGTTCGGTGCACTGGAAGGACGGGATACCTGAGACTCTCGAGCGGCGTCTCGGAATCGCGATCAAATGAGGGTGCTTGACGCGGCAACACAACGGCCGCCTCAAACCGCTGTGACGCCGGCGACCTGTGCCCTCACGCGGGTGTTTGCTGCGTCGTCTTCTTCAGGATCAGGTCGGCGGCGCGTTCGGCGACCATGATCACCGGCGCGTTGGTGTTGCCGCTGGTGATCCGCGGGAACACCGAAGCGTCGACAACCCGCAATCCGTCGATCCCACGCACCCGCAGCTCGGGATCCACCACCGCGCCGTCGTCGGACCCCATCCGGCATGTCCCTACCGGGTGATAAGGCCGGAATGCGTGGCGTCGCAAAAACTCCGCCCACTGCTCGTCAGTCTCCACGTCGTCACCGGGAAGTTCCTCCACAACCTGACGAGCCTTCATCACCGGGGTCCGGAAGATCTCCCGCGCCTGGCGGCACGCGGCGATCAGCGCTTGCATGTCATCCCCGCCCACCAGTGAGTGCTCGATGAGTGGCCCAGCCGATGGATCGCTCGAGGCCAGGCGAACGGTGCCCCGGCCCGTGGGGTGAACGAAACTCGGATAGAGCATCACCCGATTGCCGACGATCTTCACGTTGTGGATGTCGTGCGTGTCCTCTTGGCCCTCGAGGGATTTGAATTCCATGCCAACCGGCATCAGGATAATTTCAGTCTCGGTGGGGCGCTCGCCGGTGATCGGCGCGAACACGATCGCCGCCCCGCCAGACATCGTCAAGGCGCCGCCGCCACGCCGAAGAAACTCCCAGCCGTGCCGGATCGCGCGCAGGGGCCGCAGCTCTTCGCGCAGTGTGCCGGCGCGCGTGTGGTACCGCATCAAAGCGTAGGCGTGCTCCTGCAAATTGGTCCCGACTGCGGGCTGGTCAAGGTGAACGTCGATGCCGAGCGCTTGCAGATGGTCGGCCGGCCCGACGCCCGACAACATGAGCAGCTTCGGCGAGGTGAGCGAACCCGCGCTGACAATCACTTCAGAGGCGGCACGCACCTCGAGCCGGCGCCCGCGGTGCTCGTACTCCACTCCCGTTGCGCGTGTCCCTTCGATGCACACCCGGGTAACGAACGCACCGGTACGGATCGTCAGGTTCGGGCGCTTGCGGGCCGGCACCAGATACGCCCGGGCGGTGTTGCACCGAAAGCCGCGCCGCTGGTTCACCTGGGCGACGGAGACGCCCTGCTGGCGCTCGCCGTTGTAGTCGGGATTCGGCGTGTGACCCGCTGCTTCGGCTGCTTGCAGGAAGTCATCGAGGGCCTCGACCCGCATCTTGACCTTGGTCACGCTCATCGGACCACGGCCGCCGCGATAGGGGCTCGGCCCGTCGGCGAACGTCTCGGCGCGCTCGAAGTACGGCAGCACGTCGTCGTAGCCCCACCCAGGGCAGCCCAGCTCGCGCCACTCGTCGAAGTCGGAGCGCTCTCCGCGGACCCAGCACATCATGTTGATCGAGCTTCCGCCGCCGAGCACTCGTCCTGCCGACCAATCGTCAGGCAGCCCGTTACGGGACGGGTCGGGCGCGCCGGCGAAACGCCAGTCGAATTTGGTGGGCATGAATGCCAAGGCGGCCGGGATGCGAATCAGCGGGTGGCCGTCCCATCCGCCGGCCTCGAGCAGCAGCACACTTTTGGACGGGTCCGCGGACAACCGGTTCGCGAGGACACACCCGGCCGACCCTCCGCCGACGATGACGTAATCCCAGTGGGTGGCGTCGTGACTGCGCGACATCATCGTTCCGCGGTGGCTAGGAAAGTCGTGCGAACCACGTTGCCGTCGCAACCCACCGGGCGCCTCCTCGTGTCGCACGTCGCAGCAATACAGCTGCAGACGCTCGACTGAGCCGTGACAATCTGTATATAGTAGTTCATATCATGTTCGTAGAGCCTCGACAATCAGTCCGCTGCGCCGCGCGTTCGGCCCGAACGAAAGGCATCTATGACGAACTACGTCCCTGAGCCGGGTCATGAGCGATTCATCGCCGATCGCGCTTCAGCGATGAACCCCGCCGATCCGCCATCACTGGTGTTTTCGATGTCGACCTATCAGGAGTTCGACTCGCAGTCGCCGACCGCGGTGCTGGCGTCCGCGACGACCGATCTTGGCCTGATTATGTGGAACCTGTCGCCCGGCCAGGAAAACGACTACCACGTTCATCCCAAGACCGAGCACCTGCACATCATCGTGGAGGGCGAGGTCGAATACACGCTCGGCGACTTTCCCGCCAGGACGATGAAGGTCGGTGAGGCAGTGCTGGTGCCAGCCGGAATCCCGCACGGAATTCGCAACGTCTCCGATGCACCGGCCTCCTACCTGGCCGTAGCCGGCATGACATCCGGCGACTACGAGAAAATACGCCTCGACCGCCCACAGCCGACGAAAATGACCGACTGACAGGCCCATTGGGCCACACGCTCACCCTAGGAGCAAGCATGACAGTGGAGTCGGCGGCACCGACCCTCGAAACGATCGATTTGAGCCTCGAGGACTTCACCAACGGCTTCCCGCACGACGTCTTCACCGTCTTGCGTGAGCAGGCGCCGGTGTGGCGTCATCCAGAGACGGCGGGCGCCAAGGAAAAGCTCGGCGGCGGATCGTTCTGGGTTGTGTCGACCCACGAAGAGATCAAGACAGTGAGCGCCGACCACACGACGTACCGCTCCTTCGAGGGCCCCACCATCCCGGACTGGGATCACAACGCGCGCGGGATGATGCTCATCACGATGGACCCGCCCGACCACACCCGCCTGCGCAAGCTGGTGAACAAGGGGTTCACGGCACGGATGACTGCGATGCTTGAAGACCAGGCGCGGTCGTGGGCGGTCAACATCATCGACCGCGCACTCGAATCAGGTGAGTGCAACTTCGTCGACGAGGTCGCCTACAAGCTGCCGATGCACATGATCGCCGACATCGTGGGCATCCCCGAGGCGGATCGCGACTCGCTGTTCAGTGTGGCACTGGCGGCCATCGAGGCTCAGAGCACCCAGCTACCCCAAGAAGTGCAGCAGGCACGCATGGCTGAGTTGTTCGCCTACGCTCACCAACTCGCGGACCGCAAGCGGCAGTCACCAGCCGACGACGTGTGGACCAAGCTCACCACGGCCGAGGTCGAGCAACCCGACGGTTCCACAACCCAGCTCAATGAGTTCGAACTCGACCTGTTCTTCATGGTGCTCACCATTGCCGGCAGCGAAACCACTCGCGACTCAATCTCCGCCGGACTGCTGGCCTTGCTCCAAAACCCCGACCAGATGGAGCTTTTGCGGACCGACCCGTCGGTGATGAGCACGGCTGTGGACGAGATTGTCCGCTGGGGGTCGCCTGTCGTCGTCTTCCGGCGGACCGCAACCAAGGACACTGTCCTGCATGGCGTCGAAATCAAAGCGGGTGAACGGGTTGCGCTGTTCTACCCGTCGGCCAATCGCGACGCCAAGGTGTTCGCGGATCCGTTCCGCTTCAATGTCACCCGTAACCCTAACCCGCACCTCGGTTTCGGCGGGCACGGCGTGCACTACTGCCTAGGCGCCAACCTGGCGCGGCGTGAGATCCGGGTCATGTTCGAAGAGCTGCTGGCACGCACGAAAGACATTGAGCTTCTCGGCGAGCCCACCTACCGGGTCGGGCACGTCGACATCATGACGCCGTGTGGAGTGAGCAACCTTCCGGTACGCCTCACGCCGCGCTGAACCCGCAACCGCGATTCTCTAGGAATTGGATTAATATGCTGCCGACCCGGCTGGGCCTGATCGTGCCGAGTTCCAACACGACGATGGAAACCGAACTCCCCGAGATGTTTGCGCGACGTGCGCAGATGATTCCGGAGGAACGCTTTACGTTTCATTCCAGCCGTATGCGGATGCTGGAGGTTACCGCCGACGCGCTAGCGCAGATGGACCGCGATAGCAACGGGTGCGCCGTCTCGCTCGCCGATGCCCAGTGCGACGCGATGGCCTACGCGTGCTTGGTGGCGATCATGTCGCAAGGGCCCGGCGCACATGTCGGGGCCGAAGGCCGACTGACCGACGTCGCGCGTGAGCAGGGTTGCAACGCGCCCGTTGTCTCCAGCGCGGGAGCGTTGGTGCGTGGCCTCGATGCCCTTGGCGCGCAGCGGATATCGATGATCACTCCCTACGTCCCGGAACTGACGCAGAAGGTCCGCGAGTACATCGAGCAGGCCGGCGTTGAAGTGGTGGACGTCGTGAGCCTCGGTGTTGCAGACAATTGCGCGGTCGGGCGTCTCGATCCCACCGATCTCCCGGCGCGCGCCGCCCGGCTGAATCGGAGCAACTGCGACGCCGTTGTACTGTCGGCGTGCGTGCAGATGCCTTCGCTTGCGGCGATTCCCGAAGCGGAGGCGCGCCTGGACCTTCCGGTGCTTTCCGCGGCGACCGCGACCACCTACGACCTGCTGACCGTGTTAGGGCGTTCGACAGTGGTCCCGAACGCCGGTTACCTGTTGAGCAAAAGCTTCGCGGGCTGAGACGCCGTGGCAAACGATCGTGTCGTCCTTGTCACCGGTGGCGCCAGAGGCATCGGAGCCGCAATCGCAGGGCGCTTCGCTTCCGACGGTTCGCGCGTCGTCGCGGTGGATCTGCAGGAGCCGGAGGACGCCGACCCTCGAATCCGCTACGAGACCGCCGACGTCTCGGCCGCCGACGACGTGGAATCGTTGTTCGACCGCGTCGGGTCTGCATACGGGCACATCGACGTGCTGGTCAACAATGCCGGAATTTGGTTTCGGCGTCCCTTCAAAGAGATTACGGTCGACGAGTGGGACCGGGTGCTCTCCGTGAACTTGCGCAGTGTCTTCCTGTGCACCCGGGCGGTATTGCCTCTGATGGAGGCCGCTGGCGGTGGGGCGATCGTGAACATCGGTTCGCAGGCCGGCGTAACCGTAACGCGGGGGCAGGGCGCGCACTACCACGCTTCGAAGGCCGCCGTCTCGCACATGACCAAGGCTTTAGCCGTCGAGTTCGGGCCACTCGGCATCCGAGTCAACTGTCTGGCGCCAGGACAGACGTTTCCCGACCCATCGTTTCTGCCGCCGCAGATCCTCGATCAGATCCCATTGGGGCGTGGCGGCGTACCCGATGAAGTTGCGAACGTGTGCGCGTTTCTCGCATCGCCGGATGCGTCCTACATCACCGGACAGACGCTGCTCGTCAATGGGGGCGCGGTGGCGTTGCTGTAACAACGAGGATTCCCAAGCGGAGCAAACCGCCCGTGAACTTAGGATATTAAATATTCGTCAGGCACCGGTCAGACAGCAGCACCACGGGGTGACACCCCACCCCGTGGGGACCGGAAGGTCTACCCGGTGAGACCCATTAACGGGCACCCGATCAATCCCTGATCGACGAAAACAGCCCAGCGGCGCGGGCGAGACCGCGACGAGAAATTCGTCGTGCGACCTTCGGGACAATTCGTTTCCATCACCGCGCAGTCGCCTACGGCAGCTGGAATGCGCGTGTATCGAATTCGTACGCATGTATCGTAGAGTGGCTACGGCGATAAGGGTCAGTTGCTCTGGGCGCCCGGCGAACAGGTGTGTGAGAAGGCAACGCGGTTCAGCGGCCAGATCGCTCGGTTCGGAGGCGAACAACCCGCGGCCGGGAAGCGCGGAAGTGGGTAGAGGGTCTTCCGGGTGAGCGGCGCGGCAGAAATGATCAGGGTCGCGACACCTGGCCCTGACTTCAAAGGAGACACGTGCAGTTATGACAGGCCGCAACCGAGTCGACGACGAGGGGTCAACCCGTGCTGTGCTGGTGAAGAGCACCGAGCGGATCATGCTGGAAGACGGATACGCGGCAGTCACCTACCGCAATGTCGCGGCCAAGGCGGGTGTTTCGCTGGGAGCGGTTCAATACCACTTTCCGTCGCTGGACGATCTGTTCCTCGCGGTAGTTCGCGAATACGCAGAGCGGACTATAGAAACGATGGTTTCGGAATTGCGCACCAATCCCGACGATGTGCTTCGCATCCTCTGGGACTCCAGCGGCGACGAGATCTCCACAGGCCTGCTGATGGAATTCTTGGCACTCGTGAACCATCGCAAGAGCATCCAAATGGAGATTGCGCAGTTCGCGGAGAAGTACCGCAAGGTCCAGCTGGACGCATTGACTGAGCACTGGGAGAAGCTTGGGCTTTCTGATCGGGACCTATCACCTGCCGCCATTGCGTTTCTCCTGACCTGCCTGCCCAGGTGGATGCGGCTGGAGGCTTCGTTCACGATGGCGAGCGAGGGACACGCAGAGGTCCGCGAGCTGGTTGGGCAGTATCTGGAGCGCGCACAGCCCACTGCGGACAACTTGGGTGGTCGAAGCCGCACGCCAGGGCGTAGTCGGCGTGGGCTCTTGAGCGACTTCTCGAGCAAGGGCCACCATTCGATGCCATCGCCGACCGGTTCGGAAGCGTATCCGGCCGCGGCGTTGGATGCAGCGATGCATGCTTTGCAAAAGCGTGCATCGTTGTCCGCTAAAGCCCTTGTGCATTACACTCGTATGGTTCGAGCAGCATGGGCGCAGCGTGACGGCGGAGGGGCAACGGGCCGTCACTGACCTTCCGGCCTGGCGTCCAGCCGCTATCTCGGCCGGACGATTGGGGACGGTATGGAGCTTCGGTTCGACGGGCGGGTCGCCGTCATCACCGGCGCCGGTCGCGGTATCGGGCGTGCTCACGCGCTTCTACTCGCGTCACGGGGGGCCCAGGTGGTGGTCGCCGACATTGGCTGTCAGATCGACGGGAGTGGTTCATCGACGCAACCCGCGGAGGACGTCGTTCGAGAGATTCAAGCCACGGGCGGCCAGGCCGTGACGTGCTACGCCTCGGTGACCGACGAGGCGGGTGCCGCGTCGATTGTCGCCACCGCGCTCGAGGCGTTTGGCAGGCTCGACATCGTGATCAACAACGCGGGGATCTTCGGGCCCGCCCCGTTCGAGACAATTACGACCGAGCAGTTCCGCGCGATGATCGACGTCCATTTCTTCGGCACATTGTTCGTCACTCGGGCGGCATGGCCACACCTCGTCGCCGCTGGTTACGGACGAATCGTCAACACCACCTCAGAGACCATGCTGGGCACCCCTCTGGTGGCGAGCTACGGTGCCGCCAAAGCAGCGATTTTCGGGCTCTCGCGCAACGCCGCGGTCGAGGGGGTCGAGCATGGCATCAAAGTGAATTGTTTAGCCCCGCGCGCAGCCACCCGAATGGGTGACGCTCTGAGTGAGAAAATCGATCACCCTGCTGAGATACTCGAGCAGATGAAGGCTGCGATGCCGCCGGAGATCAACGCGCCCGCGGCCGCATTCCTGGCGCACGAGTCGTGCCCGTTCAACGGGGAGACGTTGTTCGTCTCGCCAGGCCGGGTGGCGCGTTTGGCGGTCGTATTGACGGAGGGCCTGAGCAAGGACGTCATAACGGCAGAGGATATCGCCGAGAACATCGATCAGATCATGGACACCGCGAACGCCCCCGTAATCGGCCTCAACGAAATGCCATAGGCCAGACGTTGCCACTTGTACGTGTCGAGCCGTTGGGCTCAGATATCGATGTGCGGCCAGGGGAGGCGGTGGCGGAGGCCGCCTGGCGACTCGGATACCACTGGCCGACAACCTGCTTCGGCCAGGCGAATTGTATGCAGTGTCGCGTGCGCGTCATCGCCGGCGAGCAGTCCGTCGTGCCTGCCGACGACGAGGAAACCGAGGCGATGCGGACGTGGCTACCGGCGCCGGCGCGCAAACCGGGTGTCCGACTCGGTTGCCGGCTCACGGTTGTCGCAGACGGAGTGACCGTTGAGAAATTGGGCGTGCGCCCACCGCAAATCCTCTGACGCACGCGCTGTGTCCCGACCGCCTACGTAAGGTTGTCGAGCCCACCTTCGAAGTTTTCTTCAACTTCGACGCCAAAGGCGTTGAAGGCCATGGCTAGTACGTTATAGCAGCCGATCGTGAAGACGAGGTCCATGCATTGACGCTCGTCGAAGCGTTCCGACAGCGCCGACCACGTGTGGTCCGAGAGATTGCTCGCGTCGAGCAGTTCGTCAACTGCGAGCACGACGAGGCAGTGAAATTCGTCGGCTGCCTCGCCATTCCGGACATCCGCGATGTCTTGCTCCGAAAGTCCTGCCCGCATGCCGATCCCGACGTGGTGAAACCATTCATAGTCGCAGCCAGCACGGTGCGCCACCCGCAAAATGGCCAGTTCCCGAATTCGGGCCGGCAGCGTCGACTGCATGAGTACGTGCACGTTGAACTGCAGGAACGCTTTCACCAATGCGGGATGCCGAACCAGTGTGGCGAGCCCGTTACCCGCGGCAGCGGGGTTGCGACGTGCCTCGGGCAGCATGTCGGAGAGGGCGCGGTCGACGGCCGCATCCCACTGGTCTGCGGGCAGTGGGCCAAGTCGCACGGTCACTATCCTCTCGGGTGCGAGAAATCGGATTTCGTAGTTCGCCTGAAGGCTTTCAGGTTTTCCCCGGATGGTCAATCCCGGGCACGTCTGATTCGGTACCTGAAACATATTGCCCACCAGACGAATAGAGACTCAAAATCGCCACTGCTGGACGCTGCGACTTCGCTGCCCGTCGCGTTCCAAACGGCGGGGTTGCAGGCATTGACGAATGGCAACCGGACACACCGGAACCATGATGAGCCAGCAATTCCGTGACATTTCGGACCCAGTTCAACATCGCACGACCTAGGTTCTGCTTGAGAAGCCTGAAGGCATCGGTGGAGAAGATGGGTGCGATGGGTTGGCGCCTTTGAAATTGCGAGCGCCGCCATCCTTGCCCGGATTGCAAAACTGCCGCCCAGCTTCGCGCAGCGCGCGGCCAGCGGGTTACCTGCAGACAAAATCGTTTTGGCGTAGATGTAATCCGGGACCGGGATTTCTCGGCAGCCAAGCCAGTGGCGTGCCGCACCTCGGTGGCGCCGTCGAACCTGGCGATGTTCCCGGAACAGCTGCCGGGGCGGTACGGTCGTTACTCGGTGAGCGAGAGCGGAATTGAGTGTGTCGCATCCATCGAGAATCGGGATAACTGGCCGCCCGTGCAGCTGGAATCTTATGAGCACTCAGAAACTTGATGAGCGCCATGAACTTTGAAGCCATCCGGTGCAAACCGATGGAGCGCGTACGAACATAAAATGTGTACGAAAAATGGACAGTGCACGGCCGATTTTCCGTCACCGATCGATCGACGATTGCAGAAGCCGCCCATTCGACACCACCTACGCGGCCTGGCCCAGCCGGCACCCGAACACTAGGGGAGTTGATCCAATCCTGTTGCATTGCAATGAGTTTAAATTAACCCACAAGCGATCATCTGTAGTTGCGATTGCTGCCGGTACTCGCCCGGCAAGACATTGCGGCGTTATAGATGCGCGCGCCAGAGTTGCGTGGCGATGCTAGGGAACAGCGCGGCGACGTGATGGACATCAGCGCCGTATGCCCGCGTACGAACCGACATGGTGACGAACCGCGGTTCCCACCGCTGGCGGTCGACAAGCGTATTCCGCCGGGCGGTGTGCCGCACGATCACGCGCGGTGCAGCTTGGGTAATACCTCTGCGGCCAACAGCTCAAGCATTGTCCAACCGCTTTCGGGCGAGAGTCCTGAGATCAGCGGTGTGAGGGCGATCGGCGTCGTGTCGGCTAGGGCGATGGTCTGCTCTGGGGTCAGCACGTTGATGATACCGGCGGCGCGGACCTGCTCGATGGTTTCCAGCCCGTAGAACGGTGATGTCGTGGTGTCGAGATCGCCGGCCCAAGACGCATAGCTCTTGACGAGGTGGAGGACATGCGGGCCGATCTCCTCCCACGCCGCGTCGGGATCTCGCGCGACGTGGACGGCCGGGTGGGTCGACATGACCGGCCCCGGCTCGCGGCCCCGCTTCTGGCATTCCCGCTCATAGACCGCGATCAACTCGCGGCCGCCCGGCATCATCGCGGGCTGCAGTATCCACAGGCCGAGGCCGTATCTCGCCGCCCGGCGCGCTGCCGCAGGAACCCCGCCGCCGACGAGGATCTTGGGCGGCCGGCTGACCGGCAGAGGCCGTACGAAGATCTCGCGATCGCCATACTCGAATCGCTCGCCGGCCAGGGCGCGGGTGATGACGTCGAGCCCTTTGTCCATCAGGGCTGCGCGGTCGTTCAGCGACTTGCCGAACATGTTGAACTCGGCATCGACATAGCCCGCCGCCAGCGTGGTGGTGAGCCGTCCGCCGCAGATGATGTCGGTCACCGCGATTGCCTCGGCGACCTCGACGGGATCATGCAGCGGAAGCACGATCGCACCGAGGATCATTTCCATCCTTTTGGTCCGCGCGGCCACCGCCGTCGCCATCAGCGCCGGCACCGGGTTGTAGCCGTCTTCGGAGGCGTGATGCTCGGGGAAGACCACGGCATCGATGCCCGCGTCATCACCGAACGCGCACATGTCCAGCGCCGCGTCATAGAGGTCGGCTGCCGGGGCGCCGAAATCCGGTGCGCGCATGTCAAAGCTCAAAACGGTCCGAAACATGGCGATCGTATTGTTCACTTCCTGGCTCGCGTCGTTGGCGGGCAACGACATCCATGTTGTGCAGCGATCAGAGGGGCATCGACGCCGATTGTGGTGTTTACATCTCGGTAATGCAATACTGCTCAATACAATCGTATCGGTACTTCGAACCAGTCAGAGGCACGTTCCCGGGCTTGGGGGACCGTCGAAGGAGCATTGCACGGTGTCAGACTTCACCTCCATGGACTTCTTCCGCGACGTGGACACGCTCGTCGAGGACCCGTACCCGTATTTCGAGGCGCTCCGCACCAGATGCCCTGTCCTTCGCGAAGAGCACCACGGTGTGACCATGGTGACCGGCTGGCAGGAGGCGGTCGACATCTACAACGACGCGCAGACGTTCTCCTCGTGCATCTCGGTGACCGGCCCGTTCCCCGGCTTTCCCGTTCCGTTGGAGGGCGATGACGTCACGGCGTTGATCGAGAAGCATCGCGACGAGATCCCGTTCAGCGATCAGTTGCCGACGCTCGACCCCCCGACGCACACGAATCATCGTTCACTGCTGATGCGGCTGATCACCCCGAAGCGCCTCAAAGAGAACGAGGACGCGATGTGGCTGATCGCCGATCGACTGCTCGACGACTTCCTGGCACCCGGAAAGGGCGAGTTCATCCACGGGTTCGCAGGACCGTTCACTCTGCGCGTCATCGCCGATCTGCTTGGCGTGCCGCCGGAGGATCGCGACGAACTCGTCGGCGGGCTCGAGCGGGGCAGCCACGGCGGGGCTGTCGGCAGGACCGACGAAACCTTGGCGCATACCCCACTGCAATACCTCTATGAGGCGTTCGCAAACTATGTCGAGGACCGCAGGAGCGCCCCACGAGACGATGTTTTGACAAGCTTGGCGACCGCGACGTTCCCGGATGGGTCCACCCCCGCCGTCGCTGACGTGGTGCGGGTGGCGACGAACGTGTTCTCGGCCGGCCAGGAGACCACCGTGCGCCTGCTCGGCACCGCGTTGAAGATCCTTGCCGAGCGGCCGGACATTCAAGCGGAGTTACGTGAGGACCGCAGCCTCATTCCGAATTTCATCGAAGAGACGCTACGCATCGACAGTCCGGTCAAGGGCGACTTCCGGCTCTCGCGCGTCCCGATCACGGTCGGCGACACGGAGTTATCTGCCGGCACCACGGTGATGGTGTTGAACGGTGCCGCGAACCGGGACCCGCGTCGCTTCGAGGATCCAGACACATTCGATCTGGCCAGAAAGAATGCCCGCCAACACCTTGCGTTCGGACGGGGCATTCACAGCTGTCCCGGGGCGCCCCTTGCCCGCGCAGAAACCCGCGTCGGGCTGGAGCGCCTCCTGGACCGCACGTCGGACATTCGTATCTCGCAGAGCGAGCATGGACCGCCGAATGACCGCCGATACGCCTACATCCCGACCTACATCCTGCGCGGACTTACCGAACTGCATGTGGAATTCAGTCCCACCACGGGAGGCGGCCGATGAAGGCTGTGGTTGACGACCAGCGCTGTCGCGGTCACGGCATGTGCACGACACTCCGCCCGGACGTTTTCGTCATCAACGACGACGGCTACGCCGAGGTTGTGGTGGCCGAGATCTCAGCCGCGCAGCGAGATGCGGTGCGTGAAGCAATCCAGTGCTGCCCCGAGCAGGCAATCCGCGAAGGGGATTGAATGTCAAAGGGATACGTCATCCTCACCGAGGCCATCAAGGATCCGGAAGGCATGAACGCCTACGCCCAAGCGGCCGCGCCGGCTATAGGCCAGGGCGGCTGCAAGACTCTGGCGGTCGATACCAATCCTCGGGTCGTCGAAGGCGATTGGCACGGCGATCAGACTGTCGTCCTGGAGTTCGACTCGGTGGAGGCGGCGCGTGCTTGGTACGAATCCGAGAGGTACCAGAACGCCGCGAAACTTCGTCAAGCCGCCGCCGATTGCAACGCTCTGATCATCGCCGGATTCGGGGACGGGGGCCTGAGTCAGGAATAGGTAGATAGGAGTGCTCATGGGTGGTACCACGGCGAGGTCGTCGGCCGAGTTTTCAACGTGTGCGTCTTTTTTGACCTATCGTTATATGCCGCGCGACTTTCTTGCCAGTCAAGTGAAACAGCTGCAGGACTCTGGCGCAGTGGATTACGTCTACCTGTCCGACCAGATGCTTTCATGGTGGCCGCCCTCGCTGTGGAACGCGAAGAACGCTCCGGCCGCAGCGATGTTGCCTGACAGCGATTCCTTTACCGACCCGTTCGCGCTATCCGGCTACATCGCGGCGCATGCCCCGGGCCTGGGGATCATGTTGAGCACGGATGCGGTGCGTTATGGGCCGGGGGAGCTGATGCGATCAGCGCTCACCTTGGCCGATCTGACCGAAGGCCGGTTCACCTTGCTGCTGGGTGCTGGCGAGGTCAAGCAGTGCAAACCGTTCGGCTGGAAGCGCTCGCAGGGCCTTGCCCGGCTGGAGGATCATCTGCGGCTGTACCACGAGATGTTGTCTGCCGAAGAGCCGTTCGACTTCCAGGGCAACCACTGGAAGTTCGACACGGCCTGGCTCGGCGGTGCAAAGAACTATCAGCCGTATATCTGGACCATCGGTGGCGGACCGAAACTGGTCGATCTGACCACCTCCTATGCGAACGGACTCACCACGGTGACCCCGGGGGTGTGGTCCTCTCCCGATCAGACCGCCCGAAACACCGGCGAGATGAAGGAGCAGTTACGCGTCAAGGGCCGCGATCCGGAGGATTTCGGTTTCGCCCCGGTTCTCATGGTCGTCATGCACACCGACGAGTCGGTGATCGACCGAGTGCTGGACAACCCGTTAACCCGATTCATCACTGCGATTTGGGGTCGGCTGCACATGCCGGACTGGCGGAAGGAGGGTTTCGAGCCACCCTTCCCCGACGACTGGCATTATGCGAACCGGCTTCTGGCGCACAATATGTCAGCCGCAGAGGTTGATGATGTGCTGGGCAAGGTGTCACGCGAGATGGTCGAGAAGGCGTACATCATCGGGACCCCTGAGACGGTCGCAGCCGAGCTTCAGCGCTACATCGACGCCGGTGTAACACGGATCATGCCCGGCAACGTCGCGTCGGTCGTGCTCGATCCAGCGGAAGCGGAGGCGTCGATGTGGGCGGATATCGAGCTGATGAGAAATCTGAAAGAGAAGAACACGCTCTCAACACCGTCCGCGCAACACTCGTCGTAGCTGCGGAAGGCGTTGGCTCATCACGTGTTTCGCCCGCCGTTGACACCCCAGATCTGGCCGGTCACATATCCGGCTTCTTCGGATACCAGGAATGCGCAGGCGGCCGCGATGTCTTCTGGCTGACCGATGCGGCGCACGGGCGTCAGATCGATGTTCGCCTGGATGTCGACCAAGCCCCTCGAGGCGGCATTCTGCAGCATCGGTGTGTCGACAAAGCCGGGCGGCACGGCGTTGACCGTGATGCCGCTCGGTCCGTATTCCAGGGCCAGCGTCTTGGTCAGTCCGTTGACCGCCGATTTTGCCGCCACGTAGGCCGACATGGTCGGCACACCCGAAATGGGTGCTGGATGACGAGATGTTGACGATGCGGCCCCAGCCGGCGTCGACCATGTCCGGCAGCACCGCCTGGGTGCAGTGGAATACGCCGTTGAGGTTGACGTCGAGCACGCGTTGCCATTCCTCGAACGAGACGTCGGCGAAGCTTTTGAACAGGTCGATACCGGCGGCGTTGACCAGCACCGTAACTGGCCCGAATCGACGATGGATCGCTTCCAGCGCGTCGTCGACCTGGGCTCTATCGGTCACGTCTGCGGCGAACGACGCATCGTCGTCGTCTGCCGGTCGTAGGTCGATGATGGCCACCGCCAACCCGTCTTTGCGCAGCCTCGCGGCGATGGCCTGGCCGATGCCGGACGCGCCTCCGGTCACCACGGCATTCTTCACCGTCCGAAGCCCTCCGTCCTGTCGTGCGAAGCTGGCTTATCCGGATGTGCGCGCCACAGTCGGACACGTTTCTGCTCGGCGTGTTTCCTGATCGCCGGTCGATACTGCTTGCTTTCAGCAACCACCCCGGCGATGACGTCGTCACCCAACGGCGTTGAACTTGATATGCAGGTCGGTCAGCCCACGCATGATGAAAGTGGGCTCGTAGTTGTACTGTCGCTGGCCGGCGGGTCCGTGCTTGTCCTCGTCGATCGTGATGTCGGCCATCCGGTCCAGGATCCGTTCGATCGAGACCCGGCCCTCCACTCGTGCCAGCGGCGCGCCCGGGCAGGAGTGAATGCCGCGACTGAACGCGATGTGTTCGCGCACGTTCTTGCGGTCGAGCCGGAACTGGTGCGGTTCCTCAAACCGACCGGGATCGCGGTTGGCGGCCGTCGGACTGACCATCACGGTGGTGCCGGCGGGCACATCGATATCGCCCAACTTGGTTGACTTGCGCGCCATCCTGAACACGGTCTTGACCGGCCCCTCGATGCGCAGGCATTCCTCGATGAACGTGGGAATCAGGCTGCGGTCGTCGCGGAGTTGCTGCTGGATGTCGGGCCGCTCGCCGAACACCTGCAGCGCGACGCCGAGCAGCTTGGCCGTGGTCTCCTGCCCGGCGGCGAACAAGAAGGTGGCAGTGCGGACCACGTCGAGGAGCTCGGGCGTGGACCCGTCCGGGTACTTGGCGGTCGCCAACGCGGTCAGCACATCATCGCGGGGGGCACGCCGCCGGTCTTCGAGGTAAGAGATGAACTTCTCGTCCGCCCATCCCAGGAGGTTCACCGGCTCCGGCGCATGGTCGAAGGACCCGACTTCCGCGGAAGGCGCGATCAGCCCGAAGGCCTCACGGAAGTCCTGGTGGTCTTCCTCGGGCACGCCCAGCAGGTCGGCGATGACGATGAGCGAGAAGGGCCTGGCGTAGGCGTCGAGGAACTCGCAGCGGCCGTCGCCGAGGAACTGGTCGAGGTGGCGGTCGGCCAGTCGCCACATGAAGTCCTCGTTTTCCTTCAGGCGTTTCGGCGTCAGCAAGCGGCCGAGCACGGACCGGGCGTCGCTATGCTCCGGCGGATCCATGGTGATCATGTGTTCGGACATGGGGACCGCGCCGCGGTGCTGCGCGATCTGGTCGGTGATGTCGTCGCCCTCGGGCACGATCGGCAGCGGGGTGAACGGGCCGCCGACCGCGATGCAGGACGAGTAGGAGTCGACGTCCTTGTACACGGCGTTGGCGGCCTCCCAGCCGGTGACCGCGAGCACGCCATAGTTGATAGGGCACGCCATCGGGTGCCGACTGCGCAGATAGTCGAAGTACGGATGAGGATCGGGCACCAGGGATTGATCGGTGAAATAGTCGACCGAGTCGAAGTTGCTCATGGATGGGTACCTTCCTGCACGTTCATCGAACTTTGGCGGCAACCCGCCCTGTCTTCCTGGACAGCATGTTACCGCCGCGTCAATACGCTCGTATTACGAGCGAAATGGTAAGCCAGACAATCATCCCAACCTCCGGGTCTGAGCGATCCGTTCTCATCGGACGAAACCCCATTCCGTCTCGTTGCCTTCGGCTTTCAGCTCGGGTTCGTAGACGGCGTCCGAGTCCGCGGGCGTCGCTCGGTCGCCGGGCCGGTACTCGCCGACCTCCAGGATTGCGTGTACCGGACAGTCCAGTACGGCCCGCATCACCGCGTCGTGGTCTTCGTCGGCCACCACACCGTCGCCGATGAGCGACGCATAGCCCCAGTCGTCTAGTGAGAACAATGCCGGTGCACGCGTTGCGCAGGCCCCAAAGCCGTCACAAACCGTTCGATCGAGACGAATCCTCATGAGGTCACCAACGCCTCCACTTCGAAGGGGCGCACCGCCTCGTACGCGACTGTCCGGCATGCGCCGCAATCGTTGTTCAGGTGGTGCTTCACCAATTCCGGGTATTGCGACAGCAGACTCGCCGCCACATTGCAGGCCCCGTCAAGTGTGCCGCAGGCACCGCGGCCGCGAAGCACAACCGACCAACGCTCCAGCCGGCCGAGGTCCTCTTGCGTTGCCCGACCGTCTCTCAACGCCGACGTGACCGCCGACATCGCCGCGGTCCCGTTGAAACATGAACCGCACTGGTCCGCGTTCTCCCGAGCGAAGTAGGCCAGCACTGACGCACCCACGGCGACGGGGCACTCCTTGGTGAGGATGGCAATCGCGCCACAGCCGATCCCGCTGCCGAGCCGGCGCAACGTTTCATGGTCCAGAGTCGCATCAAGCGCACACCGGTTCAGCAATCCGCAGAAGTAGCCGCCCATCAACAAGCCACGAACCCGGTCGGAACTCACTCCGAACTTCTCGATCAGGTCGGTGAGATTGAGACCGAACGGGACCTCGTAGAGAGAAGGCGGCCGTGCCCCGCCGGTGAGCGTGACCAAGAATGTCCCGGGCGAGGCCGAGGTACCCGCCGCGCGAAAGTCGTTGGGACCCTGCCGCAGCAAGTACGGCAGATTGCCCAGCGTTTCGACATTGCTCACCAGCGTCGGGTAGTCGTCAACCCCCTGTTCGAACGGCCGGGGCGGTTTGTCCGTAGGTTTGGCAGGCCCGCCGTTGATGGCCCGTACGGCGGCGGTCTCCTCGCCGGCGACATAGCCCGGCTGGACCCTGAACACGCTGACCGCGACACCGTCCAGACTTTGCTCGTCGAGCTGCGAGAGGGCGCGCTCGATACTGCTGGCGGCCAATTCATCCGACGCGTAGAGATAGGCCCGGTCGGCGCCTACCATGCGCGCGGCAAGCCGCAGGCCGTCGAGAATCAGATGCGGACGGTGACGGAGCAGCCAGCGATCCTTGATCGACGCCGGTTCGCCTTCTTCGCCGTTGGCAACAAGGACCGCGCCGCCGGCTCGCTGCCCGTTGTCGCGAACCGTGCGGATCTTGACTGCGAGAGGAAACGCAGCACCCCCGCGACCGAGCAGCCCGGATCGGCTGACCATCTCGACGAGCGCGTCGGAATCGTCGAGGCGTTGATAGCCACCTGAGTGCAGGTAGGTGGGGTAATCGATGCCTGAGTCGCCAAGCAGGCGGGGCGCAAGGCCCGGCCACCTGACGACGCTGAGATTTGTTGGTAGGGTGGTCTTTTGCATCGCTACGCGATCGTCTGGCTCATGCCGTCACCATGATGTCGTTACCGACGACTCGGACCGGGTAGGTGCGGATACTCCACTCGGGCTTGACCGCCGTGGTGCCGGTAGCGAGCTCGAAACCCCACTGGTGCCACGGGCAATAGATGAACTCGAGATCGCGCACCATCACCGCGTTTCCCGGCACGCTTTCGTCGACGGTGGTCCTGCCGCGCGCCCGCCCCGAGCACAGCGGGCCGCCTTCGTGCGGGCAGTAGTTCGCGATGGCGTAGAACGTGCCATTGACGTTGTAGACACCGACACCATGTCGCCCGATCGGTACTAATTTGCGTGTGCCTGGCGGGATTTCGTCGACAGTGGCTACGGCGTGCTCGCGCCCTTGGGCTAGCCGGGGCATTTCGATTTTCTCCGCCAACGTCAAAACACCCGGACTTGGCCCTCGAGGGCCGGAACGGTGTCGGGAAGGTGGTAGGTCGCGATCCCGTTGCGGAACATGACGTTTTCGCGAGCGTGCCGAGGCAGATGCTTCACCAGCCAGCGCGGGTCGTCGAAAGTCCAGTGCGGGTAGTCGGAGGAGAACAGCAAGATCTTGTCGCACTCCATCCACTCGAGTGCACGGGTCAACTGCGTCTTATCCTCCGGATAGTCGAGCGGTTGCGTTGTGAACTTGATGTGATCTTTGACGTATTCGGAAGGCTTGCGCTTGATCACCACGAACGACTTGCGGGCCTCGTAGATTGCGTCCATGCGCCACATCAGCGGCAGAATCCAGGTGAATGCGTGCTCTACCAGCACGATTCGCAAGGTTGGGAAACGGTCGAAGACACCGTCGAAGATCAAGCTCATCACCTGGTTTGCCGCCAGCAGTGAGTAGGTAACCATGAAATCGTGGTTGTAGCTGGGCATGCCTACAGGCGGCATGGGCAGCTCCTCGAAGTGGCTGCGGGCTAAGTGGCAGCTGACCGTGATGTCGTGCTTGGTGGCCGCTGCCCAGATCGGGTCATATTTCGGGTCGCCCCAGGACGGACGCGGCTCGGCCTTGATCAAGATCTGGCCCATATAGGGGTGTCCGGCCCAGCGCTCGATCTCGACCGCCGCCGCATCCGGTGCTTCGATGGCGACGCAGATCGACCCGCGCCAGCGTTCGTGCCAGTTGTTGTGGCTGTCGAGCCAATGATTGGCCTGCCAGTCGTTGAGCGCGCACGACATCGCGTGGTTCGCGTCGGGCACCCGGGCCGGATATGCGGCCGGCTCCAGGACCGCAATGTCGGCGCCGGCCTCCATGATCAGTTGTTTGAACGCCAAATCCGGGTTGCTTCCGGCGAATTCGCCGTCGCCCGGGAAAGCGTCAACGCGCATGGCGTAAGCATGCGCATAGTCGGGCGCGTCGTAGTAGATCTGCTCGCCGATCCTGCGGTTGAGGAAATACTTGCTGCGCCATGGCTCCGGGATGTACGGAGTGAGCTCGCCGCGCCTTGGTACCGGATGGACGTCGGAATCGACACATCGCACGGCGATGCGTTCCGCCGCGGGAACCCGCTCCTCAATGTTCGTAAGCGTCATCGTGGCCTCCTTTCGGCTGCTGCTTCTACTGTGCGACCAGATCGGCAGGGATGTCTATTCCGTAAAGCTGCGCGGCATTGCGCCAGCACAGCTTGTCGCGCTGTTCGGCTGTGAATGAGCGGGGCACCTTGAGCTCATTGATCTGCCAATGCGGATAGCTGGAACCGAACATCACCATGTCTTCCTTGCCGGTGAAGGCCAACCACTCGCCGGCGAAATCGGCGTCCCCGGGGCCGTCGAGTCCCCCCTGGACGAAGTAGATGTGATCGGGCAGGTAGTCGCTGGGCATCCGCGGCGCCCACGGAGTCTGTTCCAGATGGGGCCGGCCGAAGCAGTCCATTCGCCAGATGAACGGGGTCAGCAGGTCGGCGGCCCCATCGGCCCAGACGAACTTCAGCTCGGGCATTCGCTCGAATACGCCTTCCGCCAACATGTTCATCAGGTGATACAGGTAATTCAATGCCATGAACCCCACGTATTGCTCGTAGCTCCGCGTATTCCCGGACGGCGTTGGCGCAGCGGCGATACCGGAGCCGACCTCGATATGCGCGCAGACCGGCAGACGCGCGTCTACTGCCGCCTCCCATAATGGCCAAAACTGCGGCTTGCCGAACAGTTCTCGGGACTGCAGCGGAATGCCGATCTGCACCACGCGAGGGTGGTCCTTGTACGTGTCGATCTCACGCAGGGCACCGGGGATGTCGTCGGGATTCACACGGATGGTGCCCCGGAACCGCTCGCCGAACTCGCTGTGGTCCAGCCACCGGGTAACCAGGATTTCGTTGTGCGCGGCGGCGATCGCAGTGCCGAGATGCCTGTCTGGCATGATGCCGCGCGTCATCGGATGCAAGATCGCCACGTCGACGCCCCGCTCATCGAACAGATGCTTCGCGACGACCTGTGGATCTGAGCCGGGGTAACCCCCTTCGCCGACGCCTTTGAGGTATTCGCCGCCCGGCGCGCCATACCAATCCATCTCGTAATCCGGGAAGCCGCGACTGGTGAACGGCTCGCGCAGGAAACTCCGGAGGTCCTTGTTCGACTGGGCGAAGATGTGGGCACTGGTGTCGATGACTGGTGTGCGTTGTCCGTCGGCATGCTCGATCACAAACGCCTACCTAACTCACGCGAGGAAAGAGATAGCTGCCTCCTCGATTTCACCGTGGCGGGCAACCTTGCTGTCCACCTTGGATAGCACGGTGCTGGCGGGATGGTCAATACGTTCGTATGTCATCAATACACCCGTACGTTGACATGCGGTGCAGCGGGTGACAGAGTGCTACGCGAATGCCCAGCATTGATCAATCGAAATGAGGTTCTAATGGCTGACCGGGTTGAGGGCAAGGTCGCGTTTATCACCGGTGCGGGGCGAGGCCAGGGGCGGGCGCATGCGGTGCGGTTGGCGCAAGAAGGCGCTGACATCATCGCGGTCGATATCTGCAAGCAGATCGAAAGCGTGGAGTATCCGATGTCCTCGCCCGAGGACCTCGCGGAGACCGCGGACCTGGTCAAGGGTTTCAACCGCAACATTTACACCGCCGAGGTCGACGTGCGCGACTATGACGGGCTCAAAGCAGCCGTGGACGCCGGGGTTGACCAGCTGGGCCGACTGGACATCATCGTGGCCAACGCCGGCATCGGTAACGGCGCCGGGCCTTTGGACAAGATGGGCGAAAGCGACTGGGCGGACATGCTGGACGTGAACCTCACCGGGGTGTGGAAGACGGCGAAGGCCGGCATCCCGCATATCCTTGCCGGTGGCCGCGGTGGCTCGATCATCTTGACGAGTTCGGTCGGCGGCCTGAAGTCGTACCCGAACACGGGTCACTACATCGCAGCCAAGCACGGCGTCGTGGGCCTGATGCGGAGCTTCGCGGTCGAGCTGGGCCAGCACAACATTCGAGTGAACTCGGTGTGCCCCACCAACGTGAACACCCCGATGTTCATGAATGACATGTCCATGAAGCTGTTCCGTCCGGATCTGGAAAATCCCAGCCGCGACGACGTTGCCGCTGTCGCCCAGTGGATGCACACGCTGCCGCTCGGCTGGGTGGAGGTCGAGGACATCGCCAATGCGGTGCTGTTCCTGGCTTCTGACGAGGCCCGCTACATCACCGGGGTGACGTTGCCGATCGATTTGGGGAGCTGCTTGAAGTAGTCACGGGTGGTTGGATCCGCGGTGCCCCAAACCGTGATCGGCGCTGTTTCGAGGATCCGGCCGGATCGGGGTGGAGCGCTATTTTCGACCAGACGTCGATGCGAGCACATCCGCGCGCAAGCGTGGACTGCGAACGAGCGGTATCTCCTGCGTCCCGAGCTGCATCCTTCGCGGGCTTGTTGTGCCGCCCGTGGAATTCTCTGCCGTGACGGGGGTGGCTCGTTGAAGCTGGTGGTCGGCGATGAGCGAGGCGGCGACAATGGTTGTGGGGGAATGGAATTGGTTCTCGGAGGAGTTTGTGAGCAGTAGCGAAGAACAGGTCGTCCGCCGATTTCTCGAGCTTTGGTCTACTCGCGAGGCCGACGCGATGGCGGACCTGTTCGCCGAAGACGGTGTGTACGACAACGTTCCGGAAAAGGCCCCGATGATCGGCAGTCAGGCCGTCCGCAAATGGCTTCACATGGTATTCGCACACATCACGCGAATCGATGTCGAAATCCAGAACATCGCAACCAGAGGCGAATGGGTGTTGGTCGAACGACTCGACGATCACGTTGCCGGTGACCGGCACATGCGTTTGCCCGTCATGAATGCGACGCGGGTAGTGAATGGCAAGATCGCGTTGTTCCGCGATTACTACTGCCGCAAGACTTGCGCCGAACTGGGGCTGGTCTAGGTCGGCATCGATCCGTCTTGCAGAAGTGTTAACTGCGCCGGGTAATGATGGGCTCGTCCAGTTGTCGAACGAAACCCGGTGATGCGCAGAGAAACAGCTCTAGGCTTATGTCGCGGCAGTATTCATCAAACGGCGGGTTGAACCAGTCGATCCATCGTGCGGTGGTCAGCTCGACGTCCTGGATGGAGCGTTCACCGAAAGCATCGTTGTGGCTGCTGAAGCAGGCCTTCTACTTGTCGCTGACCACCGCGAACGAGGCGATCGGTGCTCGCGGCGTCGGCACGGCCCAATCGGTGTGCTGCGTCAGCTTGTTAACGAACCCGGCCTGTCGGGTGCCGAACTCGCCCGGCGTCTGCTGATCAGCCCACCAGGAGTTCAGCTGGCTCTCACCGCGGTAGAACGCCGCGTTCTGGTGGAACGAAACAAGACTTAAAGCACAAACGCATCCTGCAGGCCTGCCTCACCGACGAAGGACACCATGTCGTGGCCATGGCGCTCGGCGACGCCCTCGGCGTCGGGGTACTCAGCTCTGACGAGCACCAACCCTGCATGCGTTGCTGGGCCGCGTGGTCGAAAAGTGCACCGGCCGCGAGCTCATCAAAGACCATGTCGAGCAGTGATATTCCCGTTTAACCTCGTTTCCTTGGTGCAGCGTGACCCCCGCGTCTATATCAATTACTTGAGATTAGTCGCAAGTACTTGATATTCTGGCGCGGATGCAGAATCCCCGCGCGTTGATTCAGGTCAACTCGACCGGCACTTCACTGCGCCAAGTCGCCCTACCGGACATGGTGGCCGCGAAATGGGGCCGGATCGTGATGATCTCGTCGTCCAGCGCCCAGCGGGGGGCGCCGTTTGTCGCCCACTACGCCGCGTCCAAAGGTGGAGTTATCACCTTGACCAAGTCGCTGGCCCGCGAATGCGCGGGCGACGGCATCACGGTCAACATTGCACCCGCGGATATCGAAACCCCGATGCAGCACCAGGCCCAGACAGCCGGATACCTGAAATCCAACGAAGACATCGCCCGCAATATCCCGCCGGGTCACCTGGGCAGTGGAGCCGACATCGCGGCCGGGGGGTTCTTGTGTTCAGAGGAGGCCGGTTTCATCACCGGCCAAGTGCTGGCGTTAACGGGGGAGTGGTGATGTGATCACGCGGCGCGGCACATGCTTTCGGCTCGGCGGCACCCAAGCGGCACTCAAGTATGGCATCGTCGACGACCTCCCGCTCAACGACCAGGAGATTCTGGTACGCCATTTACACAAGGTGGTCGTCGACTGGGTACAGGCTCACCAGCGCGCGAAGGTACCTGAGACGACAGGGGTGTAATCGTGCCAGATGCTTTGCTGCCCAGCGGGTCTGCTGAACTAGAGGGATTCGCTCAAGTCTGGTGTTTGGCTACCGAAACCGAGCGCTGGAACGCCCGGGTCAACTCCGCGATGCCCCAGATGCACGCCTCCTACGATGCGTTCTTCCCTCGCCTTGAAGAGGCCATCGATTACTGCGACAGATTCGCGCTCGACAACCTTCCGGAGGATGCGCTCAACCTGCTTCACATGATCTATTCGCTGATCATGGTCGCGATGGCGGTGGAGATCATGCACCAACCCGCGCCCGTCGACGCCGCCGATGCGGTCATGATCCGCACCGGCGAACCGTTTCCCTGATCGCGGCGGGGCACCTTGTTGTGATCATCTCCGCAAGAAAGGACAGACCATGAGCCCGCTCACCATCACCAAGCTCAGCGAATCCGTCGGCGCCGAAGTCACCGGCCTGGACCCGTCCTGCTTGGCCTCCGACGACCCGGTCGGTGACGCCATCTTGGAAGCCTTGGAGGACAACGGAGTCCTCGTCTTTCGTCAATGGCGGCTCGACCCTCAGGCGCAGGTCGCGTTCTGCCGTCGGCTCGGCGAGATCGATCACTCCTCCGACGGTCACCACCCGGTCGCCGGCATCTACCCGATTACCTTGGATACCTCGAAGAATTCCTCGGCGGCGTATTTGAAAGCAACGTTTGACTGGCATATCGATGGCTGCACCCCCAACGGCAACGAGTGCCCACAAAAAGCCACTGTCCTGTCGGCCGTGCAGGTCACCAAAACCGGCGGCGAAACCGAATTCGCCAACTCCTATGCCGCCTACGAAGCGCTGACCGCCGAGGAAAAAGCCCGCTTCGACTCGCTGCGCGTCGTGCACTCAGTGGAGGCGTCTCAGCGGCGTATCACCCCCGACCCCACCCCAGAACAGTTGGCGCGGTGGCGATCTCGGCGCACCCACGAACATCCCCTGGTGTGGACACATCGCAGTGGCCGTAAGTCGCTGGTGCTGGGCGCCTCGGCTGACTATGTGGTCGGCATGAACCTCGAGGAGGGCCGCACCCTGTTAGCTGAGCTCCTCGAACGTGCCACCGTGCCTGAGCGGGTATATAGCCATTCCTGGTCGGTTGGCGACACGGTGATTTGGGATAACCGCGGCGTTCTGCACCGAGCGGCTCCGTACGATCCCAGCTCGTCGCGGGAAATGTTGCGGACCACCGTGCTTGGCGACGAGCCGATCCAGTAGGCCCGTCCCCGATCGCCGAATTTCGAGGAAGGAGTTAGTCGCTGAATGGTCAAGTCACTGCTGTTCGTGGAGAGCAAGCCGGTGTTGTCGAATCTTGTTGAGGAATACCATCGTTGGCGCGATCGGGTTCACATATTCGAGATGCTGGCGGTTGACGGTTTCGTGTCAGCTCGGCGCTGGCACACCGACGGATCCGAGGTCGGGCACATGACCTTCGAGCCCGCCGACGTCGAGCGCCTGGTCGGTCTCTGCCGCAAGCTCCAGCCACCATCCGGGGCGGTGACTCCTAGTCGTGACGGGGCAATGAGGCCCTGCGGCCTGCACTCTCGAGAGCCCCTCGGACCGGCTGCGCTGGAATTTTTACGCGGGCATCTCGCGAGGGCCGCTCTGTCGTCCGCGATCGAACGACAGAGCCACCTTGGCTTGCCCGCCTCGGATGCCGTCTACCTCCTAGCACCGGTCCCATGAGCGCCGCGGTGGTCCTACGTGCCGACCGTTGGGTTGATATCGACGTGGGCATAGTCCGGTCACCCGCGGTCGTCGTGGTAGTAGGCGATCGCATCACGGCAATGAACCCGAGCGACCTACCCGCCGTAGCTACTGAGATCGACCTCGGTGATGTCACCCTGTGTCCTGGTTTGATGGACATGAAGGTTAACTTCTTCATCGGAGGGCCGGGGCAGACGAATCTGCCCGCGCCGATGTGCGGCGTCCAAGAAGATCCGGTGTATCGCGCGTACCGAGCCGCGGCCAACGCGCGCACGACATTGCTGGCAGGCTTTACCACGGTGCGCAACGTCGGGCTGATCGGCAAGACGGGCGGCTCATTGGTCGATGTTGCACTGGCACGGGCGATCGAAGAAGGCTGGGCGGAGGGCCCGCGCCTCATCCCTGCCGGGCATGCGATCACGCCGGGCGCTGGTGATGTTGCGCTTGGGACACTTGAGCCTATCGCCCCCAGAACCATGCCGATCAGTCTGAAGGAAGGCGTTGCCAGCGGTGTAAGCGACGTCCGCGAATCGGTCCGTTACCAGATCTGCAATGGCGCCAAAGTGATCAAAGTCGTGGCGTCCGATGGTGCGATGACGGACAGAGCCAGTTTCGGGGCCCCGCACTATTGCGACGACGAGCTGGATGCAATCGTCGATGAGGCCAGGCGCGCTGGCATAACGGTCGCCGCGCACGCCATCGGGGACAAAGCGGTCGAGGCGTGCATCCTCTCCGGTGTCGATTGCATCGAGTATGGCTACCTCGCAGCGGAAAAGACCATTGAGATGATGGTGGATTGCGGCGTATTCCTGGTGTCGGCAACCTGTCTCATGAAGGCGTTGGACGGGGACCGGACGGGCGCTGGCCGGCAGCAAACGGCAGCCGATGTCTTTCCTGCCGCCAAGGCGATGCTTACCGAGGCAATCGAGGCCGGAGTCAAGATCGCCTGCGGCACCGATGCCCCGGCGATCCCGCACGGTGAGAACGCCCAAGAACTCGTCGCCCTCGTATCCCGCGGCATGTCCCCGATGCAGGCCCTACGTGCGGCGACACTGACCAGCGCTGAACTTATTGGTGCGAACACCGAACTCGGTCGTCTCGCACCCGGATACCTCGCCGACATCATCGCCGTCCCCGGCAACCCGCGCGTAGACGTCACCACGATGCAGGATGTCTGCTTCGTGATGAAAGACGGGCGCATCCACAAAATGCCGAGCGTGGCCGCGACCAATTTCGATAGTGATGCCGACTGGTACACGGATACCGCGCCAAGACCCCTACGGCTGTTACCGCATGCGAAGTGAGTGCTGAGCAGCCGTTCAGGTGTTATGCGTGGATCGAGCCGCACGCGCCGGCAATCATCTGCTCAATGTGTTCGATCGAGACGCGGCTCTCCATCCGCGGCGCGGGCAAGAGGAACGCCGCGACTGAAAGACGCGTGTTCGCGCACAAGTACGCTTCCTCGGCAAGGAATCTGCGCAGCAAACCCTCCATTCAGGGCCGCAGCGTTCTCGCCAACTACCAGCCGCACCAGGGGAGAGGCCCCTAAATGGTGGTTCTAGTTTGGCGGAGGGGCTTTTCAACGCTCGATGCCGGGGAGCGGTCGATACCCCCATCGGTCGCGGTCGGCTACGTCGCCATCTGGTCTAACCGCTATCAGTGCACCGGTGGCGCCCTTGCGGTGGCCGGGGTGAGAACTGGCCAGGTCAGGGCATTTTGATTACCGACACGTACATTTCGAGCATCGGTCGGTAGAGGTCGACGTCGTCGAGTTGGGTCCCCAGCACGACCGCGTCGCTCGTTGTGATGAGCACGTGCGCGAAGGTCGATGCAGGAATCACCAGACCTGCGCCGAGCTGATTGATCTTCTCCACGATGAACTTCTCGAGGGCTTCGACGACCTCCGATCTCTTGGCGGCCACCCGTTCCCGCGCCTCGGGATTACGAAGCAGATACAGCGTGAACTCGTGTCCTAACGCGGCATGTGCAGTGCCGCGTTCATGACCCAGTTCACGCCAGCGCTCGGCGATATCGTCGAGTTCACGCGCCCCCAGCTTTGTAGATGTGCCCATCAGTTCGGTGAAGTTGTCGAAGAAACGCTGCCAATACCGGCCGCTGACGGCGAGGAAGAGATCTTCCTTCGCGGCGAAGTGCTTGTAGAGCCCGCCTTTCGTGTAGCCGGCCGTACGTGCAATCTCGTCGAGAGTCGCCGCCATAAAGCCCTTTTCGGCAAAGACCTCCTCTGCCGCGTCCAGAAGAAGTGAACGGGTGTGCTCGAGACGCCGCTCCCGCGTCCAACTCTCAACCATGCGGAGATTGTGTCACGAAAACGATCTCGGAAGCCCATTGGCCGCTAAGCAGCCAGTAGGTACACTCAGTGGGCCGATGGCTGCCGAGGAGGGCAAGCGATGACTGTCTCGTCCATAACAGACGCCCACAGCAACCCCGTTGCCGCTGAGTTAGTCGCTGATCCATATCCGAGGTGCGCGCGGACGCGAGATTGCTGGACTTTATCTATCCCGAAGGAGGCATTGCTATGAGCCACGTCGTGGGTAAGAAGGGAGCACCTTCTACGACGGAGTCGCTCGCTGGTGTGGGCTCGCTTGGTGCCCAGCCCCAGTCGAAGATCAAGCCGGTGCACATCTGGGCCGCCGTGGGCGGCGCGATTCTCGCTTTCCAGCTGTACGTGGTTATCAGCTGGCTCAGCGGGGCCAACTTCGAGCGAGTGCCGGCGGGGCCGAGCGATCCGCCGCTGGCGATGAAGGTAATCCTCGTGACGTTCACCGTCTTGTGCTTGGGCGGTTTGCCGATCGCCATCTATTACTTCATCGTCCGGCCGTGGCGGCGCGAGCGCAGGATCACCCTCGACGGCATGCTGATCGGCGCCTGCGGTGCGATGTTCTTCCAAGATCCGCTGCTGAACTACTTCAACACGTGGAGCACCTACAACACCTGGCTGTGGAACCGGGGCTCGTGGGTGCAGAACATTCCGGGCTGGCAGTCGTTCGGGAAACCGGGGGCCATGATGGCCGAACCCGCCCTGATCAACGTGGGCGGATATGCGTTCGTCGTGCTGCTGTGCACAATCCTCGGCTGCTGGGTCATGCGCAAAGTCAAGGAGCGATTCCCCAACATCAGCACGGTTGGCCTCATCGGCGTCACGTTCGGCTACACGGTTTTATGGGACCTCGTCATGGAGGGTCTGATCTTCCTTCCCATGGGCTTTTTCACCTACCCGGGCGCCATCCGGGCAGTGTCGCTCAACGCGGGCACCTACTACCAGTGGCCGATCTACGAGGGCCTGATGTGGGGTGGCGTGCAAGCAGGCCTGTGCTGCCTGCGGTACTTCACCGACGACCGCGGACGGACGTTCGTCGAGCGAGGACTGGACAGCGTCCGAGGAGGGTTTGCCAAGCAGCAAGGCATCCGTTTCCTGGCGATCTTCGGCGGAGTCAGCGCGTTCTTCTTCGTGCTCTACAACATCCCGGCCCAGTGGGTCGCCATGCACCAAGATCCCTGGCCAGCGGACCTCTTGAAGCGCTCGTACTTCCTGATGGGCATTTGCGGCGCGGACACGGACCGGCCGTGTCCCGACCCCGCGCTGCCAGTGCCGCTGAAGAATTCCGGCTACATCAATCACGACGGTCAGCTTGTTCTTCCAGATGGCGTCAAGCTTCCCGTCAATGTTCCCATCGAGCGAGGTAAGTGAGTTGCTGAATAGTCGACCCGCGGCAGTTCACGCCGTCTCGGAAGCGCCGTTCTATAAGGCCGTCGGCGACGAGGTGGAGGTCTTTCAGGCGGCGGCCGGTCGCGGTTTGCCAGTGCTGCTGAAGGGCCCGACCGGCTGCGGCAAGACCCGGTTCGTCGAAGCGATGGCCCACGGGCTGGGCCGCGAACTGATCACAGTGGCCGGCCACGAGGACATGACGTCGGCCGACTTGGTGGGACGGTTCCTGCTCAAGGGCGGTGAAACGGTCTGGGTGGACGGGCCGTTGACCCGGGCGGTGCGCGAGGGCGCGATCTTCTATCTGGACGAGGTGGTCGAGGCGCGACAGGACACCACCGTCGTCATCCATCCGCTTGCCGATCACCGCCGTGAGCTTCCGGTCGACCGGCTGGGCACGACGTTGTCGGCGGCGCCGGGGTTTCAGCTGGTGATCTCCTACAACCCCGGCTACCAGAGCGTGCTGAAGAACCTCAAGGAGTCGACCCGTCAGCGGTTCATCGCCATCGAGCTCGGCTTCCCACCCGTCGATATCGAGACGCAGGTGGTGGCCCACGAAGCCGGGATTGATCACGAGGCCGCGCGGACTCTGGTCAAGCTCGGCAACGCTATCCGCAACCTAAACGGTTCGCCGCTGCGGGAAGTGTCCTCCACCCGGATGCTGATCCTCACCGGCGGGCTCGTCGCTGAAGGGCTGAGCCTGCGCAGCGCCGTGCAGGCAGCCATCGTGCAGAGCCTGTCCGATGACCGCGACGTCAACCGCGCGCTCGGTGAACTGGTCGATGCCGTCCTGCCTCGGACGTGACCGCCGCCGATCCGGACGGTCCTGACCGGTTCCGGTTGCTAGCCACGTTCGTCGCCGGCAGGTCCATGGACGTCACGGAGGCGCCGGCGGGCCAGGTCGCGCACACCAATGGTCAGGTTGTGTTGGTCTCGGCGGGTGGCTCTTTCGCGGAGCAACGCCGTGAGGTGCTGGTCCAGTGTGCGCTGATGGGCGCGGGAAGTCTGGATCCGCAGCTGATGAAGGCGTTGCGGGGACGTCCCGCGGTGGCAAGCCGATACCTGGCGCTCGAAGGTCACCGGGTGCTCGCCGAGCTCGCCAAACAGCTCCCGCTCGCGGCCGTGCTTTGCCCTGCCGGACAACCGCCCACCGCGAGCGCCGACGAGTCCCTCGCAGTAGCGAAGGGACGCGCGATGGTCGCCGACCCTCCGGACTGGTTCGGTGTCATCAAACCCTCCCGACTCCTGGCGGCACCGGACGGTCCGGGAGCTCGGGCCATCGACAAAGATCTTCGCCTGGAATTCGATCCCATCGACCTGCCCGAAAGCCCTGAGGAAGACGGTGGTGACGAGCAGCCGTCCGGCGAAAGCAAGATTCTCAAGCTATTCGACAATCCGCTGTTCAAGTCGCAAGCCCTCGCCGACTATTTCCGCAAGTTGATGGGCAGCTCGCGTTCCCCCGGCGATGGCGCGGCCGGCGCGGAGTTGCAGGTCCGCTCGATGCGGCGGGTTCAGTCGGTCGGCCCGAACGCGCGGCCGCTTCCCACTCCGCTCCACTTCACCGGCGGCGGCAATCCCGGCGCCGCGGTGGGTGTGGGGGGCGCCCGGTATCCGGAGTGGGACGTCCATCATCACCGGTACCGGCCGGACTGGTGCCGGGTCATCGACTTCCCGCTGGCGACCGACGCCGACATCTCCGACGCGGCGGTTCGCCACGATGACGTGCTGCGGCGCCGGCTGGCCCGAATCGGGCTGGGGCCCAAGGTTCTTCGGGGTCGCACCGATGGCGACGACCTCGACATCGAAGCCCTTATCGACTTGGCCATCGATCTGCGTTCGGGTCACTCACCACCGGAACACGTCTACCTCGAGCGCCGCAAACTCGCCCGCGACCTCGGTGTGCTGATCTTGGTCGATGCCTCGGGATCGGCCACCGATACAGATCCCGACGGTCTGGCCGTGCACGATCACCAGCGGCGGGCGGCGGCCACGCTGGCCGTCATACTCGAAGAACTCGGCGATCGGGTCGCCGTCTACGCATTCCGATCCCAGGGCAGGCACGCCGTCCACCTCCCCGCGATCAAGGAGTTCGACCACCGGTTCGGCGCTGTCGGCCGGGCCCGGCTCAACCAGCTCGAACCGTCGGGCTACACGCGCCTTGGCGCGGCCATCCGCGGAGCTGGCGAGATACTCAAGACCAAGGCCGGCACCCCGAACCGGCTGCTGCTGGTCCTATCCGATGGATTCCCTTACGACGACGGCTACGAAGGCCGCTACGCTGAGGCTGACGCCCACAAAGCACTCGAGGAACTCCGTGCCGACGGCGTTGCCTGCCTTTGCCTTTCCATCGGCGCCACCACCGATGATGATGCGCTCCAACGAGTCTTCGGCTCCGCCAGCCAAGCCAGCGCAGCGACCCTGTCCGAGCTGAGCCCGCAGATGGACGAACTGTTCTTGTCGTCGCTGCGCGAGCTGGCCGCGCCCAAACTCACGCGAGGATGAGGCACTCTGAATCGGGCAGGTTTCCGGACGCACGCGCGCATCCACCAAGCGTCCCGCGGCTTAGCTGGGGTCTGCGACCCCGAGTGCGTTCCCCAGTCCGGCAAGTAGGATATCGAGCTCCCAATCGAAACGGTCGTCATCGGAACGGTCCTGTAGGGCTTGCCGCGCGCTGGCCAGATGTGGGCTGAGCGGGGCCGCGGTGGGTGTGGTGGCGGCGTCGCCGCCACGTGGATGGGATCTTGATCGGATTGATGCGAATCCGGTTCAGCCCGAGGCGGTTTCGGCTATGGCGATACGTGCTGCTTCACATCGACGATGGCGTGTTCGCCGCGACGGTCGATTCGATGACCCGGCGCATCCGGCGGACAGTAAAACGCCCGCAAAGCGGCCTACGACTCACCTAGACTTCGCGGAAATCAGCTCGTCGACAAGCTCACACGAACGCACCGCTGAGGATTCCGCACCAGCCAGGCGTCCCACTTCACTGACAAATAATCGAAAGTCGACCTCAAGCGGCTAGCCCACGCGGCCAGCAACTGTTTGCGGCCTGAACTTGATGTGCAGATCGGTGAGCCCGCGCAGGATGAACGTTGGTTCGTAGTTGTATCTGCGTTGGCCGGCCGGTCCGTGCTTGTCCTCATCGATGGCGATGTCGGCCATCCGGTCCAAGATGCGTTCGATCGAGACGCGGCCCTCCACCCGTGCCAGGGGCGCACCCGGGCAGGAGTGAACGCCCCGGCTGAAGGCGATGTGTTCGCGCACGTTCTTGCGATCGAGCCGAAACTCGTGAGGCTCGTCGAACCTCTGCGGATCCCGGTTGGCCGCGCCCGGGCTGACCATCACCGTCGTACCGGCGGGCACCGCGATGTCGCCCAGGGTGGTTGTCTTGCGCGCCAAACGGAACACGCTCGTGACCGGACTCTCGATGCGTAGGCACTCCTCGATAAACGCCGGGATCAGGCTACGGTCCTCGCGAAGCCGTTGCTGGATGTCGGGCCGTTCCCCGAACACCCGCAGTGCGACGCCGAGCAGTTTAGCCGTGGTCTCTTGTCCGGCGCCGAACAAAAAGGTAGCGGTGTGAACCACATCGAAGAGGTTGGGCGTGGAACCATCGGGGTATTTCGCGGTGGCCAACGCGGTCAGCACATCGTCGCGGGGTGCGCGTCGGCGGTCCTCGAGGTAGGACGCGATCTTTTCATCGGCCCATGCCAGGGGGTCGATGGCGATCTCCTGATGGTCAAGGGCCCCGATACCCGACGCCGACGTACCGAAGGCCGCACGGAACTCCTCGTGGTCTTGCTCTGGTATCCCCAGCAGGTCGGCAATGACAATCAGCGAGAAGGGTTTGGCATACGCCGCGAGGAACTCACAGTGTCCGTCGTTGATGAACTGGTCGAGGTAGCGGTCGGCCAGCCGCCACATAAAGTCTTCGTTCTCCTTCAGACGCTTGGGAGTCAGCAGCTGATTCAGCAGAGAGCGGGCATCGGTGTGTTGTGGTGGATCCATGCATACCATGTGCTCAAACATGGGGATCTCGGTGCGGTGCTGCTCGAGCTGTTCGGTGATGTCGTCGCCCTCAGGCACGAACGGCAGCGGGGTAAACGGACCGGCGGGCGCGATGCAGGAGGAGTAGGAGTCCACGTCCTTGTAAACCGCGTGGGCAGTCTCCCAACCGGTGACCGCAAGCACGTCGTGATTGATCGGGCAGCCGACCGGGTGCTTGCTGCGCAGATAGTCGAAGTAGGGGTGGGGATCAAGCACGAGCGATTGATCGGTGAAATAGTCGACGGAGTCGAAGTTCGTCACGGGTGGCGTGCCTCCTGAATCCCTGAGAAGTTCTTGTCGCACCGCCGTGGGCAAGGTGTGCTGCCCCTTTGAAATAGCACGGTACAGGACCACGGTCAATACGATCGTACGCGGACAATACGACCGTACGTTAACTGGCATGTCGTTCGATGACGGAGTGCATGGCAATCGCCCGACGTTTATCACTTTCGTCAAAATGAAGTTCCTATGGTTGGCCGACTCAAGGGCAAGGTTGCATTCATCACCGGTGCGGCGCGCGGCCGAGGCCCCAGCCATGCGGTGCGAATGGCCAGAAGGCTCCGACATCATCGGAATCGATATCTGCCGGCAGGTCGATCACGTGAATTGATGTTTACGCCGGAAGACCTCGCCGATCTGGTCAAAGGCCACAACCGCCGCATCTACACGGCGGGCGGCTGCGGCGGATCAATCATCCCGACCAGCTCGGTCGGATGGTTCAAGACATACTGGCGATCTGCGAACCCAGTGGCCGTTGGCCGCAGCGGGAGTGAACCCAACGTGCAGTTCGGTGAGTCCGCGGAGCAGGGACATCGGCTCGCAGTTGTAGTCGCGATGCCTAGCAGGTCCGTGCTCGGTCTCGTCAATGTTGCTTCCCGGGTACGGTCGAGAAGCCGAATTACGGTGACTTGTCACTCGACCCGACAGGCGGCGGTGGTTAAACAAGTCGAACCATCGTACGGTGGCCAGCTCGACGTCCTCGGTGGGGCGCCAGGGCTTACCGGGTTTGCTCACTTCGGTCTTGTCGAGGCCATTGATCGTCTCGGCGAGCGCGTTGTCATAGGTACCACCCGCCGCCCCGACCAAGGGTTGAATACCCGCCTCGGCAAGCCGTTCGGGGAACCGGATCGACGTGTGTTGAGACCTAGTCGTATGGTGGACAACGTCTTTGAAGTCGAGGACACCTTGTTGCCGGCCAACCCAACTGGCGTGCTCGATCGCATCGAAAACCATTGAGATGGCCATCGTGAAAGCGAACCGCGACCCCGGGATTCGCCGCGCGTAAGCATTGGTGACCAAGGCGACGTAGGCAACCGCCAATCTTGGCGGGCGAAGAGCCCTTGCACTGGCACCTGCAGGCGCCGCTCGTGAGCACCACCCCGGCACTGGACTGGCGTTGACATCTTCTGCGCCGTCGTCTCTAATACAAACGTAATGTCAACGATTCTCGGTGCGGTGCGATCGTATCGTTGTGGTACTCCGAGGAGGTAAGGACGGGTGCCGATACATCGGTTGGCCGATGCTCCGCCGGCACCACTTCGGATGTCAAAATTCCAATACGTCAGTTCCGGCGGATGGGTGATTCAAGTCATCGCCTTCGCAGACGACGGGCTACCGGCATTGAGACGCCGATGAAAGTGATCGTTGATCAGGGCAAGTGCGCCTCATCGGGAAACTGTGCGCTGAACGCACCTGGGATCTTTGATCAGCGCGACGAGGACGGCGTTGTTGTGCTGCTGGCTGAGCATCCGTCGACCGCGCAGCAGGACAACACTCGTCGTGCGGCCGCGGCTTGTCCTGCGCAGGCCATCTTCATCGAGGAATGAGGACGAACAAAAATGTCTGACACGCTGATCGGTGCCCAGACGGCCTCCGATATCCCGGAGTATCCGATGGTCAGGGACCAACGTTGCCCGTTCGCCCCACCGTCGAAAGTCCTCGAGCTCAATACCGGCAAACCAGTTTCGCGTGTGCGGATCTGGGATGGCAGCACCCCATGGCTGGTTACCGGTTACGAGGAGGCGCGGGCGCTGTTCTCCGACTCTCGGGTAAGCGTCGACGATCGACGCCCGGGGTTTCCACACTGGAACGAGGCCTTTGCGGCGACGGTGCACCAACGGCCTCGGTCGGTGTTCACGTCGGATGCCGAGGAGCACACGAGGTTTCGCCGGATGTTGTCGAAACCGTTCACATACAAGCGGGTTGAGGGTTTGCGGCCGGCGATCCAGACGATCACCGACGACTGCATCGACGCGATGCTGTCGGGTCCTCGACCGGCCGACCTCGTTGCGGCGCTTGCGATGCCCGTTCCCTCGTTGGTGATCAGCGAGATGCTCGGCGTTCCGTACGACGACCACGAGTTCTTCCAGGAACACGCTAATGTTGGGCTCGCCCGATTTGCCACCCCCGAGGACAACATCAGGGGAGCGATGGTGCTGGCCAAGTACATGGCCACTCTCGTTGAGGCGAAGATCGCTGAGCCGGCTGAGGATGCGGTGTCTGACCTCGCGGAGCGAGTCAAGGCCGACGAGATCAGTGTCGAGGAGGCTGCACAGCTCGCCACCGGCCTGCTGATCGCCGGGCACGAGACTACCTCCAACATGATTGGGTTAGGCGTATTGGCCCTCTTGGACAATCCCCACGAGTTGGCGGTGGTCCGTGACGCCACCGATGCGGGAGTCGTCGCCAACGTGGTGGAGGAGTTGCTTCGCTACCTGTCCATCGTCCAGAACGGTCAGCGGCGAGTCGCCGCGGAGGACATCGAGATCGGCGGCGAGACGATCAGGGCCGGCGAAGGCATAATCATCGACCTCTCGCCGGCGAACTGGGATCCAAATATTTTCGAGGAACCTGACCGTCTTTACCTGCACAGGAACAACGCTGGCCAGAACGTCGCGTTCGGTTACGGTAGGCACCAGTGCGTTGGGCAGCAGCTCGCCCGGGCGGAACTTCAGGTCGTGTTCACGACCTTGTTCCGCCGCATTCCCACATTGCGTCTTGCCGTCCCGATCGATGAGGTCGCCCTCAAGCACGACCGCCTGGCCTACGGCGTCTATGAACTGTCCGTTACGTGGTGACCGGCACAGGCTTGTCAATAATGCGAATGGAGGATCAATGACGTCCGCACGTCGCGGCGTCACGACGGTAACCGTCGTGTCGATAGACCGGATCGGTGTCAACAAGCCATCTCTGTCTTCGGATTGCGTGCATAACGCCGCATGCAACCGCAGTGGCGGCATCATCGAATTCGTGGAAATCTGAGATGACAACTTTTCTTGCGGGCGAGTCCACACTCGACATTCCTGCGCGGCCCGACCGCGCCCGGATGCGCCGCCAGACAGGTGCGCGGCTGCGATCCGCGATGGCCGATCGCGATGTCGGCGCGCTGATCCTCTTGGGCAACAACGCCGTTACTTACGCGACTGGGACAAGTTGGCCGCTCGGCGACGCCGGCTTGTCGCACATCGAGCGCCCGGTCGCCTTGGTACTCGCAGACGACGAATCGCCCCATTTGTTCCTTCCGTTTCGAGAGGGCGCTGCAGACGAAACTGAGCTGCCCACCGACCACGTTCACCCAGCGGTTTACCTGGAGTTCGACAGTGGGATAGAAGCTTTCGCGCGGTTGCTCTCCGATCTGATTCCGCGCGGGACCACTGTGGCGGTCGACGAGTTAACCGGCGCCATGCGGCGCGCGCACGACCGATTGTTTCCATCCGGCACGCCTATCGACGCCACGGCGATCCTCGGCGCGGCCAAAGCGGTCAAGACGGTTGACGAGATTGCCTGCATCCGTCGGGCCGTCCAAATCACGGACGAGGCAATCGTCGACGTTCAGGCGGTGCTGGCCCCGGGGGTGCGCCAGATCGATTTGTCGGCGAAGTTTTTGCGGCGGGCGTTCGAGCTTGGAGCGGTGGCAAACATGCTTGAACCGATCTGGCAGGTCATGCCGCCATCGAGGGCCGAGGGTGTGTGGACCAGCCATGGTGACCTCGCGCTGCCGCTGTTGACGACCGAGCGGGAGCTGAGAGCTGAGGACGTGCTGTGGACCGATGTCAGCATCAGTTATGGGGGATACTGCTCGGACTTCGGACGAACTTGGATTGTGGGCAAGGATCCGACGCCCCGACAACAGGCGCAGTTTCATCGTTGGCGCGACATCATGGCTGCCGTCTTGGATGTGACCCGTGCCGGCGCCACGGCGGCCGATCTGGCGAGGGCGGCTACCACCGCCAATGGTGGACTTCGGCCGTGGCTACCGCATTTTTATCTGGGCCATGGTATCGGCGTGAATGCTGCGGAGATGCCGATGATCGGCACCGATCTCGGCGATGATTTCGACGAGAACTATGTCCTGGAAGCGGGCATGGTTCTTGTTTTGGAGCCGGTCGTCTGGGAGGACGGTACTGGCGGCTACCGCAGCGAAGAGATTGTCGTGATCACCGAAGAAGGCTGGAGTAAATTGACCGACTACCCGTATGCGCCTTATGGCGACTGAAGTTCTGCCGGACGACCGTGCGCTACGCTCCGGGCGGCGCGAGCGCGCGCTGGTTCAGATGGAAGCCCACGATCTCGACGTGCTCGTCCTCGGCCGGCAGGCCAATGTCCGGTACGTCACCGGCGCGCGCCAAGCGTGGGTGGCCGGAACACGGCCGTTCGGCCCGACCTGCGTGCTGGTGCGTGAGACTGGCGCGATCTACTTGCTGAGCACGTGGGACGAGGGTGTGCCCGACGACATCCCGCACGAGAATCTCTATGGCATTTCATGGAATCCGATGAACACCATCGCGAACCTGAAGAAGATCGATGCCGCGGCGACAGCCCGCCGGGTGGGCACCGACGCGTTGTCCCCGGCATTCGCGCAGCTGTTGCCGAGCGCTTTTCCCAACGCCGAGCTGGTAGACGGCGAGGCCGCTATGCGCGCCGCCCGGCGGATCAAGACCACAGAAGAGATTGCCGCTCTTCGGGAGTCAGTGCGGGTAGCTGAGGTCGGCCTGGCCGCCGGCGTGTCACAACTAGGTCCCGGGGTCACCGAGCAGACCATGACCGGAGCAATGCTGGAAGCGATGGCCGCTGGTGGTGTCAGTACCCCGGCCAACCAGGACAGCGTGTGGGTGACCTCAAGAGACCGTCCATGGCGGCGAGTCACCGGCGACGGGGCGGCGCGGACCGGCGACCTGGTGGTGTTCGCAGCCGGCGCACTCGCCCACGGCTATATCGGCCAGGTTGGCCGCACGCGAGCGGTAGGTGAAAAGAGCGCCGGCGCGCGCGCGTTGTTCGCGCGAGCGGACGCGGTCTGGGACGGCCTGGCTAGCGCATGCACACCGGGTGCTCGGACCAACGATCTGCTCGCCGGGTACCGAACGGCCGGTGAGGCGTTGCCGCCCATGCCGGTGGCTCACGGTATCGGAATGGGGTTCGACGCACCGGTCGTGTCCGCGCAGCTAAACCCGGACGGCGGCGACGAGCAGCTGGAACCGGGGATGGTGCTCGCCGTCACGGCCTATGTGTGGGAAGAGGGCATTGGCGCTGTTCTGTTGCGAAATCCGGTCCTCATCACCGCCGACGGATCGGAAGTGCTGACCTCGAATACCCGCGAGTAGCACGCATGGCAAAACGTCCCGCGCCCGAGGAGATCATTCTCTACGACAAGGACCCGCAGACGAAGATCGCCACGATCACCTTCAACCGGCCCGAGTTTTTGAACGCACCTACATCTGCCGCACGACTCCGATACGCCGACCTGATCCGCGCGGCCACCGTTGACAACGACGTCAAAGTGGTCGTCATCCGCGGTGTCGGTGACAACCTGGGCAGCGGTGCGGATCTGCCCGAGTTCATGGAAGGTGATGACTCCCCCGACCTGCGGCTCGCAGAGATGCGGCTGGAGAACGAAAGCGGTGAGGTCAGCTACCCGCCCAAGGGATCGTTTCGGCACGGCGCAACGATCAGCGCGTGGTTTGCCAACTCGCAGGCCGGCAACCGGCCACTGCAAGAGTTCAAGAAGATCAGCATCGTCGAAGCGAAGGGTTACTGCTACGGCTGGCACTTCTACCAATGTGCCGACGCGGATCTGGTGATCTCGTCTGACGACGCGCTCTTCGGCCATCCCTCGTTCAGGTATCACGGATGGGGTCCGCGGATGTGGACGTGGGCTCAGACGATGGGCTTGCGGAAGTTTCAGGAAATGGTCTTCACCGGAAGGCCTTTCACCGCCGACGAAATGTTCCAGTGCAATTTCCTGAACAAGGTGGTGCGCCGGGACCAGCTTGAGGTCGAAGTTGACAAGTACGCGCGGGCGTGCGCGCGCAACCGGTCGGTGGACACGGTGTTCATGCAGAAGGTCTTCTTTGAAGTAGTGAAGCAGTATCAGGGCGAATACCTTGGCAGCCTGCTATCGGCGTTTTTCGAGTCGTTGGACACCAGCGTCATGCCGGACGGTGACGAATTGGTGATGGGGGAGGCGCTCCAAAGCGGGCTGGCGAATGCGGTCAACGAGAACGACAGCAAGTTCCCCCCGGGGTTCCGGCTCAGCAAGTCCAACCGCAAAAAGAAGGGCTAGCGGGATGGAGCCGCTGAACGGGTACGTTGTCGTCGACCTTTCCACCGGAATTGCGGGTGCTTACTGCACGAAGCTGCTCGCCGATGGTGGCGCCGAGGTGATCAAAGTCGAGACGCCCGAAGGAGATCCGTTGCGGCGATGGTCGGCATCTGGAACGGAGATAAAGCCGGGCGAAGAGGGGGCGCTGTTCAGTTTTCTCGCGTGCTCGAAGCACAGTGTCGTGGCGGACCCGGATACCGATGCCGACTTCGTCAACGGGCTGTTGGCGCACGCGGATGCCGTCATTTGGTCACATGGGTCAAAACTCGCTGAAAGCCAGGCGTTTACGCCGGCACAGATGCATCGCGATCATCCCCATTTGACGGTCACCTCGATCACACCGTTCGGGCTGGAGGGCCCGTGGCGCGACAAAGCGGCCACCGAATTCACGTTGCAGGCGTGGTCGGGCGGTATCATCGGCCTTGGCCGCGGGTCTGCTGATCGGGCACCGGTATTCGTTGGCGGTCAGGTAGGTGAGTACCTCGCCGGAGCGTATGCGAGTGCGGCGACCCTGGCATCACGCTTCCGGACGCTCGGTGACGGTGCAGGCGAACTGATCGACCTGTCGATGCTGGAAACCGATGTGCTCGGGCTCACCTACTATCCGGTGGCCTACTACGAGATGCTCGGCCGACCGTGGCGCGATGCCCGCCGGCTGACGGTGCCCGGCATCGCACGAGCCAAGGACGGTCTGGTGGATCTGGGCTGTGGCACCGCCCAGCAATGGTTCGACCTGTGCGCGATGAGCGGTCATCCGGAGTGGATCGACGAGCACTCACCGCTGTCGATCACCGAGCAGGCCAATGAGAAAGCTGACGAGCTGTATGCCTGGGTCGAGAGCCAAACCGTGGACGAGGTACGAGATCTCGCCACCGCATTCCGGATCCCGAATGCGCCCGTGGCCAACGGGGCCAATATCGATGCACTCGAACACTTCCAGGTCCGGCAGTCCTTCGTGCCCAATCCGCGCAACGGGTTCCTACAACCGAGCCATCCGTACCGCATCCGGCCAAATTGTCTCCGCTCACCCGAACCGGCGCCCCGCCTCGGCGAGCACACCGAGGTGTACCGAAATCGGCTGGCCGACGGCCAGGGCCGTGAACGTCGGCTGACGATGACCGGGAATTCCAGTTCAGCAAACGCACCGTTGGCGGGGCTGCGCGTACTGGATCTGACAACCTTCTGGGCGGGTCCGAGCTGCACCCATCTGCTGGCCATGCTCGGTGCGGAGGTAATCCACATCGAGTCGACCCGTCACCCCGATGGCACTCGGCTCATCGCAGGCATCCCGATCACCGAGGACCAGTGGTGGGAGAAGTCGCCGATCTTCTCGAGCTTGAATACCAACAAGAAAGACCTGACACTGGATCTGCAGAGCGCTACCGGGCGCGAGCTGCTTGGGCGGCTGATCACAACCGCGGACGTGATCGCGGAAAACTTCACGCCGCGCGTCATGGATCAAATGGGCTTGGATTACGCTGCAATCCAAGCGATTAACCCAGCCGCGATCATGCTGCGCATGCCCGGCTTCGGTCTGGACGGACCATGGCGCGACAACCCGGCGTTCGCATACGCCATCGAGGCAGCTGCCGGAGTCAGCTGGCTCACCGGTTATCCCGACTGCAATCCGTACGAGCCGTACTCCGTCGGCGACCCCAACGCCGGCATTCACGCGCTCAACGGGTTGCTCTTGGCGCTGGAGCACCGCCGCCGGACCGGCCAGGGATCGCTCGTGGAGGCGGCAATGGTCGACGCGGCGATCAACATTGCGGCAGAACAGGTGATCGAGTACTCCGCATATGGTGCGCTGCTGCAGCGAGCCGGGAACCGCGGCCCCAAGGCCGCGCCGCAAAACCTGTACCGCACCAACGAGATCGACGAGTTCGGCCGGCTTGACTGCTGGGTGGCAATCGCCGTCGCCACCGACGATCAATGGGTGAGGTTATGTGAAGTGGTGGGGCGCGACGACTGGGCTGCAAGTCTCGCGCTCTCGACCGCAGACGGGCGGCGCAGAGAGCAAGACATGATCGACGAACATCTGGCCACCTGGTGCGGATCGCGGACTGGCGACGAAATTGTCGAATCTCTGTGGGATACAGGTATTCCCGTAGCAAAGGTGCTGCAGCCGCATCATCAGGCGAGGCTGCCTCAGCTCAACTTCCGCGGCTTCTTCGAAGAGGTCGGCCATCCGGTCAACGCTCAAACCCCCCACAGCACCCTTCCGTTCAAGCTGTCCCGCGGCCCGCGGCGTATCCACACACACCCTGCACCGCTGCTCGGCGAACACAATTACGTATTGCTCACCGAGCTTGGACTGACAGCGAGTGAGATCGCTGACCTCGAAGCGGACGGTGTCATCGGCCGCGCACCGGCCATGTAGTCGGACGGGTAAGTCAGAATCGAGTTTGCGCGATTAACGCCGGAACCTCAGCCTCGATGCTCAATCCTCGTCGGCATGCCGACGACAATGCCCCCGTCGACCGGCAGAACGGTGCCCGTGACGTAGCGTGAACGGTCGCTCGCCAAGTACAGGGCCGCCTCCGCGACATCTTCTGGTGTGCCCTCGCACTCCAACGGGCGAAGTGCCCGCATGGTGTCGCGCCAGGCGCCTACGTACGCATCGCGAGCTTCATCACTCATCTGCTTGGCGGAAGAGGCCAGGATTGGTGTGGGGATTCCACCCGGCGCGATGCAGTTGACACGAACTCCGTGCTGTGCCAACTCCATCGCCGCGCATTTCGTGAAATGGAGTACTGCGGCCTTGGCGGCCCGGTACGTCATCACTCCGGCGCCCGCCCGGATGCCACCGATCGAAGACATGTTGACGATCGACCCGCCGCCGGCCTGAGACATCTGACGAGCGGCTTCGCGAGTACCCAGCATCACGCCTCTCAGATTGACCGCTATCAGCCGATCGAAGTCAGCCAGGTCGTCGTCTAAGAAGTTGGCGTGCATCGTGCCCGCGATGCCGGCGTTGTTGACCATGACGTGCAGGCCGCCGAGCTCATCGGCGACGCTGGCGGTCAACTCTGCCATCTGGCCGGCGTCAGAAACGTCGATGCGCTCGAATCGCGCACTTCGACCACATTCGGCAGCCAGTTTCGGGCCACGCTGGTCGTCAAGGTCGGCGATCACCACTCGAGCGCCCGCCGCCACAAACTGCCGTACGGTCGCACATCCAAGTCCCGACGCCCCACCCGTGATGATGGCGACCTTGCCGGCCAGTTCATTCGTCATCTCGCTGCCCCATCGTGTCGACCTGCGCACCGAGACGAGCTTTTGCTGCAAAGGGCGGAGATGATGACGTTCATGGACGTCTACGCTCCCGGGGAACCGCGCTATCGACCACCCTAGAGACCGAGGAATTCGGTGATGTTGTCGTTGATGATCCGTGCGGCCGCCTGGGGTCCAACAGCTTCGACGACTGTGGCCAGCGACTTCTCCGAGTAACCGTAGGTGCTTTCGTTGTGGGGGTAGTCCGAGGACCAGAAGACTTTGTTGACGCCGATCCGCTCGATCAGCTGCAGGCCGACCGGGTCGAGCATGAATGATGCGCTCATGTGGTTGTCCCAGTAGTAGCGCACGTCGTGCTCGAGAGGCCGGTTGAGCATGTGCCGATACGACGCCACCAAATGTTCGGCGTCTTGCAGCGCCCAGGGCACCCACGCGATCCCGCCCTCGAACCAGCCGATCTGCAGCCCGGGGTGGCGATCGAGGATGCCGCCGAAGATGTACTTGGAGAACACTTCCCGGAACCCGTCGATGTTGGTCATCATGCTGACCACGATGGGGTTGAACTCCGACGGGATTTTCGGTGGCGTCTCACCGATGTGGTGGGTCAGCGGCAGACCGGCGGCTTCGATCTCCTCGAACACCGCCGTCATCGCCGTGCTCGCGTAGTCGATCGGGTTGCCGTCGTCGTCCTTGCCGGGATTCAACGGCAACAGAAATGTCTTGAGCCCCAACGACTTCAGCTCGGCAAGGGTGCGCCGGGCGCCCTGGGGATCCCACCAGTTGATCAGCCCCACCCCGTAGAAGTGCCCACCGGAGCGCTCTTGTAGCTCGGCAACATATTCGTTGTAGACGCGGAAGGCCAGCTCACGAATCTCCTTGTCCGGGTAGCCAAACAGCGCCAGGATCGCGTTGGGGAACGCCAACTCCTTATCGACCCCGTCGGCACGCAACTCCTCGATCCGCGCCTCGATGTTGGTGCTCGCCGCCCCGGGCAGATCGTCGTACTGCATCACCACCGCGCTGAAGGTGTCCCACAAAAACGACTGCCCCTTGACCCCGATGTGGTAGGCGCCGTCGTCGTACCAGATCCGCGGCGCGTCCTCTTTGAGCTTGTCCGGGAAACGCTGGTAGAAAATGTCCTCGGCCAACGTGATGTGATTATCGGCAGAAAACACCACCGTGCCCTCCGGCAGCCCGACACTGCATCCAGTTGCGTGGCCGCGCCGATCCTTTGGCGCGCCCAGGCCCTCGGGCGGATAGAGCGAGGTTGCAGAAGGTCTAGACATCGTTGATCCTCCAATCGTAGCCAGCCTGGTTCGCGAGGATGACTATTGGGTCGTTCACCAGTGCACATGCCGCGTTCATCGGGCGTTCCTTACTCGGTGCCAGCGGCCCTAGTTGTCTTCAATGGTGATGGCTTGTTCGGGGCAGCACAATGTCGCTCGTTGTGCCTCGTCTAATTGGTCTGCGTCGATCGCGCCGTCGTTGACCGTTTGCCCGTAGCCGTTCTCGTCGTCGGTGAACATCTCGGGGTAGAGCGCATAGCAACGGCCGTTTCCGCTGCAGCGGTCGGAGTCGATGTGGAGCCGCATTACGACCTGCCATTCGTGACCGGGAACCTCAGCGGAAGCGAGGTGAGCCGGATGGTGCCCGCGGGCCACTTCACTTCTGGTTCGAATCCCGGAGCTATCTCGTAGTCGGGGATCAGCTTGTGGAATTCCTCGACGACAAGGCGAAGTTCGCGACGGGCCAGATGGGAACCCAGGCAGCGGTGGATCCCACCCCCGAACGTCACGTGTCCCAAGTCCGAGTGCGCCAGGTCGAAGGTGTCGGGATCCTCGTATCGGTCCGGGTCGCGGTTGGCGGTGCCTAGATAGATCACGACCGATTCGCCCTTGGGGATCTGAACGCCGCACACCTCGACGTCCTGGGTGGTGATGCGGGTGACGCCGGGAGCGGGTGGCTCCAAGCGAAGCATCTCCTCGACGACTGCCGGCACCAAGGTCGGATCGGCGATCAGCGACCGCCGCAGATCAGGGTTCAATGCGAGGTGACGCATGGTGAATCCGATCGCAGCGGCGACAGTGTCCAGCCCGGCCAGCGTGAAGACGAAGACAAAGCCGAGCAGTTCTTCAACCGTCCACGCCTCGTCGCCGCTCAGTGCCAGGATCCGGCCGAGCACATCATCGCTGGGTTTTTGCCGCTTCTTTTCGATGTAGCTATGGATGTAGGTCAGCAACGCGGTAGCGGCCTCAGCGACTACCGGGCCGGCCTCGGCGGTACCGACTCCGGTTGTGTTGTCGAGGATGGTCTCGACCCAACCGATGAGCTGGTCACGATCGGAAAGAGGCAAGCCGAAGAACGTGAGGAAGACCTGAGCGGGGTACAGGCGTGCGAGGTCGGCGACGACGTCGCACTCACCCTTGTCAGCAAAGGTGGCGATGAGATCCCTGACCTGACGACGCAGATCGTCCTCCATGGCGTTGATGACGCGAGGCGAGAACAACGGGTCCAGTATCTTCCGATACTTGGTGTGTGCCGGCCGGTCGCTTGCGACCGGCACCAGTGGCATCGGAATCGTCGAGCCGCCCGCGGTGGCCCCGACCGAGGAAAAAATTTCTGGGTTGCGTTGGGCGAAACGCACAGCCTCGCCACTGGTCAGCAACCAGGTTCCGTCATCGGCGGAATGGACCACATCACCAGCGGAGCTGACGTATCGAAATGCTGATGTCCGATCGCGGGCCATCGGGACATCGGCCAACCGAAATGTCGACACCGGTGGCTACCTCCTCGTTTGGTCAGTGCCGATACAGTTGCACTGCTCTTGGAATTCCGTGAACATTACACTTGTATTAGATCCAACTAACGGGGAACATGTCAACGGGTATCCGCGGCGTCCATGCGATGACGGCTCGTGCTGTCGCCTATCCCGAAGTAGTCGACCGCGGCCGGCAAGGCGCTCGCGACCCGTGTTGTGGCGTTGATCCCCATTGCGTCGCGCCGATTGCGCATCCGAGACTTGCGAGCGCGGCTCAACCTCACCAGGCGTCAAATCTAGAGGAGCTCACAGGTCCGATGGAAACCATTGCGAATCAGTCACCGCGGATGGCTGCCGTCCGAAAAGGCGCCGTCCGCCTCACCGGCGATCGATCGTTGCACGTTCCGCGATCAGGCGATCGGAAAACCTCGCGGTGACCTCGCACGACGACAACCTGACCGGCGCCGGTCCTATCGAGACGCTCGAAGCCATGGGGACGGCCCGGGCCATGCGCTACTTCCGGCCGGAGCCGGTTCCCGATTCGCTTGTCGAGAAGGTGATTTGGGCAGGCACGCGAGCGTCGAGCGCGAACAATTGTCAGCCGTGGGATTTCGTGGTGGTGCAGGCTTCTGATGTGCGTGCCAGGTTGGGCGCCCTGTTCGCACCGCTGGGGTCCGCGGCAGTTGCGCAATCGGTGGCGGAGCCCACGGCGCGTCGGACGGTCGCCGGTGCCATGAATCTGCTCGCCACCTTGGGCGAGGTGCCGGTGCTCATCTTCGTGTGCGGGCAGAACAACTATCCGGAGCAAGCGCCCGATCCGACCTTCATGTACTCCGCGGTATACGCTGCGGCACAGAACATGGTGGTCGCCGCTCGTGCGCTCGGGCTGGGCGCGGCTTTCACGACGTTTCATCGTTTCGCGGAGGCCGACGTCCGGAAGATCCTGGCCGTCCCCGACGATCGATACATCGCCGTCACCATTCCCCTCGGTTGGCCGGCGCGCCCATTCGGACCGCTGACCCGCCGACCGGTCGAGGACGTCCTTCACCACGATCGGTGGTGACTTCAGGTCGCCTCGCGAACTTCGGTCAGGGATGGGTCAGTACGGCATAGGACGGGTCCGTCCGGTCGCGGCAGGCATGTCGAGCGCCGAGAAACTCGGTGCCGTCCAGTGGAAGCCGGCGCACCATCTCCACGATCACCAGGCGATGGGCGATGCGCCACTGACCGCCGCGGCGCTCCAGGCGATCGACGTAGCGGCCGAGCACATGCAGCAGCTGCTCACCAGCCTCATCGGACATTGTCTGCCACACCACGTAGTACGTCTCGCAGCCGGCGTGATCGTCGTCGTGCACCTGTATCGCCTGATTCGTGATGTGATGCATGCTGAACCGCGCGGACTCCATGAGGGCAACGATGCCGACGCCCACCGTCTCGCCGGTGAACTGGGTGAGGCCATGTTCGTCGATCGCGTCCGGGTGGTAAGCCGAGGCGATCAGTTCGGCGTCCATGCGGTCGACACCACGGCAGTACCGGGTCAGTAGCTCCCGAATTTCCTCGTGCGCAATGACGGCGACATCCGCCGTCACGTCATGCCGCCCTTGGCTACAGCAGAACGCTGAATAGTCTGCGCCGCAGCATGTTTCATGGCGATGTAGGAGAACACGAAGCTCGCACCGATGCTCGCGCCGGCGCCCGGATACTTGCGGCCCATGACCGAGGCCGTGCAATTGCCGGCCGCATACAAACCCGGTATCGGTTCGCCGGCGGTGTTGAGCACGCGTGCATACTCGTCGCACAGCAACCCGCCGCTGGTTCCCACGTCGCCGGGAAAGATTTCGACGGCGTAGTAGGGCGGTGAGTCCAGGGGGCCGAGCGACGGGTTGGGCTGGTGCGTGCTGTCGCCCTGATAGCGCTCGTGCGCGCCCTCGCCCCGGTGGAAGTCCTCGTCGACACCGGTACGGGCGAAACCATTGAACCGCTGCACCGTCGCGGTCAATCCGGCCGTATCGATACCGCAGGCACGAGCGAGATCCTCTAGCGTCTGACCGGACTTCATATAGCCGTTGCGCAGCCACTCTTTCGGCAACCTGGGCCGGAAGCCGAACAGGTAGCGGCGGAAGTAACGCGAGTCCATGACCAGATAGCTCGGGACCGCGCCGTGCTCGTACATGCGCTGGCCGGCCTCCATGTAGGCCACGGCCTCGTTGAAGTACCGCTTGCCGGCCCGGTTGACGATGATGGAGCCGGGCTTGCTGCGCTCGGGATTGTGCGGTGACGGTCGGCCGTCCGGCTGGACCGAGGACGGGATCCACCACGCGTCGTCCATCAGGTCGACGGCGGCCCCGTGCGCCATGGCAGCCTGGATCACCTCGCCGGTATCGCCCGGGTTGGCGCTTGTCCACGCGCCGGTGTTGGGCTGCTTGGACCAGATGGCGCGCATCTGCGGGTTGCGGGCGAAGCCGCCGGAGGCAAGCAGCACGGCGTGCCGCGCGCGGATCCGCACCGGCCGGCCGTGGCGTGTCGCGGCAACACCAGTGACCCGCCCGTCGTCCATGACCAGATCGGTCAATCCGGTGTCGGTCCAGACCGAAACCTCCTCGGCAAGAGCGGCTTTCAGAGTTTGCGCGACGAGGGAGGCGCCGTTAGCGACCCGCTGCTCCCCGCGTAGTCGCCCCGTGGCGGTGCGGCGCCCGACGCGCAGCGCGGCGCGCACCGCTCGGGGAGAGCGCTTGATCAGCTGCAGCGTCGCCGACTCGCCGGTCATCACCACGATCTTGAGTGCGACGGATATGCCCGGCATCAGCTTGGCCGACCACGGGCCGAGTTCGTGCGTGTCGATGACGGTGGGTTCAATCGAGCGGCCGCGTGCTTTGCCGTCCCGCACGCCGCGCACCCCGGCGTAATAGTCGGAATACCCCTCGCAGCGAACAAAGTTGAGCCCGCGGTCCCGCAGGAAGCGGACCATCTCCACACCCTCTTCGATGTAGGCGCGACGGCGTGCCGGTGAGGAGGCGGGGCCGATGTCACCAACCACACTCTCGAAGTAGCTCAGCCCTTCCTCGAGGGAGTCCGGGACGCCCTCCTCCTGCATAAGCGGATTGTTCGGCAGCCACAGCACACCGCCTGACATGGCGGTCGACCCGCCGATCATGGCGCCCTTCTCAATCACGAGTGTTTCCAGGCCATGTGCCGCAGCGGTGACGGCGCCGCACAGTCCGCCACCCGAACCGACGACGATGACGTCGGTGGTGTAGTCCCAGTCGGGCATGCGCAGTCCCTTCAGGCGCCTAGATAGCGGTCGAGTTCCTGGTGCATGTTCGAGATGGCAGGCTCGAGGTCTGCCGCGAGGCGCATCGCCTGGAAGCTGCGGGAGTGCAGGCCGCGCTGCTGCCGCTCGATGTTGCTGAAATCCTGCCGCGGGATCAATCCCCAGTTGTCGACGTCGTCCTGTGCGTAGCGGCCTTTCAGTCGGGCGCGCCCAATTTGGGCAGTCTCGGGATAGGTGGTCAGGGACCACACCTCGAAACGGCACCATTCCGGATCGTTGTTGTACGGACGAACCCGGTAACTGAGCGCGTTCGCATACTGGGGCAGCACGAAAAAGTTCGGGAAGACGAATGCCTGCCCGCCCCACATGCTGATGCCCTCGGGTTCTTTCGACATCGGGATGCCGGCCCCGTCGGCGTAGTCGAATAGCGCCGCGATCGCCTTGGTGGGGAAGTCTTCGCCCTCGCGCACCTTGTTCAACATCCCCTCGAACACGCGTAGGTCCCGTTCGAGGACCATCGCGTCCTGGCCCTCCCACAATGTTCGAGAACGGGCGAGGAAGGCGTCGGGTCCGCGACCTTGCGCGACGCCGCCCTTATCGGTGGCCATCCGCCCGCGGAACCGGCCGTGCCCGCCGGGAAATGCGGTGTATTCGACGTTGTCGAACGGCCAGTCCTCACCCATGCCCATGGTCAACTGCGGATGGGTGGCCATGACATGCCAGCCTTCGTGGAAGGCCTCCTGCGCGACCTTCCAGTTCGCGTTGAGAATGGTTTCCTTCCACCAGTACACGCGCATGTTGCCAAAGCCGACGGCATCCAGCGTCGGCGCGATCGAGGACAGGGCGTCCAGCAATGGCGGGGCGTCTGGATCCATGTTGATCCACACGCAGCCGGCCCAGATCTCGCTGCGGCACTCCTGTAGGCGAATGTCGTTTGGCTGCATCGTTTCTCGTGCGAAGCCGTCGGCCGCATACACGAACGAATTGCTACCGTCGAGGTTCCAGCGCCACCCGTGGAACGGGCAGACAATCTGACCTCCGGGCAGACGCCCCGAACCCTTGCACAGCTCGGTCGCCCGGTGCCGGCAGGCGTTGTACAGCGCTTTGACCGACATGTCGGCCTGGCGTACGAGCAGGATGGACTGGTCGCAGATCTCGTACTCGGTGTAGTCGCCGGCGTCGGGGATCTCCTCCAGCCGACAGGCCATCTGCCACACCTTTGGCCACAGCTTCTCCTTCTCCAGCTCGAAGAAGTCGCGATCGAAGTAGCGCTCTCTGGGCACGAAGTTCGGATTGCTGACCGCGAATGGCGGGTGTTTGACACCACCGCCGGGCCGCCGCTGAATTGTCGTCATGACGCTTTCCCTGCTATTCGTCATTCGGATGCCCGGATGACACCGATCTCGGCCGCGATGTCGTAGGTCTCGTCCACCTCGCCTGACCAGAACACCGTGCCGGACGCGCCGGCGGGCACCTCGGTCTCGACCTTGTCAGTTCCGATGGTGAACAGCGGATCGCCCTCGGACACCTGCTGGCCGTCCTCGATGTGCTTCTCGATCAATGTCGCCTCCGCGACGGCGACACCGACACGTGGGATACGGATGGCGAAATCAGGCACGGGTCGGGGCTCCGATCGGTTCGAGGGTTTTGTGTACGGCCGCCGCGATCCGTGCGGCGTTGGGATAGATTTCGGCTTCGAGGACAGGAGCCGCGGGATTTGGCACGAAGCGTGCGCCGACGCGCGCAACGGGAGCGGCGAGCGTCGACCACAACTCTTCCTGCAGCGTCGCGGCGATCTCAGCTCCAGGTCCGGCGAAGCGTACGGCGTCGTGCACGACCACGGCTCGACGCGTGCGGCCGACCGACTCCAGCATTGTCGGCACGTCGAGCGGCACCAGCGTCCGGAGGTCGAGTACCTCGGCGCTCACCCCGTCCTTCGCGAGAAGCTCAGCAGCGCTGAGGGACTCGACTATCCCGCGCCCGTAGGCGATGAGTGTGACGTCGGTTCCGGCGCGCTTGATGTCGGCCTGGCCGAGCGGGATGCGGAAGTCCGGGTCGACGGGAACCGGTCCGCGCTGCGCCTGCAGCCGGATGGTCTCCAGCACCAGGCACGGGTCGTCGTCGAAAATCGCCGACGCGAGAAGACCTTTCGCATCTCGGGGTGTCGAGGGGACGATGACCTTCAGGCCCGGGATATGCATGAACCAGGCCTCCAATGACTGCGAATGCGTGGCACCCGTACCGATTCCGCCGTAGACTTGCGTGCGCACCGTGATTGGTGCCGAGGTGCGGCCGGCGGTCATGAAGCGCAGCTTGGCCGCGTGGTTGATCAGTTGGTCGGCGGCGATGCCGATGAAGTCCATGATCATGATCTCGGCGACCGGACGAAAACCCTCCATCGCCGCACCCACGGCAGCGCCGATGATCGCGGCCTCCGAGATCGGGGTGTCGAGCACGCGGTCGGCGCCGTACTTGGTGGACAGGCCCTTGGTCGGTCCGCTGGCACCCGGGTCGGCGATGTCCTCGCCGAGCAGGAACACCCGTGGGTCCGCGGCGAGCGCTTGGTCGAGCGCGAGGTTGCTGGCCTCCCGCATGTTCATGTCTTGCTCGTCCATGGTCAACCTTTGTGTCAGGCGGGGCAGTTGGCGGCGTCGGCGTACACGTCGCGGTCGAGAACGTCGACTGCCGGCGGCGCGGCGGCGAGGACGGTCTTCAGCGCGTCCTCGACCGCAGCCTCGGCGTCGGCTTCGATCTTCGCGAGTTCGGCTTCCGTACAGACATTTTCGTCGAGCAGCCGCTTGCGAAAAGTGGGCAGGGGATCGGCCGCCTGAGCGGCCGCCAGCTGCTCGGCCGGGATGTATGCCTGCGGGTCGCCGAAGTAATGGCCGCGGAAGCGGAAGGTGACACACTCGAGCAGCGTCGGCCCCTCACCGCGCCGTGCGCGGTGCACCGCGTCGTCGAGGGCAGTCAGCACGGCGACGGGGTCGTTGCCGTCCACCCGCACGCCGGGCATGCCGTAGCCGCTGGCGCGTTGCGCGATCTGCTCGATCTTCATGCTGTGCTCGACCGGCATCATCTCGCCGTACTGATTGTTCTGGCACAGGAAGATCACCGGCAGGTTCCACAACGCCGCCATGTTGGCGGCCTCGTGCCACGAACCCGTGTTGACCGCGCCGTCGCCGAAGCTGACGACGGTCACGCGGTCGAGGCCCTTGCGCTGGGCGGCCATAGCCAGACCCACGGCGACCGGCGGGCCCGCGCCGACGATGCCCGTCGAGAGCATGACGCCGCACTCCGGCTTGGCGATGTGCATGGTGCCGCCCTTGCCTCCGGCGGCCCCGACCACGCGTCCCATCATCTCGCCGTAGATCTCCACCAACGGGACACCCTTGCCGATCAGGTCGTGCAGCCCGCGATAGGTCGTGACGAGCTGGTCGTCGGTTCGCAGGCAGGCGCCGACGGCGGCGGCGATCGCCTCTTGGCCGCGGGAAGGCCAATAGACGCACATGAATTCGCCGGATCTGATGCCCTTACTCAGCCGATCATCGGCCGCCTGCATGAGCGCCATCGACTCGTACAGCTGCCGTTTCGTTGACATGGCCCCTCTTCTGTAGCGGTCGGAATACAGCCTGTTGCAGCTGTGCGGGATTGTCAAGGACTTGATGGTTTGACGGAGCCTTCGTAGCATTGACGTGCCCCTGGCTCAATAAGGTGGTCACATGTCCAAAAATCGGAAGCCGGCCGGCTCGAACACCGCTCCGGTCCAGTCCGAACTCGCGCAACTGATCAACCAAGCGTTCTATTACACGCGGCGTTCCTTCGACGAAGCGTTGCGCCAGCTGGGGCTGACCGCAGCGCAAGCCGGTGTGCTGCGCCGTATCTGTGACAATCCCGGTATCACCGGCGTGGAGATCGGCCGGCGCATGTTCACGACGCCGCAGGCCGCACAGCTGATCCTCGCGACCCTCGAGAACAAGGGCCTCATAGACCGCAAGTCGGATCCGGCGTCCGGACGAATTGTGCGGTCGTTCATCACCGAAGACGGCCGGCGTGTTTTAAAAGACGCCATGCCGAAGATGTGGGGGGTCGAGCAGGAACTCGAGGGTGCGCTCACGGTGGAGGAGTGCCATCAACTGAGCAGCCTGCTGCAGCGTTACGTGGACAGGTGACAGCGTCCCTACGGTGCGGCCGCCGCTACCTCGGTTGCCATTCTCGGCTTCGACCACCATGCCACAGGTCTTGCTGCAGCTGGTGGCCGTCCCAGCCATCGCTATAAGTCGACTTTCACTTTCGATAGACCAGTTCTTCGGACGCGTTAGGACCGGCTGGGGATCTGGCTCGTCAAGCCGCCGTCCACGACGAATTCGGTGCCGGTGGCATAGGACGATTCGTCGCTGGCGAGGAACGCCACGAACGCTGAGAGCTCCTCGGGATCGGCGATGCGACCCAATGGGATGGGGAAGAGGCCATCGGGGGTGTTTTGGCTCATCGGGGTGTGCACCAGTCCGGGATGGATCGAGTTCACCCGGATTCTGTGCGGGGCCAGCTCAACCGCTGCCGACTTTGTGATGCCACGCACGGCGAATTTCGATGCGACGTAGCCGTGCACGAGAGGGCTGGCAACCATGCCCTCGATCGAGGAGATGTTGATGATGGACCCGCCGCCGGCGTCGATCATGGGATCGATCGCGGCCTGCATGCCGAGGAATGTGCCGGTGAGGTTGATGTCGATGATTCGTTGCCAGTCGGCGAGCGCGTATTCCCGCAGCGGGCTTGTGTTGACGATTCCGGCGTTGTTCACAAGAATGTCGAGCTTGCCGAATCGCTCGACTGTGGCGGTCACGGCACGGTGCCAGTGATCAGGATTGGTGACGTCGAGGGAGACGTAGTGCGCGGCGTCGCCGAGCTGCGCTGCAAGGGTTTGGCCCTCGTTGTCGAGGACGTCGCCGAGCACGACGCTGGCTCCTTCACGAAGAAGCCGTCGGGCATGCGCGGCACCCATGCCGCGCGCCCCGCCGCTGATCAGTGCCACCTTGTCATCGACTCTGCCCATCAGGAAATACTAACGGCCGGAAGGACTTTTGCGAGGGGTTACAGCAAAATCGCTGACTACTAGAGCATTTCATCCTTCGATAGTGGCTTCGCCCGCTGAACAAAGTGGAATATCAAGAGCAATAGACGAATACGACCATCGCGACCGCCATCAACATCAAGACTGCTTCGTGCGGACTATCGACTGGGAGTCGTCACGACAGAGGACGAGGAAGTTCCCGCTTCGGTGCGCCAACGCCTCTGGGGTAGAGCGTCGTGGTGCGTGGTTGTGGCGATATCGTCAATACTGCATTCGAAATTGTGTGAAAGCGGCGTTCACCAAGTTACGGGCAGTTCGTAGACGCCGTAGGCCAGCCGGTCGTGTTTGAACGGAACATCCTCGATCGGGGTGGCAAGGCGCAGCGTCGGAATGCGGCGGAACAAGGCCGGAAACACGATCTGGAGCTCGGCGCGGGCGAGCTGCTGACCGACGCACTGATGCCTGCCGTAGCCGAAAGCCATGTTCTGCGCGGCCTCGGCACGGTGCAGGTGAAGACGATCCGGCTCGTCGAATGTCGCGGCGTCCCAGTTGGCCGGTGCGAGGTCGATGATGATGCCCTCGCCGGCGCGGATCACCTCTCCGGCGATCTCGATGTCCTGCACGGCAACACGCCGCTGACCGGTTTGGACGATGGACAGGTAACGAAGCAACTCCTCCACCGCGTTCGCCACGACGCCTGGATCTGCGGCGTCGCGTATTACGGCCAACTGGTCAGGGTGCTCCAGCAACGCAAGCACCCCAAGCCCGATCATGTTCGCGGTGGTCTCGTGCCCGGCAACTAGTAGTCCGCTGGCGAGCTGAGCGGCCTCCTTGACGGTGAGCTCGCCGGCCGTGACCCGCTCTGCGAGGTCGGACACCGCATCCTCGGCGGGTTCGGACATCTTCGCCTCCACGAGAGTGGCCATATAGGCGGCCAACACCAACGATCGCTCGGCGTTCTCCTCGGCAGTGGCAAAGCGGGCTAGCTTGACAGTGGCCTGTTCCTGAAAGAACTCGGCCTCTCCATACGGCACCCCCAGAAGCCGGCTGATCACCAGCGAGGGGATCGGCAGCGCGAGCGTTGCGACGATGTCGGCCGGTCGGGGACCCGAGAGCATCGCGTCGATGCACTCATCGGTGATCGTCTGAATAGCCGGTCGAAGACTCTCAACGCGCTTATAGGTGAACGGCTTTGACAGCATCCGGCGAAATCGCGTGTGCTCCTCGGCATCCGAGGTGAATACCGACCGTGGCCGCGTGTGCACGGTCGCCGCAAAACCCTCGTTCCAGTGCGGAAACCCTGGAAGCCGGTCATCGACGCTTGCCCGGGCATCCGAAAACAGTGCCCGTGCTTCCCGGTAACCCGTGATCAGCCAAGGGGTGCTGCCATCCCAAATGCGAACGCGTGAAACCGGCTTACTCGCAACGTGTTCGAGGACTTCTGGCGGTGGAGCCAACGGGCAACGTGGATCTCTTGCCATCGGGTATTCGGGGATATCGGAGACGGCGCCGGCGCCGGTCAGCATGTCAGACATGTCGTGGTTGTAATTCCTCGGAGAAGATCGTCAGCGCGGGCCAGGTCGCGGCCGCATGACGACCGGTGACTTCCCTGCTGGCGGATGGATGCCCGGGCGAGCAGGGACGGCGATGCCGTCCTGGTCACGTTCGTCTAGGATTTCGGCTCCTTTCCAGGTCGTTTCAGCACGTACTGACGCGACGGAAACGCACTTTTCCTGATCGATCATGAGTTTCATCGGCATCAGCGCTGGCGCGTCTAGGGGTCCTCGATGGTGATGGCTTTTTCGGGGCAACACAAGGGGGCTCGGTGTGCGTCGTCTTTGTGGTTTGCTGCGACGGTGCCGTCACCGGTCGTTTGGCCGTAGCCGCTGTCGTCGTCGATGAACAATTCGGGGAATAGCGCATAGCAGCGGCCGTTTCCGGTGCACAGGCCCTCGTCGATGTGCAGACGCATCATGGACTGCCTGAAGGGAATGTGAGTGGCAGCGAGGCAAGCCGGATGGTGCCCGATGGCCATTTGACTTCGGGTTCGAAGCCCGGGGCTATGTCGTAGTCGGGGATTTGTTTGTGGAATTCCTCGACGACCAGGCGTAGCTCGCGGCGGGCCAGATGCGAGCCCAGACAGCGGTGGATGCCCCCGCCGAAGGTCATGTGCCCCACCTCGGAGTGGTCCAGGTCGAAGGTGTCGGGATCGGTGTAGCGGCCGGGGTCACGGTTGGCTGTGCCCAAATACAGCACCACCGATTCGCCGGCGGGGATCTTCACCCCGCACACTTCGACGTCTTCGGTGGTGACCCGGGTGACCCCCGGGGCCGGGGGCTCCAGCCGCAGCATCTCTTCGACGACGGGGCCCACCAGCCCGGGATCGGCGATGACCCGGCGGCGCAAATCAGGATGCAGCGCCAGGTGACGCATGGTGAATCCGATCGCTGCGGCCACGGTGTCGAGTCCGGCCAGGGTGAACACGAAAACAAAACCGAGCAGCTCTTCGGTCGACCAGGCCTCGTCGCCCTGCAGAGCCAGAATGCGGCCCAGCACATCGTCGCTAGGTTCTTGCCGCTTTTTTTCGATGTAGCCATGGATGTAGGTCAACAACGCCGTGGCGGCTTGGGCGACCGCCGGGTTGCCCGCAGCGGTGCCCACCCCGGTGGAGTTGTCCAAAATGGTCTCGACCCAGTCGATGAGCCGGTCGCGATCGGTCAACGGCAATCCGAAGAAAGTCAAAAACACCTGTGCCGGGTACAACCGGGCCACATCGGCGACGACGTCACACTCGCCCTTGTCGGCAAACGCGGCGACCAAGTCTCTAATCTGCGCCCGCAGGTCATCTTCCATGGCATTGATGACCCGCGGGGAGAACATCGGGTCGAGGATCTTGCGATACCGGGTATGGTCGGGCCGGTCGCTCGCCACCGGCACCAGCGGCATCGGAATGGTCGAACCGGCCGACGTTGCCCCTGCCGAGGCAAAGATCTCCGGGTGGCGTTGGGCGAACCGCACCGCCTCCTCACTGGTCAAAAGCCAGGCGCCGTCATCGACCGCCCGCACCACTGCGCCGGCTGAACTGACGTAGCGAAACCCAGACGTCCGATCCCTTGCCATCGGCACATCGGCCAGCCGAAATGTCGACACGGCAACTGCCTCCTCGGTAGCGATCAGGCGCCGATACGGTCACACCGTATCGCGAACTTTCATGGCCATTACACTTGTATTAGAGCCACACCGCAGGGAAGATGTCAACGGGACCAGCGCGGCCCACTCGGCGCTGGCCCGCGCCGGAAGGCTTTTGCCGGCTAGCCGACTGTGGCGGCAAAGTCGTCATCCGATCTGACGGCAGGAGGGGCAGTAGTCGTGACAGTCCTCGATTCGAACAGTGGCGCTCGCCAGTGAGTTCGGCTGACGAGGCGGTCTTGGGAGCTAATTCCGCTGAGGTCCGCGCCAAGGTTCCGTACGCGATGCAGGAACCGATCTATGTCCCCAAGGAGCGCTACCACTACAGGGAGTTCTTCGACCTCGAGAAGGAACACCTGTGGCCCCATGTGTGGCAGATGGCGGCGCGCGAGGAGGAATTTCCCAATCCCGGTGATTTCGTGGAGTACGAGATCACCGGTAGGTCGATCTTGTTGGTGCGCCAGACCGATGGCTCGATCAAGGCGTTTCATAATGCGTGCCGGCATCGGGCTACCGAGCTGGCCAAGGGATGCGGACGGCTGCCGGCCGGTCAGCTGGTGTGCCCGTTTCATGGGTGGCGCTGGAACCTGGACGGGTCAAACTCGTTTGTATTCAAGGAATCGGCGTTCGATCCGCGGTGTCTGAATTCCGATGATCTGCGTCTTCGCGAGTGCCTGGTGCAGACCTGGGCCGGTCACGTCTGGATCAACATGGACTTGGACGCCCCACCGTTGATGCAGGCCCTCTCGCCGGTCACTGAGTTGCTCGACGGCGTCGGCGTCGGCAACATGCGGGTGAAGTGGTGGAAGAAGGTCATCCTCAACGCCAACTGGAAAATAGCCCAAGAAGCCTTCTTCGAGGGCTACCATGTCCCGCAAACTCATCCCCAGCTTCTGATGGGTGGAGGCGAAGAAGCGGGCGAGTTCGCGGCCGGGGCCATTGATTACACGGCCTTCAAGAACGGTCACTCCCGTTTTCAAGGCAACGAATACGGCCAGCAAGTCCAAGACGGCGATCAGTTCATCGAATACGCTCAGCTGCTCGCCGATGGTATGGACGCCATGGTGCTGGACAACGACGTACGCGTTTTCGAGGGCCTGCGCAACACGATCGGGAACGACGGCGCCGACTTCAGCACGGCTGCTATCGCCGCCCTGTACGACTACGCCGCGGGCGCGGGGATTTCGATGGCGCCGCTCTCGGAGAAAATGGCACTTTGGGGTGGAGACATCTTTATATTCCCGAACTACCTCATGCTGCCGATGTATGGCAATTGCCTGTGCTATCGCAGCAGGCCCTACAACGATGACCCCGAGTGGTGCCAGTTCGATGTGTGGTCGTTGACCAGCTTTCCGGCCGGTCACGAGCCCGAGCGAGCCGAGCTGCTCGGCGTGTTCGACAAGGAAGACACCGAGCAGTGGGGGCTCATTCCCCGCCAGGACTTCTCCAACATCGAGGCCCAGCAGCGTGGCTTGCGCACCATGGGATTTGAACATCTTCGGTTGTCGAACAAATACGAGATTGCGATTGCCAACATGCATGAAGAACTGGACCGCCGCCTGGCGGCCCGCATGTAGAGCCGACGCTTCAACTGTGGAGTCACGCGCTGGCGACGAAATCGACTGCCCTGTCGAATCGAGATCACCGACCACTAGCGAGGAGGTCACCGCAATAGCCAACTGGGACCATGCAACAGACTTCTTGGTTGTCGGCAGCGGCGCAGGGCTCGCCGGCGCGGTTGCTGCCAAGTTAGCCGGCCTCGACGTGCTCGTGATCGAGAAAAGCGAGTATGTAGGGGGGTCGACCGGAATGTCCGGTGGCGTGATGTGGTTGCCGAATAACCCCCTGATGCAGCGCGATGGCGTGCCGGACTCGACCGATGAGGCGTTGCGCTACTTCTCTGACGTGGTGGGCGACGCCGGTCCGGCCTCGTCGGATGCGCGTAGGCGGGCATACGTCACCGAGGGCATCAACATGGTCCGGATGCTCGAGCAGCAGGGCATGCGTTTTGTGCGCTGCGAGGGCTATTCCGACTACTACGCCGAGGTCCAGGGGATTTCCGCTGGCTCGGTTCGAGGACGTGCGATCGAGTGTGCGCCGACTGATACCCGACGGATCGGGCCACTGGCCAAACAATTACGTCCAGCCATCGCCGCCCCGATGGTGCTTCGTACCGGTGAAGCCGCGAAAATTTCGTTGGTCCCCGGTCGCCGTGCGCTGATGTTCGCGGCAAGAGTCGCGGCGCGCACGATTCGGGGCCGACTTCGCAACCAGCGGCTGACCACCAATGGGGCTGCCCTGATCGCGCAGCTGCTAGAAGTCCTGCAGCGCCATCAGGTACCGATCTGGACCGAGACCGCGTTCGTCGACCTGATCAAGGCGGACGGGCGCACTGTGGGGGCGACGGTGCGCCAGCAAGGACGTGAGCTTCACATCTTGGCCAGGCGAGGCGTGCTGCTTTCCGCCGGTGGTTTCGCGCACAACGGCGCGATGCGACACAAATATGGGCAAGACCCTAGCGACGGCAGCTGGACGATCGCCAATCCCGGCGACACCGGTGAAGTTTTGGAAACCGTCATCGGGCACGGCGCCGCAGCCGACCTGATGGACGACTCCTGGTGGCTCCCCACGATTCTCGGTCCGGACAACAAGAGGGACGGGATCATCGCGGAACGCTCACGACCCGGTTCGATCATCGTCGACGCATCCGGACAGCGGTACTTCAACGAGGCCGTCTCCTACATGGAGGCGGGCCGGCAAATGTATAAACGCGAGCGTGAGACCGGGGGAGCAGTGCCGTCCTGGCTCGTCTTGGACGCCCGACACCGCTCCCGCTACCTGTTGGGCACCATCCCACCACGATGGACGCCGAAGAAATGGCTCGATGGCGGTTACGTCAAGCGCAGCAATACGTTGGCCGGACTCGCAGATCAATGCGGGATAAACCCGGCGGTGCTCAAGGCAACCGTCGAACGATTCAATCGCTTCGCCGTTGCCGGCGTGGACACCGACTTCCGCCGTGGCGAAGGTGCCCACGAGCGCTACCAAGGAGACCCACGGCACAAACCCAACCCGTGCCTCGGCCCACTGGACAAGCCGCCCTTCTACGGGGTCCAGCTCTATCCCGGCGACGTCGGAACGTCCGGGGGACTGCTGTGCAACGAGAACTCGGAAGTGCTCAACGTCAACGGTGACGTAATGCCCGGTCTTTACGCCGCCGGTAACATCACCGCCTCGGTCATGGGCCGCGCATATCCGGGCGCGGGCGCAAGCATCGGAGCATCGGCTGTCTTCTCGTTCATCGCAGCACGACACGCGACGGGCCAACCCGGCCCCGCGGTCGGTCTACCAGACGCTCAATCGACCACCGGTTAGAGCTGTCCTAACGGGCAGAACCTGCCGCTTCCCTCATATGGTTTCAGCGGCGCGGTGCACGGCGTTGACGATGCCCTGATACCCCGTGCATCGGCAGAAGTTGCCGGAAAGGCCTTCGCGCACTTCTGCGTCGGTGGGATGGGGATTGTCGTTCAGTAGAGCAGTGATCGATACGACGAAACCGGGTGTGCAGAAACCGCATTGCAGTCCGTGGCATTCCCGCATCGCCGCCTGGACGGGCGAGAGCTCGCCCTCCGGGCTGGCGATTCCTTCAACCGTGATCACTTCCATGCCCGCTGCCTGTACCGCGAACATCAGACAGGAGCGGATGGCCTGTCCGTTGAGCAGCACGGTGCATGCGCCACACGCTCCGTGTTCGCAGCCCAGGTGGGTGCCGGTGAGTCCGCAATGTTCTCGCAGATAGTCCGCCAGGGTCAGCCGAGGCTCCACGACCGCCTCGGTGACGCGGCCATTGACGGTGATTTCGACGGGTAATTCATGCATTGCTAGGCCTCGGTGCTTGCGGAGGAAAGTGCTCGGGTCAATGCGCGTGCCACCATGGTGGCGCCCACCCGGGCGCGGTAGGACGCCGATCCCTGCAGATCGGCGGGGATTCCATCGAGTGCGCGCATCGCCAGTTCGCCGACATCTTCCGTGTTGATCTCGCCGGCTGCCCGGCCGAGCACTGCGTCCTCGGCCGCCGAGCCCCGCAGCGGGGTGGATCCCAGCCCGAGCAGCCCGATGCCGCAGCGCGAAATGCGATCGTCGTCGTCGAGTTTCACCGCGACCGCTGCGCCCGCGATGGCGAAGTCGCCGTGGCGGCGGGCGAACTCCTCGATTGCGAAGCCGGCCCGCTTGCCCCACGTCCGAAAACGCACAGCGGTAAGGATTTCCGCGGGTTGCAGCGACGTCTCCCATAGCCCGGTGAAGAAGTCGGTGGCGGGAATCCGTCGGGAACCTCGGGTGGACACCGCCTCCATTTCGGCGTCGAGTGCGACAGCGACCGCCGCGTACTCGGCGGCGGGGTCGGCGTGCGCGATCGCCCCGCCGAGCGTTCCGCGTGTACGAATCTGGAAGTGGCCGATGTATGGGGTCGCCAGGGTCAGCAGCGGCACCGAGTCGGCTACCTCGTCATCCATCCCGACGAACGCGTGCGGTGTCGCCGCGCCGATCCGGATCTCGTCGTCGCACAAGTCGATGCTATTGAGTTCGTCGATGCGCGAGATGTCGATGAGGTGCTCGAAGGACGTCAGGCGCATCGCAAGCATCGGCACCAGGCTTTGGCCGCCGGCCAGGACCTTGGCGTCGTCTCCGTACTCATCGAGAAGGGCCGCGGCCTCGTCGACAGAGTCGGGCCGGTGATACGCGAACGCTGCCGCCTTCATGACACGAGCCGCGACAGGGCTGCCGCAAGATCGTCGGCGCGCAGGGCGGCCGGATGTGGCCGGGCCTTACGGCGCCCCAGCAGGAATCCCAGAGCGACCCCGGCAGCGAGCCCTACCACGACGGGAGCGGCGCGCTTGGCCAGGGGCAGCGCGACCACTTTTAGCATGTCCACCGCAGGGCCCTCATCGGATCCGCGGTCCGCGGCGAGTGTGGTTGGGGGCGTATCGCTTCCAGTGAAAGGTGTGTGGTCTGCGCCGGCCACGTCGGCCTCCAGGCGCTGGGCGAATTGTGCGATCAGGTTGCCCGACACATCGGCGAGTACCCCGCGGCCGAACTGTGCGGCCTTGCCCGAGATGGTCAGGTCGGTCGTCAGCACACAAGTGGTGTGGTCGCCCTCGTCTTTGAGCTGTGCTGTCATCACCGCCGAGGCGTTGCCGCTGCCGCGCGTCTCTTTGCCGTTGGCGCTGATCACCGCGCGGCGATTCGACGCGTCCTTCTGCTGAAACGAGGCGTTGCCTTGGTAAGACACCGTGATCGGGCCGACCTTGACCTTGACTGCGCCAGTGAACTCGTCGCCGTCAACCGAGAGCAGCTGCGCGCCCGGGATACACGGTACGACGCGCTGCACGTCGGTGAGTACATCCCAGGCCTGGTCGATCGACACGGGCACCCGAAACTCATTGACTAGCTCCATTTTTGTCCTTACTTCGAGGCTTCCTCGATCAGGTCGACGATGGCGGCAGGGCTGGCGGGCAGTCGGGTGAGTGTTACGCCCAGCGGTGCCAGCGCGTCGTTGATCGCGTTGATCACCGCCGGAGTCGAGCCGATGGCCCCGCCCTCACCCACGCCTTTGTAGCCGCCGACCCCAGGGCCAGGGATTTCGATGTGCCCGAATTCGATTGCCGGCACCTCGGTTGCAGTCGGCAGCAGATAGTCGACGAACGTCGACGACAGCGGATTGCCGTCATCGTCGTAAACCATGTTTTCGAGCAGAGCACCGCCGATGCCCTGCACCGTGCCCCCGGCGATTTGGCCTTCGACGACGTTGGGGTTGATCATCGGGCCCACATCCTCACTGACGATGTAGCGCGTCAGCTTTACTTGGCCAGTCTTGACATCGACTTCGCAGGTGCAGGTGTGCGTAGCGTTGGCCCAGGTGAACGGCGCCACGGATGTGTAGCGGGCAGTCGCTTCCAAGGTCGCGGACATACCTGGCGGCAACTGCTGCGGCTCGTAGTAGGCCAGATAGGCCAGATCGGCGAAAGTAATGCTCTTCGACGAGTCCTCGCGCACAATGGCTTTCGAGCCGCTCAGCTCCAGCTCGGATTCCTCGACGCCTAATCGGTGGGCCGCCATCGCGATGATCTGCCTTCGCAGAATGGTGGCCGCCTCGTTGACCGCACCGGCGGTCATCGGACCGCTGCGGCTGCCCTGGGCCCCGGCGCCATACGGCGTTACTGCGGTATCGCCCTGTATGGTTCCCACATCTTCGATGTCGGCGCCCAGCGCATCCGCGGTCAGCTGGATGACTGTGGTCTCGATGCTGTTACCGGTCGAGCCACCGTTGACGTAAACGTTGATCTTCCCAGTTGACTCGATCCGAATCGTCGCACCTTCGGCTGCCAGGTTGCCGGTCGCGCCCGCGGTCGGCTCGATGTAGGTCGAAAAACCGAGGCCGATATAGCGACCCTGCGCCAAGGCATCGCGCTGCTCTTTGCGGAACCCCTCGTGGTCCAGAATCTTCACCGCCTGCTCGAACGTGTCGCTCGGGGCGACATGGTCGTAGGGCATGCCATTGGGGTTGAAGTACGGCATCTCGTCGCCGCGCAACAGGTTGCGACGCCGCAGCTCGACGGGATCCAAGCCCATCTCGCGTGCCGCCACGTCCAGAAGGATCTCGCGGGCGAGCGTTTCGTACTGCCACGGCCCCCGGTACGCGGCCAGACCGGCGGTGTTGGAGAAGACCGTCTTGAAGTTGAAGCTGGCCTTGGGCACCCGGTACGGGCCCGGGAAGAACATGCCGATCGCGGCCGCCGTCAGCACCGGGTAGGGCGTCGGATACGCGCCGACGTCCTGGAGGTAGTCGATATCGGCGGCCAAGATGTTGCCGCCGTCGTCAAAGGCCATCCGCACGGTGCCGTCGACGTGGCGGGCCTGCCCGGCCGACATCAGATTCTCGCGACGATCCTCGATCCACTTCAGCGCCGCCGGCACCTTCCGCGCGGCCAACAAGATGCACATGTCTTCACGCAGCGGAACGACCTTTTGCCCGAAACCGCCGCCGGTGTCACGCATGATGACCCGCACCCGTTGCGCCGGAATCGCCAGCAAACGCGCGGCGAAGGCCCGCAATTCGTGTGGGATCTGCGTCGACGCCCAAACGGTCAGCTCATCTGACGCGGCCTCCCACTCGACCACCAGTCCCCGCGTTTCGATCGGCACCGGCGCATAAATCTGCTGGTAAACATTCGCCGAGGCGACGTGCGCGGCCGAGGCGAAGGTCTCCTCGTCCGGCGGGGCACCGCCCATTCCGCCCGCGACGTTGTCCGGGTAGGCCTCATGGACCACCACCTCAGCCCCCACAGCTTTGGTGAAATCAGCGAGAGCCGGCAGCGGCTCATAGTCGACCTCGACCAGTTCGATCGCGTCTTCGGCGATGTACCGGTTGTCGGCGACCACCAATGCGACCGGGTCCCCGACGAACTTCGCTTCACCTTCGGCCAGCGGAGGGCGCGGCGTGTCCGGAACATCCCTGCCGACGACGGCGTGCCATGCCTCACCAATGTCGGAATTCAGATCAGCAGCAGTGAAGACGCTGTGCACCCCGGGAAGCGCCAAGGCTGCCGAGGCGTCGACGCCATTGATCCGAGCCCTGGCGAACGGGCTACGCACGAAACAGGCGTGCAGCATGCCGGGCCGCTGGACGTCGTCGACAAAGGTGCCGCGACCCGTGAGCAGCCGCAAATCCTCCACCCGTGGGACTCGACTACCCGAATATCGTGGGGTGACCGTGTCTGTCATCGGCTGTCATTCCAATCGGTCAGAATTTCCGCGCGTAGACGTCCAGTCCCAGCTTCGGGCTGAACCGCCTTAAGGAGTATAAATCCCGAGCAATACATGCGCATTGCTCGGGAGGGTGCAGATGATGTTACGGGCATCGGTCTATGCCGCACCTAACCATGATGGCGGCGGCTATTGCAACTGCGCAATTTGCCTCAAGGTCGAGTGAGCGTGAGGTGACATCCCACCGTGACCTAGATCCCCGGGTGCGCGCCACGGCCGAGCCGGACCCGTAGCCCTGTGTCGGCCCCAGGCTGCCAAGCCAACCGGAGAAACCGTTCGCTCGGCGACAAGCCGGACAGGTGATGGTCGATGGCGTCAAACATCGGCAACACCCGAAAGGCCGTTATGCTGCGCATACCGCCGCCGTCAGGTAATTCGGCGATGGCGAGAGGGCTCCGGGCAACGGGGTCTATGAGGCTAGTTGATCCAGACGTGACCCCAACCTGGTCTTTGCCGATCTCGTAATCCGCCTAGTCAAGTCGCCGCTCGTCATCGGTTGCCGGTCGGTAAATATTGAGAACACGTTGTTAGTTAGGAACCTTCGCTGTAACCCGTTGACATCTTCCACGATGTCCGGCTCTAATACATGCGTAATGAACTGGTCGTTGTGCGGTGCGACCGTATCGCTGCCTGATCGGTGCCAAGGAGGTAGCAACCGGTGTCGACACCAAGGCTGGCGATGTTTCAACTAGCTCGTTATGCCTGCCCCGCTGCTGGGTTGCTGTCACCGGACCCGGTCTCCTTACCGGCGCGGTCGCATGAGGAGCACGGGGTGGTGAAAGCGACGTGCGCGCCTACGCCGGGTGCTACGTTCTGTCAACCGAAGGACCACTTGGGGGGGCATTACAAACGGCAACCAGGTAGTTCGTCTGTTGCGGAAGGCCTTGGGGTGCAGGCCGTTAGGGGAGGCTTCGATGTGGCGTGACGGGGATTCATGACTGCTCGCGTCGACAGTCGTCGGCCGCAGCAGGTGTCGAGTGCACACCCCGGCGTGGCGGGGCGGTCGCGTCCCGACCCTTACTTGCTTCGCATACACCGAGCTGCCCAGCGGATAGTCAACATCCCGGGTCGCAGCGCGGCCACGACGGGTCGCGGTATGCAACTGTTTGCGTCCGTGTTGCGCTACGTGGTCACCGACTCCATTTCTATGCGGCTCCCGGTAGGCGACGTCCTTGTGGAGGCGTGGACGTTGCTGAAAGTGACGGCAACACCCGGGCTGCTGATGGCCATTCCGTTCGGCGCACTGTCCACCGTCGTGACTTCGGGACTGGTCAACCAATTGGGGGCAAGCTCACTGCTTGGTGCGGCGGCTGGGATCGGTGTTGTTCGGCAGGGAGCGCCGATCACGGCGGGACTGTTGATGGGCGGCGCGGCGGCCTCGGCCATCGCCTCGGACTTCGGGGCGCGGGCAATCCGTGAGGAACTCGACGCAATGCGGGTATTGGGTGTGGACCCGGTTCGCCGCCTAGTGGTACCGCGATTTCTGGCGTTGCTATTGATAGCTCCCATTCTGTGTATGTTCATCGTGGTGGCCGGTGCTGCAGCCGCATTCTCAATGGCAGTGGGGGCCACCGGTGTGGCGCCGGGAAGTTTCTGGATGTCGTTTGGGACATTCGCGAAGGTCGTGGACGTATGGTTTGCGATCGCCAAGACCATCGTCTTCGGGGTGATCGTGGCAATAGTCTCATCGCTGCGCGGAATGGAGGCAAAGGGTGGGCCGCGCGGTGTCGCCGACGCGGTGAATTCATCGGTCGTTCTCAATGTCGTTTGCATCGTGTTTGCGAACCTTGCGATCACGCAATTACAAACGATGTTTTTTCCGATGGAGATCGCCTAGTGACCTACCAGAGCGGCGCAAAGCCCAGCACGTATTTCACCACCCGATTGGCGACCGCGACAACGCGGCCACTCCGTGAGACATTTCGAGCGACCGGGCAGTGGATAGTATTCATCACGCAGACGTTCTGGCTGTTGCCGCTGACTGTCGTCAAGTACCGGCGGCAAACATTGGAGCAAATGAACAGCCTCGCGTGGGGACGAGGTTCGATCATCGTGGACGGCGGCGTGGTCAGCGTATTGCTCCTCCTCGGTGTCGCGGTGGGTGGCTCGTTGGCTGTTGAGGCATTCGCGGTGTTAAACATTATCGGGTTCGGCGCCTTATCGGGGATTGTCGCCGGCATCGGAAGCGTTCGTGAGATCGGGCCGCTTGTGGGGGGTATCGCGTTCACTGCACAAACAGGATGCCGGATGACAGCCGAGATTGGCGCCATGCGCATCTCCGAAGAGATCGACGCCGTCGAGGCGATGGCCCTGCGGCCCATACCGTTCGTTGTCGGTACTCGGCTGATGGGCGCTCTGTTGTGTTTGGTCCCGGGATACACCGTGACGCTGGTGACCAATTTCTTTGTCATGGACACAGTTATCCGGGTATTTCACAACCAACCAGGCGGTACATATAAACATTACTTCGTCGAATTTCTGACACCACGAGATCTTGCGTACTCTGTGATCAAAGTGGCTGTCTTCTGCGCGGCGGTGACGCTAATCCATTGCTATTACGGATATTTTGCATCGGGTGGTCCGGTCGGTGTCGGTCAGGCATCGGGACGTGCCGTGCGGGCAAGTCTGGTGACGATCATGGTCCTCGACCTCACAATGACCGTGGCACTGTGGGGCCTCCAGCCAGTGTTTGTGTTCAAGGGCTAGGTGCAGAGCCATGTTATTCCAAGCGTCAGAACACTATGAGCACCGAATGTTGACCGTTATCGGCGCAGGGGTGGTGTCATGCGTTGTAGCCGTGGCGGGTTTGCTCGAAGTATTCAACCCATTCGGCGGGCGGCCGGACAACTTGATTTCCGTGGTCATCGACACGCCCTATGTGGGGCCGGGTGTCGCCAAGGGTACGGCGGTGGTCATGCATGGAGTAAAAGTGGGCGAGGTCACGGCCATCTCCAGCTTTCCCCGAGGCGGAGTTCGCATCAATACCGACCTACAGAAAACTCCGATAGCCGGATTAACCAACGCGATGGCTATCGATTTTCGTCCGATCAACTATTTTGGCGTCACCGGTATCAACCTGATCATGGGAACAGGCGGTCAACCACTTCGCGATGGGATGCAGATAGAGATCGTTCCAAAGGGTAATTTTGCACTTCAAGTGTTGCTGTCTCGGCTCGGTAACCTTGCCACGGGCAAGTTAACGAGGCAGTTGATCGAGGTGGTCGACAAAGCTACTCGATATACCGATGCGCTGAATCCGCTGATCGAGACGGCATTGATTTCAGCCAATGCAGTCGCCGAGACGCAAACAGTGAGCACCGCGCGATTGTTGACCAACGTCACCGGACTAAGTGTTGCATTTCCCCCATTTGTCAAAGCGGCGATAGATGTCGGCGATAATTCGGTCCACGGTAATAATATTTCAAATTGGGGCACATGGAATATCGACGACGCCACCTACAACCGGGTGTTTGTGCCATACATGGACGAGGCATCGAACGGCCTCTTCGGAGCGGTGGGCAGGTTGGAGGCCACGCATGTCGATGATCTGCTGCCCGTGATCGACTCCGTCAAGGCGCTGACCGACGTGGTGCCGCCATTGATCAGGCCCGAAGGCATTACCCAGATGCTCGTTGAGTTGCGTTCGCGGCTTGAGAAGATGTACGCCGGTACGCCGGAGCAGCGTGCAATGCAGGTTCGGATTGTTCTCGACAGCCTTCCCGGTGTGGCCGCTCCGCTCGCTGCCATGGGAGGCAATTGATGAAGCCCAGAGCAGCACTGTGGCGCCTCGCGATAAGCGGTGTCATCGCGATCGTCTTGTTTATTCTGGTTGCGAATGCACTGACGCAACCTACCGCAACAGATAATCGGCCGTACACTGCGGACTTCACCGACGCATCCGGATTGCATTCGGACGCTGACGTACGTGTGCGCGGAGTTCGGGTCGGAAAGGTTCGATCGATCGAACTCGAGCGAAAGCATGGCCAAAGCCTTGCCGTGGTCACGTTTACACTCGACAAACGATACGGCGTAGTAGCCGGGACCAGGATTGCCATCAAATTCCAGGCTCTGACCGGATTGCGGTATGTAGACGTCGTGGACGCGACCGAGACGTATTCGAAGGCAGAGCTCGTGAGCCATGCGACTACTTCGATGACCCAACCTTCCTTTGACGTCACCTCATTGTTCAATGGGCTGCAACCTGTGATCGCCACCTTGAGCCCCGACGAGTTGAACACCTTCACGGCGAATGCAGCAACATATCTTTCCGGTGATGGCACTGGCTTGGCGCCGATGTTGGACAGCATCCGCAAGCTCACCAAGTTCGTCTCAAATCGTGAGCAGGTCATTGCAACCTTGATGCGTAATCTATCGGAAATTGCTGACTCCATGGGAGGTCACTCAAAAGATGTAATCAAGCTCATTGATTCGCTTAACAAGCCAATCAACGGTGCTTTGTCAGTGCTAGATGAGTTCCGGAAATCCGAACTCTACGGCGTTGACTTCATGGGTACAGTTCGTCAAATTCTGACTAATGTGGGCTTCTCGCCTGATGTGAATAACAGCGATCAATTCATCTACGGCACCCCCAACCACAATGCCAGCGACATAAACGAGGGGATCGACCGTGCGTTCACCGTCATCGATGATTTTACAGACGCATTCAAGTTAGTTCCGGCGATGTGGGACAACATCCCACCGCCGCCTCAGGCCGGCGCGCCGCTTCCATGCGCGCGGGGGCGTGCCCAGCTACCAGAGCAAATGGATATCCTTCTGAACGGGCAAAAAGTGGTCTTATGCAACCGATGAAAATCCTGCGCAACTCCACTCTGTGGGGTGGTGGTGCCCTCATTCTTCTGCTCGTGGTGGCGCTGGTCGCGGCCATGCTGTATACGCATCCCCTGGGGCAGAAAACCGTCACGTTCTACACCGATGATGCGGCGTCGATCCGTCCCGGGGACCAGGTGCGAATCGCCGGAATCAACGTGGGCAAGGTGCAAGACCTCGCTTTGGAATCGAACCAGGTGCGGGTCCGTGCGCAGGTCGAGGGCAGCGCATTTGTCGGTGACCGATCGCAGGTAGAAGTCCGCATGCTTACCGTAGTCGGGGGCTATTACGTCAGCATCACATCGCTCGGCGATACCCCGCTCGGCGCCAGGCCCATTCCGGTGGAACGGGTGACGATGCCGTATAGCTTGATACGGACGCTCACCGACGCGACGAAAATCACCGACACCGTTAACCCAAAGCCGATCAATGAATCACTGAACCAGGTGCAGAAGGGGCTTGCCGGCACCAATGTCGAGTCGCTCGCAGCAATCATCGATGCGGGCAACAGCGTTATGTCCACAATTGACAAACAGCGGGGACAAGTCACAGCGATCTTGAATTTATCGGACGAATATATCCGCGCCTTGAATAATTTCAGCGGAAACTTCAAAGAAATGATTGAAAAGATCTCGATCGTCGAGCAGTCGCTTACGCTCTACAGTAAACGCCTCACCGCTGCGCTTACGTTGTTTAGCCAAGTCATGGATGGGCTATCGCCCCTTGGCGTTTTTTACCGGGACCATCGCGACAAATTTATTACCAAAGTGCGGGACTGGACGCAAAAGGCACGAATGTGGTCCGACCGCAACGGCGTGATAATACGAGCGCTGCGGCTGGGGCGGAGGAAGCTTGAACGCATCCTGGACGCGCAGAATGCGCCGCCGGAGCTACTCGCCACTGACCTATGCATACCGATACCGGGAAGTCCGTGCTGATGGCCGTGTCGTCGGGTGTGCGCCGCATTTGCCGGGCCGCTGCCATCGCGCTCACCGTAGTGTCCCTGGCGGGCGTCGGCACTTCGTGTGGGCGGCTCCCGCCGACGCAGCCGCACGCCGAATACTGCGCTGTCATGCCGGACAGCATCGGGCTTTATGTCGGGAACTCGGTCACTCAGATGGGCTATCCGATCGGTAAAGTCACCGGCATCACCCCTGGTGCAACCGACGTCCGTGTCGATTTCAGCGTGACCGAGCGGCGTATGTTGCCCCGTGATGTCAAGGCGGTCATCAGGTCGACATCCATCCTCGCCGACCGGTCGCTTGAACTCGTCGGCAACGCCGGGCCGGGTCCGCAGCTCCGCGGGGGCGAATGCATTCCACTTAACCGGTCAGCGACCCCGAAGAGCCTGTCCGAAGTGATCGGCTCGGCGACCAATTTCCTCAACACGATCAACCCGGACGGTTCGAAGAATGTCGGCGATGCCGTGCATGAGCTTGATCTGGCACTGCACAACAATGGAGCCGGTGTCAATCGGCTGCTTAGTACGTCGTCAACAGTGCTCGATAGCCCCGATCAAGCGATCAGCGACATTGGATCCGTTATCACCAACCTCGCTCAACTGACCACAGCGCTCACCGAGATCGAGGGGCCGCTGAAGGACACCTTGTTGAACGCGCAACAGAACATGTCTGACGTCGGCGCCGCCCTCAAAAACGGCAGCCGGATTCTTGGCGGCACAATCCCGCTTATCCAAATGGCCGGGGAGATCGAGGCCGAACTCGGCGACGAGATTCAGTTCACCCTCGACGCGACCGGGGTTGCCACGCGGAAGTTCAGTGCACACGCCCCATGGCTGGCGAATCTCCTCAATCCCGTGCCCTGGTGGGTGAACACGTTGGCCAACCACTACAACAATCGCGAGTTCCACATCACATACCGTCCGCCGCTGTATCGCATCCGTACTCCAAATGGACTCGCGCTGTGCGGCATCATGAATGCGTCGATGCCCGGCAGCTGTGCGGACGTGGCCGGTCAGCCGTACGCCGTCGATGTGGCGTTGCTCCAGTACGTACTGAACCAGGCGCACCGATGAACCGCCGGATGTGGCCGGTGGCCGCGGTTGTTGCCAGTGTCGTTGGGATCTCATCGTGTGCGTCGATCAATGTCAACGCGTTGCCGCAGCCCGGCGCTTCCTATCGCGGCGGATACGACATAGTGATCGAATTCGACAATGTCCTCAATCTTCCTGAGCGCGCAAAGGTGGTCATGGACGGCACGGCTGTCGGGATCGTGACCCAGGTGGCACTGAAGAGCCATGAAGTCGACGTCACAGCACGCATCGCCCCCAGTGTCGTGGTGCCGTCGAACATTCACGCGGTGCTGCAGCAGGCCACCGTCCTGGGAGACATGTATGTCGCCCTCGAGCGACCGCAAACCGATCACCCGGAAGCAACACCCGCGTTGGCCCACGGCGCTCGCATCCCGCTGGTTCGGACCAAATCCTCCCAACAACTGGAAGACACCATCGCGAATCTGGCGACCTTTGTATCGAGCGGGTCCATACAGCGGATACAGAACACGATCATCGGTATCAACAGAATCACGCCACATGACCTGGGTGCGGTGCAGAAAGTGGCTTCGCAAGTGTCCGCTGACCTCACCGACCTATCGGACAACATGAACCTGGTCGACCAATGGTTTAACGGAGTATCCGGGACGGTTGATGTCATGCACAGCCGACTTGACGCGCTTCACTACCTCGTCACAAATCAAGGAATGATGGCCTTTGACCATTTCATTACTCTGATGGGCTATATCGGTAAGCTTCTGCCGTCTGTGGGTAGCATCTACAGTGGCGGGTACTGGCTCATGCCGTTACTGTATTCACTTCGTGATGCGATGGGCGCTCTCCAGCATTCTAAATGGGCCTTTGAAAGAGAATGGCCGGCGTGGCGACAACTATTCACGCGTTTCTTTCTTCCAGAGGATAAATATCCGGCGATCAATATTACTTCTATAATCGGGCCAGACGGGCGGGAAATGTCCGGCAATGTGCAAGATGTACTACGGATATTAGGTGCGGCACCATGAGGATACGAGATGTGTTGTCGTTCATTGTGTTCGGCCTGATGATTGCAGGGTCGGTGGGCTATGTCGGGTCACTGGGGGTCCGGGTCGGTGCTCCTCCTGGCCGCACCAATGTCTCCATGATGGTCGCAGATGTCAACGGTCTTGCCGTCGGTTCAAATGTATTACTGCGCGGTGTGGCCGTCGGCAAAGTCAGCAATATCACGACATCTATCGGCGGAGCTACGATTGATTTTTACATCGAGCGCCAATATCGCGTGCCCGCCGATTGCAAAGTGCGGCTTGATAATTTGTCTGCGCTCGGTGAAACTTATATCGGACTGTTTCCACAGCGGCAGGATGGACCACTGTTCCGCGACGGCCAGCGCATAACAACAGAATCGGTGATACAACCGCCATCGATAACGGAGCTGGCGGTCACCGTCGCGCGGATACTCAGTCAGGTTGACTCCGAGGCGGTCGAGCGGATCCTCGGTGAGGTTAACACCGCAATGCCGAACGAACGCGCGGTGCTCCCCAACCTGTCCCACGCCAGCAAGCTGCTGCGAAACACCGCGGCCGATATGCACGGCAAAGGGCGAGTGCTGCTCGGCAATTTTCAGACGTTGTTACGTAACTCGGGGTGGCTCGGACCCGCGGTCGCCGACATCACACCTGGGACCGAAGAATCCGCCCCGGCCGTGAAATACATCATCGACGGTACCGGAGAATTGATTTACGAGCGTGGCGGGATGGGGCAAAATTTATACAGACTCGATCACCTGGTGGGCAGGCTTCAAAAGTTTCTCGATAATCAAGGCGGGGACTTTAAGGTGCTTGGTGAAGCGTTTCGGCCGAAGGTCAAGGCTATCGCTGGTGCACTGTTGAATGTCGACCCCAGTGAGATCATGGCCAATATCCTGGCCACGGTGCCCGAGGACGGCGCAATTACGTTGCACGTCACCATCCCCCAAAACTAATTAGGCAGCTATGGCCGTGCAAGACGGCGAATCGAGGAACTTGCAAGATGATTGATTCGGAATCAGGCCTCTCGGAACCAGACGCGGTCGAGGCCGATCCGGCCGAGTTGGGGCCGGAGACAAAGGCCGAGGACGGGCCGGCGGTGGAGGACGGGCCGGCGGTGGAGGGTAAGTCCAGCGAGAAAAAGGCCCGACGACTGCAGCTCTCGATTTCCCTTCGTAGTCTGGTGGTCACGGTGGTCATCGTCGCTCTTGTGGGCGCGGTCGGGGTCATCACCTGGTTCTACGTCGGAGCGCAACGCAAGCTCGATGAGCAGGTTCGTCAATCCGACAATAAGGCTCATGCCGAGAGCGTCGCGTTGCATTACGCGGTGGAAGCGGCCGCGATGAACTACCAGGACCTTAATGCGTGGAAGGCCAAACTTGTCGCGGGTACCAGTCCTGAGCTGAAAGAGAAGCTGACCAAGGCGGCGACGTCGATGGAACAGATCCTGGTCCCTCTCCAATGGAATTCAACGTCGCGCCCACTCGCGGCCAAAGAGCGCTCCGTATTCGGGACATCGTATGTCGTCGACGCGTTTGTCAGTGTCCAAACCAAAACCGTGCAAGCACCAGAGCCGCTGCAGTCTACAGCGACGTACAGTGTCACGATCGATAGCAGCAAGGATTGGCAAATTACTGACGTCGGTGGGGTTGGCGACACGTTAGGCGCTAAATAGATCAGCCGGGAAAGGACCGCTACGATGACTGGAATTGCGCAGCATGGTTCAGGTCGCGTTTCGTCGAAGTCTAGTTAACGGGTGAGAAATGTTGGCCCTGCAAGACTTGACGAAGCGTAAGACAGTTCATCGCTGCACGTGTGCGGTCGCATGCGTATTACTCGCGTTGTCGGGTGTCACGGTCATGATGGGACCCGTCTCTCTTGCCGATCCGTCCGATTACGATCGGCCTCCGGTGCCCTTACCGATAGTCACGCCGACGCCGTCGAATTGGGCACCGAAGTTTCCCTTCCCGTATGACGAAACACGGGCAAGCGTCACTGATGCGGATATCACCGCCGAGCGGGAGATGTGCCAGTGGTACAACGCCCAATACGACGAACTCACGCGTCAGATCAACAGGCTGCAATTCCACAGGATCACACCTAACGGACCGGGGGTCATATCGGGCTCGGGTTCTGACTGGGACTACAGCCAAGGCGATCTTCAACAACAAGCCGATATCGTCACCGCAAATATCGACCACTCGGTGGATTTCCTTGCCCCCCGCGCCCAGGCGCTCACCCAAACCCAGGACCACGCGGGTGACGTGTACTTCCCGATATATGAGGGTAAGAGTTTCTACCTGCTGTGGCAGCACTTGTCGAATGTGAACGACGGGATCAAAAGCCATCAGCCCGATTGGTTTACCGGCCCATCGGTCCAGAGAGTGTTGCGGTGGGGAGAAAGGATCCATCGTTCGCATGTTTGCCAGTAGCAGGAATGTGTCAGGCGGCTGGGGGATGCTGCATGGAGGATCAAAGGGTGCGTAACCGTATTGGTAGTTGGCGGTGGTCCGCGACGGCCGCGTCTGCCATGGGACTGATATTCGGGATCGTCACTCCCGCGCATGCAGATCCGCCCGCCGATGCTCCGGTGAATCCGTTTCCCGATATGGCGCATATAGAGTCGTGGTACAACCAATTGGAGCCGGACAGATTCTTCATTCCCGACCACCCGGGTGTTTGGTTTTTGACTCCCTCTGGCCTCAACTGCGGCATCTGGGATAGGGGAGGTTTTGGGTGTGCCGGCGATATCCCGGGCGCACCCCCGGGAGATAATCACATCGCCTGGTTCAACGGAAATCGTGCCGTGCACCACGGCTGGACCGCGGCCATCCAATTCCCCGCCGGGCAAGCGGCGCAGACGCTCCCGCCGCGCAGCTACGTGACGTACAACTCGACGACCTGTGCGATCACACCCGACAGCAATACGTACTGCACGCACGGTGAGTTCAAGTTCTTGATAACGCCGAGCGGGACTTGGTTCAAAGCGTGGAACGACAGGCTGTCCTATGTATGCAATGCGTACCAGTCTTGTCCGCCGGGGTGAGGGGATGATCAATCTGCGCTCTCGCCGCCTGGTGCACGCGGCTGGGCTGCCCGTCGTTTCATCCATCCGCGGAAGGGGGTAAATTGTCAACACGGTCAGTTGCTGCGTTTGGCGCCGCTAGGCCAGCTTCTATCTTTCACCGCTGCAGTCGGTCGATCAGGTCGGTAATTCCGGTCGTCACGGTTGTTTCGGCCGGTATCGTGCTGGCGCCGCCGGCGGTCGCGGATTCAGTAGTGGTATTGCAAGACGCCGTCGCGTCGCTGCGCAGTGGAACTTCCTGCGGACCGCTGCGCTACAGTCCGGTTGTCGAGCAAGCAGCAGATATCGTCAATAAGTCGACCTCTGACTACCTGGACAACAACGCAACCCACGTCCCGATCGCCGACCCACTACCGGGGCTGAAGGATCTGGGCTATGGCGGCAACAAGGCGGTTCTGCTGCAGGGCGCCCATAAAAACGAAGCCAGCGCGATAAAGGGCGCATTGTTGCAAGGCTATAACGCATTCCCCGATTGTTCCTACACTGACTTCGGTGCAAGCATAGTTCGGAACGAAAATACTGGCTACAATTTGGTTTCGTTGGTGTTGGCCGGCGGTTAGGTAATGGCCATCAGATGCGTTTCGCTAGCTCGTGCCGTTGGTGCTGTGAGAAATTTTCGGTTCGGCCCGATACTCACCGGAAGACCACTATGATTCGCATCTGTTTCGTAATTCTTTCGCTGATTCCCGCCATTTCTGCCGGGGTATTGGCACCACGCGCTCAGGCAGCGGACAGCGTGACATACGAGGTTGTTTCCAACGACGTCGCCACAGCGAACGTCGAGTACTTCGACCTCTCCCAGCGAAAAGTGCTCGACGGTGTCCAGCTGCCATGGCGGACCAACGTAACGGTGATCGACGCTCACAGCCCGTCAACCGACGGCGCGGAAGTGCGCGCCGACTGGCGAAGCAGTATCGCCGCTCTGCCAGTATGGCGACCTGGTAAGTGGGTCACCGTGCGAATCTATTTCCAAGGAAAAGTCATCTGCCAAAACACCCTCGACGTTGGCAATGCGGCATGCTACGGGAGCACCACCTTCAAGAACTGACTGCGACGTGATCGCAAAATCGCATCGCGCCCGGTGGACTGATGTCGAGACTTTTCAGTTTGGTGCGTCGCGCGACGACGCGGGAGGGCCGTCGCTTCCGGTAAATCGACTCGTCTGTGTTGAGTTCACCTGCGCGCCGATGGAATGTCGCTCGCCGTGCGCCAATGGCAGCGACTCGCAGCGTGAGGAAATCCAGGATATTATATACCGCCTGGGATCGGAAAGGGGTTACCCAGTGAGCGTTGAGACTGCAAGGCCGACCTTGGACTCGATCGACCTCGGCGATCCGGAACTGTTTCGGCACGGGTTTCCGCACGACGTATTCACGGTGCTTCGGGAGCAGGCCCCGGTGTGGCGCCACCCGGAGACGCCGGGAACCAAGCATGTTGACCGGCCGTTCTGGGTGGTGTCGCGCCACGCCGACATCGACACGGTAAGTCGCGATCATGAGAACTTCCGATCGTATGAAGGCCCGAGCATCCCGGACTGGGACCCGAACGCGCGGGGCATGACGCTCATTGCCATGGACCCGCCCGATCACTCGCGGCTGCGCCGGCTCGTCAACCGAGGCTTCACGCCCCGGATGGTCGCCAGGCTTGAGGACCAAGCACGGGCCTGGGCGGTCACAGTGGTCGATCAGGCACTGACGAAAGGGGCGTGCAACTTCGTCGACGAGGTCGCCTATCAGCTGCCGATGCACATGATCGCCGACATCGTCGGAATTCCCCAGGATGACCGGGCCGAGCTGTTCGGGCTGGTGACAAAGGTCCTGGACACTTTTGACCCGCAATCTGGACGCACTGAAGTCGAACTTGCCGAGAGCCTTGGCAAGACGTACGCCTACGCGCACGAACTTGCCGAGAACAAACGCCGGTCACCGCAGGATGACGTGTGGAGCAAACTCACAACGGCCGCGGTCGAACACCTCGATGGCACAACCACACGGCTGAGCGAACTCGAACTTGACCTGTTCTTTATTCTCCTGGTGTTCGCGGGCAGCGAGACCACACGCGATTCAATCGCGGCGGGATTGCTGGCACTGCTTGAACACCCAGCCCAGATGGATCGAATGCGGCGTGACCCATCGGTCCTGGACACCGCGGTCGACGAAATCGTCCGCTGGACCTCGCCGACGTCGTATTTCGGTCGAACCGCAACGCGAGACGTTACCCTGCACGATGCGCGGATCCGGTCGGGGGATCGGGTCAGCATGTGGTACGCGTCCGCCAATCGCGACGCAGCGGTGTTCACCGATCCGTTCCGCTTCGATGTCACTCGAAACCCGAACCCTCACTTAGGTTTCGGCGGACACGGCGTGCACTATTGCCTGGGCGCCAACCTGGCGCGGCGCAACATCAAAGTGATGTTCTCCGAACTTCTCGCCAGGGTGAAGGATATCGAGATGCTGGGCGAGCCGTCGTATCGCTCGGTCGGCATCACCAACATGATCACCTGCTCGCTGAAGGATCTCCCCGTGCGGCTGGTGCCGGCCTGATGGTCGCCCATGACGGCGGGTGAAAGTCACGCCGCGACGGTGGGTGCCCCTTCTACGGCCTCGAGAGCGAGCCGCTCGATCTCGCCGAACATCAGCGCGAACGTCTCCACGGCAGTCTTCGCTGCCCAGAGCATCTCTCGCTGGATGCGCGGGTCGGTGCCGTATTTGGCCAGCAACTCGAGCTCACCACCGCCGTGAAACTGGTCCTTGTAGCCGTGCAACGCGTTGAACAAGAGGTCGTCGCCGGGAATACCGAGTCGCTCGGGCAGCGACGAAGACATTGCAGCGGTGGCGTCGGCCAATTGTTCGGGGGTCATCAGCTTTACTCGCAGCTCCACTGCAGGTTTGGAATTGACAATCTCCAGCCCGGCGATTGCGGCGTAGGCCGCCTCCCAGGGCAGCGTCCGGGCAAGGTCGTCCAGAGCCAGGATGCAGGCGTGCAGAAGCGGGGTCGGGGGAGTCGCGGCGACGTCCTCACGTGCGACGCCACAGGCTTCGGTCTCGTCGTAGAGGACATCGACGTGGCAGCGACCGTTGGCGTCTTCGTCACCGACCTCTTCGTCGACGCAGTCTTGAATGATCTCGCGGCGTACGTCCTGGTATGGACAGCGTGACGCGATCTCCAGCAACCAGCTCGGGAAGCGCCACGCGAAGAACGAGAAGTACTTCATCGAGGTTGCGTGGTACAGGCGGGCCTGAGTCTGGTCGTAGTGATCGGGGATGACGAACGGGCGCTTCATGTGCTCCATCGCGGTGGTCACCACGGTCTCGACCAGCTGAGCCTGGAAATCTTCAGGGGAAATGCCGCTGGTCCGCTCTGGCGCGCGCCGATCTCGGCCGTCGTACGGCAGTCCGGTCATGAGCAATCCTTTCGCTGGGCACCCTTCAAAATCCGGATACTATCACTAGATATAATATTAAATCGTCACGCACACTTCACGCATACCGACGTCAGGACTCCGAGATGCCGATCGACGCAGCGACGATCGCGAAGCGCTGGCTGAATTACATCGATGGGCGATGGACCGCCTCACATCGCGGCGACTTCATTCCGGTGGAGGATCCGTCGACGGGTCAGCACCTCGCCGAGGTCGCCCAAGCGAGCGCGGGTGATGTCGATGCAGCGGTAGACGCTGCCCGTCGCGCCTTCGACTCCCGTGTGCTGGTCGACATGCGGCCTGCGGAGCGCGGCGCCATGATGTTGGAGATCGCCCGGCAATTGCAGGAGATGGCCGAGGACATTGCCGTCGTCGACTGCCTGGAGAACGGTAAGCCGATCCAGAGCGCCAACAATGAGCCGATGGCAGCAGTGCGCTATTTCACCTATTACGGCGGTCTCGCCGACAAGCTCGAGGGCGTGTCGATCCCGCTTGGGCGAGACTACGTCGACTACACTATCCGCGCGCCGTTCGGCGTTTCCGCGCAAATTGTGCCCTGGAACTTCCCGTTGCAGCTCGCCGCGCGGTCGATCGCGTGTGCGATCGCGACCGGCAACACGGTGGTGCTCAAGACGCCCGAGCTCTCGCCGCTGGCGTGCACCTTTCTTGCCGAGGCGTGCAGCCGTGCCGGCGTTCCCGATGGCGTCGTAAACATTGTCTGCGGCTATGGCGACGAGGCTGGGGCAGCGCTCGTGGCGCACAACGGCATCGACCACATCGTGTTCACCGGTAGCGTCGCCACCGGTCAAAGCATCATGTGCGCCGCCGCGGCGCGGGTCATCCCGACGGTGATGGAGCTGGGCGGGAAGTCCGCTGCCGTGGTGTACCCGGATGCCGACCTGGCACAGGCGGTGGCATCGACGACGGCGGGAATTTTCACCCACGCCGGGCAGGTATGTTCGGCCGCTTCGCGACTCGTGGTGCATCGTTCGGTGCACGATCGTGTCGTCGAATCGATCGCCGAGCGAGTGGGCCGGTTCACGATCGGGCCCGCTATTGAGGGCCCGGATTTGGGTCCGGTGATCTCCGAACAGCAGCTCGCCAAGGTGGAGGGGTTCGCGCAGCGCGCGTCGGCATCCGGCGGCGAGGTGATGACGGGTGGCAAGCGCGTCGGCTACCTGCGCGGGCACTTCATGGAACCGACGATCATCACGAACGTCGCATCGGATTCGGAGATCGTGCAGAGCGAGGTTTTCGGACCTGTTCTGGTGGTGCAGTCGTTCGAGGAGCCCGAGGAGGCGGTGGCGCTCGCCAACGGCACCGAGTACGGCCTCTGCGCCGGCGTGCATACCAATGACCTGAGCCTTGCGCACTGGACGGCGGAACGGTTGGTCGCCGGGCAGGTCTTCGTCAACGAATGGTTCGCCGGCGGTGTGGAAACGCCGTTCGGCGGGACGAAACGCTCGGGGTTCGGACGCGAAAAGGGTCAGGAAGCACTGCTCAATTACGTGCAAACCAAGAATGTTGCGATTCGCATCGGTGGTACAGGAACGGGTAGGCCAGGCGGCTGAGCCGGCCGCACCGTGTTGAGACGTTGACTGGAGGTCGTGATGGGGCGTGTGGCGGTGGTGACCGGCGGCGCATCGGGGATGGGGCTGGCGATCTGCAGGCACCTTGCGCAGCAAGGAAACTCGGTCGCTGTGCTCGACCTTCAGGGCGAGGCGGCGGCGAAAACCGCGGCCGAACTGTCGTCCAGCGGTCCTCGCGCCATCGGCGTCGAGGTCGACGTCGCCGACAAGGAGTCGGTTGACGCCGCCCTCGGCAACGTGCGGCGCGAACTCGGGACGGTCTCGATCATGGTCACCAGTGCAGGCATCGCGCCCTACGACTCGTGCCTCGACATCAGCCTCGAGTTGTGGCGCCGGGTGATCGACGTCAACCTCACCGGCACCTTCCTTTGCGTCCAGGCAGTGATTCCCGACATGACCGACGCAGGGTGGGGACGGATCGTGACGGTATCGTCAGCGGCCGGACAATGGGGCACTGCCAGAATGGCGCACTACTCGGCTGCCAAGGGCGGTGTCATCGCGCTGACCAAGGCCCTTGCCCGTGAACTCGCGCCGTGCGGCATCACGGTCAACACGGTCCCTCCAGGGGTGATCGACACTCCGATGAGCCGGCACGCGCAGGCTGCGGGAAACATTCCCGACGACGGGATCGTCTCCACCCGTGTCCCGCTCGGCAGAAAGGGGACGGCCGACGAGATAGCGGCGACCTGCGCCTTCCTCTGTAGCGAGGCCGCCTCGTACATCACGGGTCAGGTTTACGCCGTCAACGGTGGGATGGTCATGTGAGCCACCTTCGGTGGCGCGTCTCGAGACGACCGCACCCATCCTGTACGATAATATATAGTATCTAAAACGACGTGAGGCTATGGCAAATGACAGCGGAGTTCCGCGCAACGGCGCCCAGCGATCAGACTGCCCGCGAGGCGACCGAAGAGGTCGTCATCACCTGGAACGGCCGGCGGTATCGACAGCCGTACACGGCGGGGGAGAGCCTGCTCGAGACCGCCCGGCGAGCCGGGATCTCGCCGCCTTTTTCATGCGAGGCCGGCGAATGCGCCACCTGTATGGCGCTTCTCAAGGAGGGCCAGGTGGAAATGCAGGCCAACACCGCGTTGATGCCCGACGAGGTCGACGAGGGGTGGGTGCTGACTTGCCAGGGATATCCGGTGACGAAACGCGTCGTCGTTGAATACCAGGAGTGACAACGTGAGCTTCTCGCAGTGCCTTGACCTGCGAAAATATACGATATACTTTAGCAGGATGCTGGGCCAGGATGGCGCGTTGCGAAAGGACCATTGGGCATGACATCAGCGCAAATCTCGGGTCTGACTGAGGCTGAAGCCAAGGGTATTGAGACCTTCGAGAAGCCTCCTGTCGGCAGTTGGACGGAAGCGTTCGGCCTCGACACCGGAGCGATCGCCTACGAGGATTCGTTCTCGCGTGAGTTCTACGAATTGGAAACCGAAGCCGTCTTCCGGCGCTCGTGGCTCAACATCGGACGGGTCGAGGACCTACCCAGACGCGGGAGCTACTTCACCAAAGAGCTGAGATTCCTCAACGCGTCACTGCTCATCATCAGAGGCATGGACGACGAGATCCGCGCGTTCCACAACGTCTGCTCGCACCGTGGCAATCAATTGGTGTGGGATGAGTTTCCCGGCCAGGAGACCAAAGGGACGTGCCGGGCGATCGCCTGCAAATTTCACGGCTGGCGGTACGGGTTGGACGGATCGATCCAATATGTCCACAACGCTGCGGAGTTCTTCGACCTCGAGCCCGAACGTCTTGGTCTGCCCAAGGTGCACCTCGAGGTGTGGGCCGGCTTCATCTTCATCAACCTCGAGAAGGAACCGCGCCACTCACTACGCGAATTCCTCGGCCCGGACGTGGTCAAGCTCGAAAGCTATCCATTCGAGAAGATGACGCAGACCTATGTGATGGAATCCACCATCAAGGCGAACTGGAAGTTGTTCCTGGACGCGTTCCAGGAGGTCTACCACGTCCCGTATGTGCACGGGAAACTGAACAATCCGACCGGTCCCGCGACCGGAGTGGACAAGGTTCCGTTCATGATCCCGTTCTTCGGAAAGTACGGCAAACACCGGCTTTTCACCTCGGGCGGCCAGAACGCGAACGCCAACGTCCGGAGCGCGCGACCCCTGGACGAGCTGTTCAAGGGGGGCTTCTTCGGGCCAATCCCGGTGCCCGACATCGGACCGCTTGGGGATGGCATCAACCCGGCCCGGCTGCCCAACTGGGGCCTCGATTCCTGGCAGCTATACCCGAACTTCGTCATCTTGTGCTGGTCGCGGAACTGGTACATCACGTATCACTACTGGCCGACCGACGTGAACGAGCACAAGTTCGTGTTCTCGGCCTACTTCGTGCCGCCCAGGAATGCGACAGAGCGTCTGTCGCAGGAGTACACCATTTCGACCATGCGTGAATTCGCGATCCAGGACGCCAACACGCTCGCGGCGACCCAGCGCATGATCGAGACAAACGCGCGCCGGGAGTTCTTTCTCAACGACCAAGAGGTGCTGATCCGTCATCTGCATAAGGTAGTGACCGACGACGTGGCGGCATACCGCGCGGAACTCGACTCGGCGGGAAACGGCAACGGTAGGAACGTGAACCGATGATGGTGACCGAGACTGCAATATTCCCAACCGAATTCGCTGATTTGGAGCCGTTCGCGGACTGGTCGATTGAGAAGGATCACGACCGCTACCAGAAGAGGCTCGCAAGCTCCATCGGCGATATGCAGGCGCTGTACGATGCGCTCGTACCGCGGGCGCCTGCGGCGATGGAGTACCTGGACCAATTCGACTTGAAAGAGTTGCCTGACGACGCCCTTCGTCTGCTGTGGCTGCTCTATTCGCTCACCACGATCTCGTTTGCCGTGGACATCTTCAAACAGCCGAGGATCCCCGATTCCGGTTCGGCCTACATCCAATTCGTTCGGGAGCCCAGTCCGTAGACGAGACCGGCTCCAGCTGAATTCACCCCCCGGAGGCAAGAGGATGAGATTATGAGCCGCGACTTCGAATCGGTGGACTTCTTCCGTGACGAAAAACTCGTCAGCGACCCACAGCCATACTACGAATACCTCAGAAGTAAATGTCCAGTACACCGGGAGTCTCACCACGACGTGGTGATGGTCACCGGCTACGACGAGGCTTCCGCCGCCTTCACAGACAGCGATTCGTTGTCGGCATGCATCGCTCCGGGCGGTCCGTTCCCCGGCTTTCCCGTCTCACTCGCGGGGGATGATGTCGCGGACCTGATCGAGCAGTACCGGGATCAGTTGCCGCTGAGTAAAGAGATCATGACAATGGATCCGCCACAGCACACCCGGCACCGGGCACTGACGAGGCAACACTTCACGCCCCGACGCGTCAGCGAGACCGAGCAAGCCATGCGGGGCCTCGCGGACCAGGAGATCGATCGGTTCATCGACAACGGCGCGGTCGACCTCATGCACGAGTTCGCCGCCCCGTACGCGCTCATGAACATCTGCACATTGTTGGGTATCCCGGAAGAAGACTGGCCTGAATTTCGCGTCGAGATGTTGGGCGAGCACCGGGACCGCGGGCTGGGCAGCATCAAGAGCGAGATCGCCAGGGATGCACATTCTTTCGTCCATGATCGGTTCACCCGCTACATTGAAGACCGGCGCGCCGATCCTCGCGACGACATCTTGACGCGGATGGCCACCGCCCCGTTCCCGGACGGATCGACGCCAACCATCGAAGATGTCCTTCAGCTGGCATCGGCGTTGTTCATCGGCGGCAGCGGCACCACGGCTCATCTTCTAGGATCGGCTTTCCTGCGGATCGCCGAGGACCCGCAATTGCAGCAGCGCCTCCGGGACGAACCCGGTCTCATCCCAAACTTCGTCGAAGAGGTGCTGCGACTCGAAGGCCCGATCAAGGGGACGTTCCGGCTGACGAAAGTGCCCACCAACATCGGCGGCGTGGAAGTCCCGGCCGGCTCCACCTTGATGCTGGTCTGCGCTGCGGCCGGACGGGATCCGCGCCATTTCGACAACCCCGACGACCTCGACCTCGGACGTCAAAACGCGCGCCAGCACCGGTCTTTCGGGTTAGGTCCGCATGTCTGCCCGGGTGCTGCCCTTGCCCGCGCCGAGGCGCGGGTCGGCATCGAAAGTCTTCTTGACCGGCTTGACCAGATCCAGATCAACGAAGCCATTCATGGTCCGGCCGGCGCACGGCGATTCAATTATTTGCCCACATATCAGATACGTGGCTTGCAGGAGCTACATCTCACGTTCAAGTCAGCATAACTAGCGCGGATCTAGTCAAGGTCGACGAGGGAGCAATGGCGAAACGCACGCGATTCGAGGACTACAAGGACAGCTACGCGAACTTTCAGTTCGAGTTGAGCGACGAGGGCATTCTTTTGATGCGTTGCCACACCGAGGGCGGACCGCTGGTGTGGGACGCCGAATCGCACGACCGGATGGCGGATGCGTTCGCAGACATCGCCGGTGACCGCGACATCAAAGTCGTCATCCACACCGGAACCGGGGAGAACTACAACGCGGACTGGGGTTTCCTGGCGAAAGGCTCTACCGACGACGACACCGTCGCCAAATCTGAAGTCCCAAAGGGATTCAAGCCGCCCGTGGAATTCATGGATGAGCGTGCGTGGTACGGCCGGATGCTGATCATGAACCTGCTCGACATCGAGGTGCCGATCATCGCGGCGGTGAACGGGCCTTGCAACATTCATTCCGAGGTCCCGCTCATGTGCGACATCGTGATCGCCTCCGACGACGCGACTTTCCAAGACGCACCGCACTACCGGCGCGGCATGGTTCCGGGCGACGGCCAGCACATCGCGTGGCCAATGGTGGTCGGCCCGAACCGGGCGCGATACCTGATGCTGACCGGCCACACGCTGTCCGCTCAGCAGGCTATGGAGTGGGGTGCGGTCGCGGAGGTGTTGCCGAAAGACCGTGTCCTGGAACGCGCGTGGGAACTGGCGCGCGACATCGCCAAGCGGCCGCCGCTGGCAACCCGCTACACGCGGATGCTCTTCACCCAGAACTTCAAGCGCGCCTGTATCGACGAACTGAGTCACGGCGTCGGGCTCGAGCTGTACGCGCAACGGCAGTTCTACCCGGTCGGCGGCGGCATGGGCCCCCTCAAACAGTCATGGGACTCGGACGACCCGATGGCCGACTAGGCGCCGCGCGGTAGGTTAGGAGCCGCAATGCGCGACGTCCTGACGGAATTGACGGCGGTGTGGCGAGGTGGTGGTACGGCCGGCCTCGCGACAGTGGTCCGCACCGTGCGGTCAGCCCCGCGGCCGCAGGGCGCCACCATGATGGTCGCCCCCGACGGAACCGTCGCCGGGGCGGTCTCCGGTGGCTGCGTCGAGGCGGCCGTGTACCAATTGGCGACCGAGGTGGTGCGGACCGGCCGGCCTCAGTTGCAGCGCTACGGCGCCGACGCTGACGATCCGTTTGCCGTCGGTCTCACCTGCGGCGGGGAGATCGATGTCTTCGTCGAAGCGATATCCTCGGACACCTTCCCCCAACTGCAGGCGGTCGCCGACCACATTGCTGAACACCGCCGGATTGCCGTGGCCACCGTCATCGCCCATCCCGAGCCCACCAGGCTGGGCCGCAGGCTCATCATCACACCGGAGTGGGTCGACGGGACGCTCGGGTCGCCACGGTCCGACGCGGCCATCACCGACGACGCCCGGGGCATGCTTGCCGCCGGACGCACCGCCGTGCTGACCTACGGGCCGGACGGCCAGCGCCAGGACGCCGGCATGGAAGTCTTCGTCGCCAGCCACGCGCCGGCCCCCCGGATGCTCGTATTCGGTGCGACCGACTTCGCCGCGGCCCTGGCGCGCCAGGGCACCTTCCTCGGCTACCGGGTCACCGTGTGCGATGCCCGCTCGGTCTTTGCCACCACGGCCCGATTCCCGACCGCAGACGAGGTCCTCGTGGACTGGCCCGACCGCTACCTGGCGGCGCAGGCCGAGCAGGGCGCGATCGACGCCCGGACCGCCGTCTGCGTGCTGACCCACGACCCCAAGTTCGATGTCCCGGTGCTGTGCGTGGCGCTGCGCCTGCCCCAGGTCGGCTACGTGGGGGCGATGGGATCCCGCGACACCCACGACGACCGGCTACATCGGCTGCGTGCGGCGGGCCTGACCGAGGCCGAATTGAGCCGGCTTACCAGTCCGATCGGCCTGGACCTCGGGGCCCGCACGCCGGAGGAAACCGCTGTCTCGATCGCCGCGGAGATCATCGCGCGCGGCGGGGGCGGTGGTGGTCGACCGTTGGCTGAGATCGAGGGTCGCATCCACCACGATATGACGCCGTGAGCCCGCGCATCGTCGGAGTGCTGCTGGCCGCCGGCGCGGGGCGACGTTACGGCAAACCGAAGGTACTGGTCGACGATTGGCTGGACATCGCGGTGCGCGCGCTGCGGGACGGCGGGTGTGCCGACGTCATTTTGGTGCTTGGTGCCGCCGAGGTGCCGGCCCCGGCGGGCGTCACCACGGTGACCGCGTCGGACTGGAGTGAGGGACTCAGCGCATCGGTTCGCGCCGGCCTCGCCCAGGCAGGTCACCTGGCGGCGGCCTACGCCGTGCTGCACGTCATCGACACCCCCGATGTCGGGCCGGAGACGGTTGCGCGAGTCCTCAACCGCGCATTGAGGTCTCGCAGCGGGCTTGCCCGCGCGTATTTCGGCGACCAGCCGGGCCATCCTGTCGTGCTGGCTCGCCCGCACTGGCCCGGTGTGCTGGCCGCAATGTCCGGCGACCAGGGCGCGGGTGTCTACCTGCGCAGCCGCACAGACGTCGAGAAGGTCGACTGCAGCGACCTGGCCGGCGGTCGCGACCTCGACGAGCCGGCTTCACCTGGATGAGCTGTCGTCAGATCGCATCATCCGGGCTATTTGTCGGCAACCACTTCGCGTATCGCATCGATGATCTGCTTTGGGCCTGGGAGCCAGATCTGTTCTAGGTCAGGCGAATACGGCGCAGGGGTGAATGGCGGTGTCACACGTTTGATCGGGGCGTCGAGATGCCATACACCTATATCGGCGATCTGCGCCGCGATCTCGGCGCCGAGCCCGCCCTTGCCGTGCGCCTCGTGAGCAATCACGAGCCGGTTCGTCTTTCGCACAGATCGCAGAACGCACTCCAGGTCGAATGGTGCCACGGTGCGCAGGTCGATGACCTCGACATCGATGCCTTCGGAAGCAATCTGATTCGCCGCGGCCAGCGCGGTTTGCGCCATCCGTGACCAACTCACCAGCGTGACATCGCAACCCTGGCGCCGGATCGCCGCTTGGCCCAGAGGAACGACATAATCGGGGTCCGGCCGAATGCCCTTGAGCCCGTATTGGAGTCGGTGCTCGACGAAAATGACGGGATTGGGATCCATTATCGCTGCGCGTAGCAGGCCGTAGGTGTCTTCGGCGGTGGACGGCATCACGACGGTGAGGCCGGGTATGTGGGAGAGCAGAGCTTCGAGGCTCTGCGAGTGCTGTGCCGCAGACGACCGCCCCGAGCCGAACTGCGTCCTGATCACCAGCGCGGCGGGCGCTCGGCCACCGGTCATGAAGTGAATCTTGGCGGCCTGATTCATGATTTGATCGAACGCTACGCCGATGAAGTCGAAGTACATGATTTCGACTATCGGCTTACAGCCCGTCATCGCCGCGCCTACGGCCAGGCCCACGACGGCACTTTCTGAGATCGGGGTGTCGAAGACTCGTTGTCCGAAGCTGTCGCGCAATCCGCGAGTCAGACCGAAGACATTGCCACCGCCCACATCGACGCCGGCTACGAAGACCGTGGGGTCTGTTTGCAGCGAATACTCAAGTGCCGCATGCACGGCGTGCATGACCTTGAACCCGCGATCCCCATCTGCGGTGACCGGCTCCAGTCGCGCAGGAGCAGCGGCCACTCGCCCAACCTCGACCGCATCGGACAACATCGACGGGTCCGGTGGTGCGGCGCCGCTGGCCGCAGTCTCGGCTTCGGCGGTCACCCGTTCAGCTCGCGCCTCGACCGAGGACATAGCAGGGCGGTCAACCCGGTCGCGCAACGCCGAGGCCAGCGCAGCGATCGGATCCCGCTCTTTCCATTGCGCCAACTCCGCATCGGTCCGATACGGCATTGGGTCGCCTTCATAGTGGCCGTGCCAACGGTAAGTGATCGTTTCGAGGAGGAACGGCCCCTCGCCGGCACGCATACGCGACACGAATGACATTGCGGCGGCCGCGACCGCGACAACGTCGTTGCCGTCGACCGACGCACAATCGATCCCGTAGGCCGAAGCACGGGCGGTGACCGGCACGGGGTGCTGCTCGTCGAAAGACGAGAACTCCGAATACTGGTTGTTCTCACACACGAAAAGAACGGGAAGGCCGCGCACGGCAGCGAGATTCACGGCTTCGTGGAAGGCGCCTTGGGCAATGGCGCCGTCGCCGAAGAACGCAACCACGACGTCATCGCGATTCTGCTGGCGGAAACCCTCGGCAACGCCCACCGCGATCGGCAACCCTGCGCCGACGATTCCGTTGGCACCATAAATCCCACGGTCGAAGTCGGCGATGTGCATCGACCCGCCCATGCCGCCGCCGGTACCGATCGCCCTGCCCATCAGCTCACCGAACATCGATGTGGGATCCGCGCCCTTGGCGAGGCAGTGTCCATGGCCCCGATGATTCGAAACGATTCCATCCGTTGAGCGCAACGGCCAGCAAGTCCCAACGGCCGATGCCTCTTGTCCGATCGACAGATGCACAAAGCCCGGCACCTGGCCCTCGGCGTAGAGCCGTGAGGTGCGTTGCTCGAAATTCCGGATGAGCAACATCCGGTAATACATCTCTAGCAGTTCGTCCGTTGAGAAAGAGCCTGACACGGTCAAATTTTTCCTATCACCGACCGCGCGATGACGTTGCGTTGAATCTCGCTGGTACCTTCGCCGATTTCGAGAATCTTCGCGTCGGAGTAGAACCGCGCGATCTCCGACTCCCGCATGTAGCCGTACCCCCCGTGGATCTGCAGGCTGGCACTCGCAGCGCGGTTCGCCACTTCGGACGCGTGCAACTTGGCCATGGCCGCGGCTCGGCCGAAAGGCTGGCCGGTATCGGCCAGCCAAGCAGCTCGGTACACCAGCCAGCGGACCGCTTCGACCTCTGTTGCCATATCGGCGACCTTGTGGGCGATTGCCTGAAACGCCGCAATCGGCCGGCCGAACTGCTCCCGCTCCCGGCACTGCCGCACGGCCAATCGAAGCGCCGCCTCAGCCAGTGAAAGGCTCAGCGCCGCAACACTGATTCGTCCCGGATCGAGAACTTCGAGAAACTGCCGAAGACCCGTTCCGTCATCTCCAATCAGATGGTCGTCGGGAACCCAACAGTCTTCGAAGACCAATTCCCGGGTATCGCTGGCGTTCCATCCGAGCTTGCGCAGTGGCGCTCCGAGCGTGAAACCCTCAGTGCCCGAGGGCACGAAAAATGTCCCGTACCGTCTGGCCGCGCCGTCGTCGTCCGTCACTGCCAGCAGGCTGACGCCGAGGCTCATGTCGGTGCCCGCGTTGGTGATGAACATCTTGGTGCCGTTGATGAGCCATCCTCCCGCCTCGCGGCGGGCCCGCGTGCGGATCGACGCAGCATCCGAACCGGCGGCCGGCTCAGTGAGGCCGAAGGCACCGATGTGGGTGCCTTCGGCGAGCGGGCGCAGCCATTTCTCCTTCTGCTCGTGCGTGCCGTACCGGATCAGCGGCAGCGACGCGATCGTTGTGTGAGCGTTCCAACTCGTCGCCACTGATTGATCCGCGACGCCGATCTCCTCCATCGCCGCCACATAGGGAACGAATCCCACGTCGGTGCCGCCGTATTCCTCGGGAGCCAACATGCCCATGAGACCGAGTTCGCCCATTTTCTTGAACACCTCGGTGGGGAAACGGTGTTGTTCCGACCACTGGGCGGCATGTGGAGCAATTTCTTTTTGGGCGAAGGCGCGACACAGGTCGCGAAGTTCGCTCGTCTGCGTATCGAACGAAAAATCCATGGTCACCCTTTCGGGGTCAAAAGAACTTTGAGTTGGTCGGCCGGCGAGGTCGCCAGTTGCACAAACGTGTCGATGGCGCTCTCCAGCGGGCGAACATCGGTGATGAACGGCTGGGGGTCGAGGCGGCCGGTAGCCATCAGCTTGAGCACTCGTTCGATGTCATGGTGGTAACCCAGCGCGCCCAGCACGCTGCGCTCGAAAAGGACGACCTGTCGGAGGTCGACGTCGAGTCGCTGGTCGGAGATGCCGACGATGCTGACGCGGCCACCGCGCCGGACCGCGGTGATGGCGAGCTCGAATGCTTCGGGGCGCCCGGTCGCTTCGATCGCGGCATCTGGTCCGACTCTGCCCGACCGCAGGAATACCTCCCGTCGGACGTCTGTCGTGGTCGGGTCGAACGCTTCGGTAGCCCCGAACCTGCGTGCCAGTTCTGCTCGCTCGGGCAGCGGTTCGCTAACGTATACCGCTGCGGCGCCGCGGCTGAGCGCACCGAGCAGCGATGCGATCCCGATCGGCCCGCCACCGGTGATCAGCACGACGTCACCGGGACCGACATCTGCTCGTGTGGCGGCGTGCAATCCGACCGCGAGCGGCTCAGCCACCGCCGCCCATTCCGCGGGAACCCCGGCTGGGACGGGTAATACATTTACTCGCGGGACCAGAACGTGGGATGCGAACGCACCGTCGGAGGCCAACCCCACCGAGCCGCCTTTCGTGCAGAGGTGATAATCGCCCCGGAGGCAGGACGGACACGACCCGCAGCGGAGACACGGGTCCACGGTGACCAGTTGGCCGACCTGTAGATCGGTGATCGTGTCGCCGACACTGACGACATGGCCGCTGAACTCGTGGCCCAGGGTGAGTGGCGGTGTGACGCCACTCAACGGATGGGGGGTGTGTCGAATCATGTTGGGGCCGTGCTGGAATTCGTGAAGATCGGTCCCGCAGATTCCACATGCCGATACTTCGATCACGACGTCGTGCGGTCCAGCATCGGGTGTCGGCACCTCCTCGAGTCGCAGGTCGTTGTTGGCATGCCACCGGAGTGCTTGCATGGGGTCCTCCCGGGTTGGTCTTGCGTCAGTGGATCGTTCAGTGGCGACGGTGCAGGAATCGGGTCATTGCCTCGTCTCGATCACCGGTGGCGAACATGCCGGCCAATGCCGAGCGTTCCAGAGCCAGCGCGGTGTCGTCGAGTGGCACGGCGGCGTCCACGCATTCCTTGATGGCTCGTACCGCATAACGCGGTGCGGCAGCGAGGGTTTCGGCTAGCTGACGGGCGCGTCCGACGGTGTCATCGGGCTCGACGACTTCGTCGAGAATGCCCAGGCGCAACGCCTCGTCAGCAGCGATCTGCCGGCCGGTCATTATGAGCAGTTTCGCGGTGCTGCGGCCGACGATTTGTGAGAGCCGCTGTGTACCGCCTGAACCGGGGACGATCCCCAACGTCACTTCGGGAAGCCCGACCTTGCATGCCCGCGAGCCGATCCGGAAGTCGGCGGCAAGGGCGAGTTCGAGGCCGCCGCCGAGGGCATAGCCGTTGACTGCCGCGATCACCGGTATGGGTAATTTGGACAGCGCGGTGAATGCGTGATGCAGACGTTCGTTCCACGTCACAATTTGTTCGTAGCCCATCGCGGCCAGCGCTTTGATGTCGGCGCCGGCGGCGAAGTTCTCCGCACCGCCGTGCACGATGCATGCTCTGGCGTCAGGATCGTCGGCGACGGCCCGAATCGCCACGATCAGCGCGTCCCGCATAACCGTGCTGAGCGGGTTCAGTGGCGGCCGGTGGAGCTGAATGGTCGCGATGCCGTTATCGGATTCGATCAGCACCGGCGGATCGTCATGAGTCGAGTTCACCATGCCTGCCACCCTCCATCGACTGTGAGCGTTGCGCCGGTCACGTAGCTAGACGCATCGCTGAGCAGAAAGCTGACCGCGCCGGTCAATTCGGCGGGTTGGCCAACACGTGCCATCGGGATTCTGCGGAGTACGTCTTCGCCCCAACGACTTTCCAGCAGGCCGCGACTGAGTTCGGTGGGGAAGTAGCCCGGCGCCAAGGTGTTGACCCGAACACCGCGTTGGGACCATTCGACGGCGAGCGTCGCGGTGAGAGCCTCGACAGCGCCCTTGCTGGCGGCGTAAGCGGCGATCCGCGGATAGCCGGCGCGGGCGTGTACCGAACTGACGTTGACGATCGACCCACCCCGAGACTGGGCGAGCATGACCTGCGCAGCCGCACGAGCGCACAAAAACGTCCCAACTGTGTTCGTTGTGAGGATAGAACGGAAGGTGTCGGCGGCGAGATGTTCGCTGCGCACGAACGCCGGACTGATGCCGGCACAGTTGACCAAACCGTCCAACCGACGTTGCCCCTCATCGGATTCCGGTAGTGACTCAATGATTCGGGCAATATCGGCTTCGTCGGCGACCGAACCAGGTGCCGGCACAACCGCACCCGTGGGGTGTTGGCCCACCAGCGACTCGAGTGTTTCGAGGGTGCGCGCGGTCGCGATCACGGTGGCGCCGTCCGCGACGAGTCCCGTGGCGATCGCGCGGCCGAGACCCTTGCCCGCGCCGGTGACCCAGACGACTTTTCCGTCCAGTGGTCGCACCGGCGCGCTCATCGGCTCGCCCCTTCGCCGCTAGCCGCCAGGCGGAGTTCGCGTTTGAGCACCTTGCCCGAGGGCGTACGGGGGAGCGCGTCGATGAATTCGACATAGCGGGGCACCTTGAAGCGGGCGAGACGGTCGCGACAGAAGTCGATCAGTTCTCCGGCGGTTGCTTCGGCGCCCGTCCGCAGCACCACGATCGCCTTGGGAACCTCGCCCCATTTTTCATCGGGGTGCCCGACCACGGCGGCCTCGAGCACCGCGGGATGCTCGTAGAGTACGCGTTCCACCTCGGGGGAGGCGATGTTCTCGCCGCCGGAGATCAGCATGTCCTTCTTGCGGTCCTCGACGTAAAGGTAGCCGTCCTCGTCCCTTCGGCCCATGTCCCCAGTGTGGAACCATCCATCGCGGATCGCAGCCGCGGTCGCGTCCGCGTCTCGCCAATAGCCGCTGAACACCTTGGGTCCGCGCACGGTGATCTCACCCACCGTCCCGGTAGACACGGCTTCGCCTGCGTCGTCGACGATCCGGATCTCTTGGTGCGGGAGTGGTAACCCAACCGAACCGAGCTTGGAGACCATATGGTCGCGATCGAGAAAGGTGTCGCTGGACAACGTTTCGGTCAGGCCGTAAGCATCGGCGAACCAGAGGTCGGGAAGCACCTCCAACAGCTGTCGGAGCCGAGCTTCGGGCATCTTCTCGCCGCCACTGAGAATTGTTCTCAGACTGGATAAGTCGTGCTTTTTCAGCAATGGCGATTGAAGGATGCTGTTGACCATGGCAGGTGCGAGCCAGCAGTTGGTTGCGCGGTACTCCTCAATGAGCGCGAGCAAACCGTCAGCGTCGAATTTCTTCTGTAGCACCAGACTTCCGCCGACGTGCAGCGTGCTGATGCCACCCATGTCGAGTGCTCCGACGTGGTAGAGAGGTCCACCCACGACCGTGATGTCGGTGTGATTCCAACCGAACTGCACGAGTAAGCCGAGTGTTTTCCACGCGAAATTCGAATGCGTGATGCATACGCCTTTCGGGCGGGCAGTCGTGCCCGACGTGTACATCAGGCGTTGCAGTGTTTCTGGCGAGACATCCACGGGCGCAACGAACTTCCCCTGATGCCGGGCCACGACATCGTCATAACGGTCGAATGCTCCCGTTGCGGGCCGGTCGATTGTCAGTCGGACGCCGATGGGGAGTCCCTCGATCACGCTCGTGAGATCCGTCTCGAACAGCGCTTCGGTCACCACCGCCGCAGCCCGGCCATGGTCGAGGATGTAGCGCCATTCAGCCGGGGCGAGACGGAAGTTGAGCGGCAGAAACGCCGCGCCTAATCGATTGGCGGCGTAGACCGTTTCGATGAACTCCGGGGTGTTCTGCATCAGAAGCGCGACATGGTCGCCTTCGCGGATTCCTCTCTCCGCCAGTGCGGCGGCGACCGCATTCACCCGCTCGAGCAGCTGGGCATAGGTGTACTCGCCGCCCCGCCAGGCTAGCGCGATCTTATCTGGGCGGATCGCCGCATGGTGATCAAGGACGGCAGCGGCGTTGATCACGGGTATTCCTTTGAATCCACCGGACCCCAAACTCTAGTCACCGCTGACAATTTCGGTTTTAGACCGCCGTCAGCCCGCCGTCGACGACAAAATCCGAGCCGGTGATGTAGCTGGCCTGGTCCGAGGCGAGGAAAACCGCAAGGCCCACCACATCTGCCGGTGTACCGATTCGGGGCAAAAGGTTTTGACTGACCGCCTCAGCACGCACCTCGGGAACGGCGAGCAGGTGGGCAATGGCGGGCGTCTCGATTCCGCCCGGGCTGATGCTGACCGCGCGGATGCCTGCGGGTCCGCCTTCGGCGGCCATTTGCCGTGTCATCGCGATCACGCCGCCTTTTGCCGCCATGTGCGCCACCAGCTGTAACGACCGGTTGCCGACCCACCCGGCGACCGAGGCAACATTGATGATCGTGCCGCCGCCAGATTCGACGAGGAATGGCCAAGCGTACTTCGTCACAAAAAAGACGAGATCAAGCTCGTTGCGCACGGTAAATCGCCAGTCTTCAACGGACATTTCAGCGATCGAGCCCATGCGTGCCGCCGAACCGTTGTTGTAGACCACGTCGATCCTGCCGTGTCGTTGCGCGGCCGCCTCGACCCATGATCGTGCTTGCTCGGGCTCACCCAGATCCACGTCGTCAACCGCGATGTCCGCGTCCAGCCCCGCCCCGTCGACCGCCAGTTTCGTTTCTCGTGCCGTGCTGCCGTTGATGTCACAGCCAACCACCACGGCTCCTTCGGCGGCGAAGCGCAGCGCCGCCTCCCGCCCTTGTCCGCCGCCGATGCCGGTGATGAGCACTACCTTGCCGCACAGCATCATCGATTACGTTCCTTCCCCACGACGGCAAGACGGCTCGGCGCATCAACCTCAGCGCATCGGGGCTTGGCCGCCGTCGAGCGCGAGTGTGGTTCCGGTGACGTAACTCATCTCGGGTCGGCACAACATGGCAACAGCACGACCGATGTCCTCGACAACGTCGCCTATCCTGCCGAGCGGGACGGTTTCGGCAGGGTTGTGCCGCCCGGAAGGGATGTTCTCCATGTATGCCTGCATGGCAGGCGACAATGCCAGGGGTAGCACCGCGTTTACACGGATCCCGTCGGATCCCCACTCACACGCCGCAGCTCGTGTCAGTGTCCGCATGGCCTCCTTGACCATTCCGTAGGCCCCGACGCCGGATAGGTTGGGCAACAATGCCGAACCTGTCCCCATGTTCACGATGACCCCGTCGCCCTTGAGATGCGGATAGCACGCACGCATATACCGAAACGCCGCGAGCGGCCCTGAACGCCACCCTCGCTCGAGGGCGTCTTCTTCCAGGTCGTTCAACCGGCCAGCCGGTGGCTCCACCGCGTTGTTCACCAGAATGTCGATGGTGCCGAAGCGCTTGAGTGTTTCGTCCACGCTCGCGCGGATGTCGTCGGGGTCGGTCACGTCGGCGCGGACCGCGATCGCGGACCCGCCACGGGATTCGATCGTTTCGACTATTCGTTCGACCTTTGACAGCGTGCGACCGACGCAGGCAACGGCTGCGCCCTCGTCGGCCAACGCGATGGCGCAGCCCTCGCCAACCCCTTGGCCCGCACCGGTAACCAGCGCGACTTTGCCCGACAGTGCGCTATCCATCGATCAACCTTTCAGAATTTGACGTTGCGTCCGAAGAGCATCGGTAGGTCAAGCGTGCTCAGCAGGCCCGGGGCCGCATCGCACACATAGGGGATTGCGTTGACCACCCGCATCGCACACGCGATCAACAGCCCTCGGGTGCCATCCTCGGCGAGCATCTCGATCTCGCACTCGATGCGAGGCCGGCCCTCGATGATGACCTTGTAGCATTTGTCGCCGCGCGTGCCGCGCGGCCAGTCGGGGGCGGCGTCGTCGTCGATCCGCGACGAATGTTCGATCACGATCGCGGGACCGCCGTTCACGAGTCCCTGGAGTTCGAACCGCATGGCGCCGACGGTGCCCGCTTCGATACGGCCGATAGCCGCGTCGACCGTGTTTATCGCCGGTGCCAGCTCACCGATTTGACGGATCTCGTCGAGCTTGACGCCGAGTTGATCGGCGATGAGGTGAATCATCCCGCCGAACCATTCGGTCAGCTTTCCGCCTGCGAAAAAAGGGGATTCGAAGTCCAGCGGTTGCCCGTAACCGACGATCTTTCGGAGCAGCTCCGGGTGATCGTAATGTTTATAGTTGCTGATCTCCTGGATGCGGACCTCGTCGATGTCGTCCATCAGTGACAACAGCGTCAGCGGCATCAGGTCGCTGGCATAACCCGGGTCGGCGCCGTTGCAGAAGAACGTCGTACCTCCTGCCGCACAGGCGCGTTCGATTGGCTCACGCCGATCAGCCGGTGCGGCCGGCGGATACACCAGGTCGAGGAACGACGTCGACACCACGTTTCGGCCGGCTTCCAGGAAGCGGCACACATCGGCGATCGCTTCGGCCGGGCGAAGCGGATAGTCGCCCATGTAGACAAGGCAGTCTGCGTCAATGGCGAGTAACGCGTCGGGGTCGTCGATGGCCTTGACCCCTACCGGGTCGATTCCGCACAGCTCGCCGGCGTCCTTGCCCACTTTTCCTTTGCTGTGAACCAGCAGCCCGACGAGATCCAGATCGGGGTGGTTGATCACCCCTCGCAGCGCGGGGCCGCCCGTGTTGCCGGTACCCCAATGCACAACCCGATACGCCACTTCTGCTCCTTTGCAGTTTGCGTAGATAGAATATTATATCTAATACGATTTGGCGAGGATTCCCGAAGACGTTGCCGTTCCACGTCACTGCTTCGCGAGTGCTCGCGCAATCGCCTCCGACAGTTCGGTGAGTGGGCGGCCCACGAGACGACGGAGTTCTCCGGTCTCAACCAGCGCTTCGCCGGCGGCGGCAGCACGATCGTAATCGGCGAGGTTGACCGCCAGGCGCCGTTGTAGCCCCGCGCCGACCAGCCGCGCCTCGAATTCGTCGACGTCGACGTCAACGTAGGGCAGCCGATCGCCGGTTTGGCGACTGAGCTCCGCGGCGAACTCCGACAGCGTGTACGGCTCATCGCCCGCCAGCTCGTAGATCGCCCCGTCATGGCCGTCGGTGGTGAGCACCACCGCCGCCGCAACGGCGAGATCGACCCGCGACACCGAGCTCACCCGCCCATCGCCGGCGGCGCCGAGCACTTCGCCGAGGGTGCGCCAGAAGGGGATCATCCCGGTTCGGGCCTCGAAATAGCCCGCGCAGCGCAGCACCACCCGAGGCGTGCTCACGCTGTCGAGCGCCTGCTCGGTTGCCCGATGGTCGACGGCGACCAGCATCGTGCTGGTATCGGCATGGACCCAGCTCGTATAGGCGAGAAGTTGTACGCCGGCGGCTTCGGCCGCTTGAATGGCGTTGCGGTGCTGTAACTTTCGATGCGGGTTGCCCGGCGCTGAGACCAATAGGACGCGATTGGCTCCGTCGAAAGCTGCCCGTAGCGACGACGAATCGTCGAAATCGATTTGTGCCACTCGGACGCCCCGAGCCGCCAGCTCCGCGAGCCGGCCTTTGGCACGCCCCGCAGCGACGATGTCGCTGGGCTCCACACCGCGGTGCAGCAGTGCGTCGACGGTGAGCGCGCCCAACTTGCCGGTCGCGCCGGTGATGACGAAGGTCACCGGTTGCTCACCGTGGGGTCACATCGACGGCTCGAGCACCCAGTCCAGCGTCGCCGCGTTGGAGTCCGGGATCTGCGGCTGCTTGAACACGTCGACGCAGAACGAGACCGTGCTGAAGGACGCGAGCAACCACATGAGGTGGCGTGCGGGGTCGGGCATGTCGGCGAGATCCTCGAACTGCTCCAGGTAGGCCAGCGCCTCCTCGCCGCGCGCCACCACGGCGTCGTAGAACGGCTGGATCTCGTTCATGCTGGCCGTCAGCCTGGCCTGGTAGCGCTCGGGACCGGTTGGCAGCGCCCATTTCTCGGCGAATGGCTGCAAGTCCGCGAATTGGTCCGGTAGCTGCTTTGTTGTGCTCATCAGGCCCGGGTTCCCTTCTGCTGCAGCTCGCGTCGATAGTCCTCGACATCATCCTGGATCACCTTGTGGAAATGGCGCACTGCCACCTCCTGGTCTCCGATGTAGTAGTCGTCGCGGACTCCGGTGGCGACCATCTGCTGGGTGGCCTCGAGGGTGTTGGCGTCCTGGATCAGGAACTCGCGAGTGGTGATCAGGCAGTGCTCCTGCGCCAGCCGTTCACGGGCGTTCTTGGGTGGCACGAAGTTGACGGTCCACACGAAGCGGTTCGTGCTTTCATCAACGGGCCAGTACTGGTAGGTGATGAACCAGTTGCGGCCCCACGTGATGATGTCGAAGTTCGGATAGATCTTCCAGGAATCGAGCCCCCAGTTCTCGATGCCACCAGGGTTCAACGCGTCGCCGAGTGGGCCTACGTCCGGCACGTCGAGTGGCCCGTAGAAGGTGGCCCCGAACATAGCGTCGGCCGGACGGGCCTTGCGGACCTTCACGTTGGCCAGCGGGCCACCCGAGGTGAAGAGCCGGTGTTTGCCGTACGCGGCGAAGTACGGAACCATGGTCGGAATTTTGTCGACGCCGGTCTGCGGAAGGTTCGGGTCGTTGAGCTTCCCGTGCACGAACGGGTTGTGGTACACCTCCTGAAAGGCGTCCATGAACAGCTTCCAGTTCGATTTGATCGTCGAATCGAAGACATACCGCTGGGTCATCTTGTGGAACGGATAGGTTTCCAGCTTGGTGACCGCCGGCGTCAGGAACTCGCGGAGGCTCTGCGTAGGCTCCTTGGCCAGGTTTATGAAGATGAACCCGGCCCAGACTTCGAGGTTCACCTTCGGCAGGGCGAGCTTTGCCGGGTCGAGGTCGAAGAACTCCGGGGCGTTGTGGACGTAGCTGATCTCGCCGTCGAGCCCGTAGCGCCAGCCGTGGTACTTGCACGCGAGCGCACGGCAGGTCCCTTTGGCCTCCTTCTTGGGGTGCTCGTCCCAGACGAGCTTGTTGCCGCGGTGCGAGCAGACGTTGTGGAACGCACGGATCTGGTCGTCCATCCCTCGAACGACCAGGATTGACCATCCGAGAAAGGTGAGCTCCCGGGTGAAATAGCTGCCCTTGCGGGGTAGCTCCTCCACCCGCCCCAGGTGCAGCCAGGAGCGTTTGAACACCGCCTCCTTCTCCAGCCGGTAGAACTCCGGATCGTAGGAGTCCCGGAAAGAAACCGCCCCGGTGTCGAGCCCGAAAGACTTGGTCCAGGACCCCTCTGGCGGCTTTTGGAATTGCTCGGCGCCCTCGTTGCCGGTCGGGATGAAGGGTCTGCTCTGGACGTCCGTCATGTTGTCACCCTTTCGTCTAAGCGCAGGAGGATCGTTGGCCGGCCACGGGGTAAGAGTCACCGCGGAGCCGGGCCTACATGAGCAATAGTATATAGTATTTTTCCATCTGGAAAGCCTGGGGACTGACGCGGTTGCTGATGCCGCTGGGAGGAGGGGTGATGGCCGGCAAGGGCATCTTCCTCGTGGTGTCGCGGCCGACCTCGCCAGAAGACGATGTCGAGTTCAACCGCTGGTACAACGAGCATCACGTCCCCGATTCGTTGCTGCTGCCCGGCTTCGTCCGGGCCCGGCGGTTCCGGCTTGCGAAGGAGCAATTGTTGCCGGAGCGGGCCACGGCACCCGGCTTCGAGTACGTCACGATCTACGAGATCGACGACGTCGATCTCGTTCCCGACGCTCGAGCGCTGCTGCCTCGTCTGATGGGGGTGTCGGCCCAGTTCTTCACCGATGCGCTGGACCGCGACACCATGCGCGCCTTCGTGTTCGAGCAGGTGGCCGATATCGATGAGCCCACCGTGTTGCCCGACGGTGTCGCAGCCCTCGCCGACGTGCCCTCGCCCAGCTCACCCTGACTGCTGTGTCGCGACCTGAGGTCGTGTGGTCGCCGCCGGCCGACGTGTTGGAGCGCAGCCGGGTCGGGCACTATCTGACATTCCTGCGCGACCAGCACGGCCTCGCCTTCGACGGCTATCCGGAACTCTGGCGGTGGTCCGTCGACGATCTCGATGCGTTCTGGGGGACGTTCGCCGAGTGGGCGGGCGTGCGGTGGCACGAGTGTCCGAGTGAGGTGCTTGCGACGCGCACAATGCCGGGCGCCCAATGGTTTCCGCGCGGCACGCTGAGCTTCGCCGAGCACGCCCTGGCCCGCGCCGACGACCAGCCGGGCGCCGTGGCGGTCGTGGCACGCAGCCAGACCCGCGATCCGGTCGAGCTGACCTGGGCCGAACTGCAAGACGCGGTGGCCCGCTGCCGCGCTGGATTGCGCCGCCTTGGCGTCGGCCGCGGCGATCGCGTGTGCGCCTACGCCCCCAACATCCCCGAGACGCTGATCGCGTTCCTGGCAACCGCCAGCCTCGGCGCGATCTGGGCCAGTTGCGCACCCGAGTTCGGTACGCGAGCGGTGATCGACCGGTTCGGCCAAATCGAGCCGAAGGTGTTGCTCGCCGTCGACGGCTACCGCTATGGCCAACGCTGCATCGATCGCCGCGGCGAGGTGGCCGCAATCGAGGCCACTCTTCCGACGCTGCAGCACACAATCCACCTGCGCTACCTCGACGTAGGGCCGGACGGCTGGGCGGGCCTCCTCGCCGAGCAGGAGCCCATGGTCTATGACCCCGTCCCCTTCGACCACCCTCTCTGCGTGTTGTTCAGCTCGGGAACGACCGGTCTGCCGAAGCCGATCGTGCACGGCCACGGCGGCATCGTCATCGAACATCTGAAAACGATGGCGCTGCAACACGATCTGTCGCCAGGCGATCGCTTCAGCTGGTTCACCACGACGGGCTGGACGATGTGGAACTACCTGTTAGGCGGCCTGCTTGTCGGGGCGACGCTTGTGCTGTTCGACGGGGACCCGGGATATCCCGACCTCTCGACGTTGTGGCGGCTGGCCGCCGAGACCGAGCTTGACGTCTTCGGGGTCAGCGCGCCGTTCATCATGGCGTCACGCAAGGCCGGCGTCCAGCCGCCTGCGCATCGGCTGCGGGTCCTCGGCTCGACCGGCGCGCCGCTGCCGCCGGACGGGTTCCGCTGGATTCGAGAAGTGCTCGGCGCAGGCGTGCAGCCGTGCTCGATGAGCGGGGGCACCGACGTCGCTGCCGCGTTCGTCGGATCCACGCCGCTGCTGCCCGTGCGAGCCGGCGAAATCAGCTGCCGGATGCTCGGTGTGGCCGCCGAGGCTTTCGATCCTGCCGGGAGCCCTTGTCCCGCAGGCGTTCAAGGCGAGCTGGTAATCACCCAGCCCATGCCGTCGATGCCGGTCAAATTCTGGGGCGACCTCGATGGTGAGCTGCTGCGAGCCGCCTACTTTTCCACCTACCCGGGCGTGTGGCGCCACGGCGACTGGATCACCTTCACCGACGATGGCGCTTCGGTGCTGTCCGGTCGCTCGGATGCCACCCTCAACCGCGGCGGCGTGCGGCTGGGGACGTCTGACTTTTACGCCGTGGTGGAGGAGTTGCCCTGGGTGCGCGACTCGCTGGTGGTGCACCTCGAAAGCGATGCCGGGTCGCTGGGCACACTGGCGCTGTTCGTGAGCACGGACGAGGGGAGCGATCTTGACGATGTGAGACGCGGGGAGATCGTCACGACCCTGCGTTCGCAGCTGTCGCCGCGGCACGTCCCCGACCTGATCGAGCGGGTCCCCGACATTCCGCGCACTTTATCCGGCAAGAAACTCGAGGTGCCGGTGAAGCGGATCCTTGCCGGCGCTGCCGCCGATGCCGTTGCCAGCCGCAGCTCACTCGTCGAGCCCGACTCGCTGCTCTGGTTCGAGGCTTACGCCAGACGGTGGGCTCAGGGAAAGGGTTCGATAACCCAGTCGAGGTAGGTCGCTCCCGAGTCCGGCGTTTTCGGCTGTTTGAACAGGTCCGTGGCCATCGACACGATGCTCAACGAGTAGAGCAGCCGCATTAGGTTGATTGCCTGGTCCGGCAGGTCATCGAGTGGCAGCGGGTCGAGGTATTCCAGGATCGCTTCAGCCCTGGGAAAGACAGCATCATAGAACGCCTGGAGTTCTGCCATCGTGCTGCGCAGTCGCTGCTCCCAGCGCTGCTGGCCGGTCTCCAACGACCAGATTCGGGCGAACGGTTCCAGGTCGGCGAACTGCTCGGGCAGCCTCGCGGTAACGGCGGTCACCGGTCGGTCCCGTTGCCGGTCAGGCCCGCCTCCCGGGCGTAGGCCGCGACGTCGTCCTGCGCAACCTTATGCAGGTGCCGGATGGCGACCTCCTGGTCGCACAGGAAGAATTGCTTGCGAGCGCCCGACGCGATGCCCATCTGGGTGGCCTCGAGCGTCGCGGCGTCCTGCAGGCCACCCTCGCGGATCACCATCGCCGCGTGCTCCTGGGCGAGTCGCTCGCGGGTCGTGGTAGGCGGCACGAAGTTGACTGTCCATTCGAATTTGTGCCTGGTCGGGCTCAGCGGCCAGTAGTGATAGGTGAAGTAGTGGTTGCGATTCCAGGTGACCACCACGAAATTGGGATAAATCTGCCACGAGTCCGCGCCCCAGCGATCGATGCCGCCGGGGTTGACGCCGTCCCCGAGGGGACCCACATCCGGCGTGTAGTCGGTGCCGAGCAGCCCGGCCTGGAACAGCGCGTCGGCCGCCTTTCGCACCCGCAGGTTGGCGTTGCCGAGCGGACCGACGGAGGAGAAGAGCCGGTGCTTCCCATAGGGCGCCCAGTACGGAATCATGAACGGGATTTTGTCCACCCCGGTCTGTTCAGCCGCCGGGTTGTTGAGCTTTCCATGCACATAGGGCACGTGGTACACCTCCTGGAAGGCGTCCACAAACAGCTTCCAGTTCGCCTCGACCTCGGATTCGAAAACATAGGTCTGCGTCATCTTCTCGAACGGGTAGGTCTCCAGCTTGGCGACCGTGGGCGTCAGGAACTCGCGAAGGCTCTGCCGAGGCTTCTCGTCGAGGTTGATCCAGATGAAGCCGGCCCAGGTGTCGAGGTGGACCTGCGGAAGCGCGAGCTCGTCGGCATTGAGGTCGAAGAACTCCGGCGCATTGTGGACGTAGGAGATCTGCCCATCCAGGCTGTACCGCCAGCCGTGGTACTTGCAGGAAAACGCCCTGCACATGCCACGAGTCTCCCGGTCCGGGTAGTCGTCCCAGACCAGGCGATTGCCCCGGTGCGAGCAGACATTGTGGAACGCACGGATTTTCTCATCCATTCCACGCACCACGATGATCGAGATGCCCAGGAACTTGAGCTCCTTGGTGAAGTAACTGCCGCGCCGCGGTAGTTGCTCGACGCGGCCGAGGTTCAGCCATGATTTGCGGAACACCGCGTCCTTTTCCAGCTCGTAGAACGCGGGGTCGAACGAGTCCCGGAACGATACCGGGCCGGTGTCGAGCCCGAACCACGACGTCCATGAGCCTGCGCCAGGCTTGTCGAACACCTCGATGCCGGCGGCTTCGCTCTCAGTCAGGCCCCGGACGTGCGGCGCGTTCGTGCGCTGGGTCACCTGGTCCGTCATCTGCTCACCTCTCTGAAGCCATCTGCGCCTCGACCCGAGCCCGGATCTTTTCCACCAGCCGGGCACCGCCGGCCATCAATCCGCCGTCTACGGTGAGCGCCTCACCGGTAATGAATCGGGCGTCGTCGCTGGCGAGGAACTCCACTGCTGCCGCCACGTCTTCCGGCAGACCGGCCTCCGGCCACGGCTGAAGCTTCTCCAGCCACCTCCGCGCGCCCTCGAAGTCGCCACGGGCAAGCATCGGGGTCAACACCCCGCCCGGGCAGATCACGTTGACCCGGATGCGGGACGGTGCCAGCTCCACGGCCGCTACCCGGGTGAGGTTGATGACCGCAGCCTTTGCCGCCGAATACGACGGGAACCCGGACGAAGCCGACAGGCCGTCGATCGAAGACGTGTTCACAATCGCGCCCCCGTGCCCGGCGGCCAGCATCGCGCGAGCTCCATGCTTGATGCCCAGGAATACACCGCGGGCGTTGACGGCGAATACGCGGTCCCAGTGCTCGACGGGGACGTCGACAATCGGGTCCAGAGTGTCGTTGATGCCCGCGTTGTTGAACACGATATCCAGGTCGCCGAGTTCGTTGACGGCCGCTTGGATCAATCCGGCGACGTCCGCCTCGACTGAGACGTCCGTGCGCCGGAAGCGGACCTGGTTGGAGTGCCCGGCCCCGTTCGCCTCGGCCAGCAACTGCTCGGCGGCCGCTTCGTCGACGTCGCCCACCATGACCCGCGCCCCTGCTTCGCACAGGCGCAGTGCGGCGGCCTTGCCGATCCCGCTGGCTCCACCCGTTACCACCGCCACCCGGCCCGCCAAGCGCTGTTCGCCCATTATCCCCTTGCTTTCGGTCAGTGCGACAATAATATACAAGATATTCGTTCAGAAAGCGGAGGGACTTTTTATGACGAGCACATCGGATGTGGCCGACATCGACCTGTCCACGGTCGACCTCACCGACCTCTCGTACTGGCAGGATGGTCCGCCTCACCAGCTCTTCGCGCGGATGCGGGCGCAACCGGCGCCGCATTGGAACGCCCTCACCGGGGTCAGCGAGCCCGGTTTTTGGTCGTTCACACGATTTGCCGACATCGCGACTATCAGTCGCGACCCGCATACGTTCTCGTCAGCTCGCGGGGGCGTGTTCACCACGAGCGACGGCGGCGCGGTGCCGCTCGAAGCGCTGCGCGAGATCCTGCTCGGCATGGACGACCCCCGTCATGGCAAGCAACGCAGGGTCGTGCACGGTGTCTTCACGCCCAGGCTGGTGGCACGACGAGAGACTCATGTCCGCAACACCGTCACGTTGCTGCTCGACGACGTGATCGAGCAGGGCCGGTGTGACTTCGTCCAGGACATCGCCGTCGAGTTGCCACTCCGCGTGATCGCCGACTTGCTCGGTGTTCCCCATGACGACCGCCCGAAGCTTTTCGAATGGACGAATACCGTGTCGCTCGCTCAGGCGACCAGCAATAAAGAGTTGGGACTAGGCGCGATATTCGAGATGGGCGCCTACCTGACTGCACTCACCGCCGAACGAAAGGCCAACCCCACCGACGACCTGGTATCGCTTTTGCTCGCAGCGGAAATCGATGGTGAAAGCCTGACCGAGGATGAGGTGACCTTCTTTTTCGCCACCCTCATGTTCGCCGGCAACGACACCACGCGGAATACCGCCTCCGGCGCCATGCGGGCCTTGATTGAGCACGAAAGCGAGCGGCGAAAGCTGATCGCCAATCCCGGTCTGGTCCCCAACGCGGTCGAGGAGATGTTGCGTTGGGTGTGCTCCGTGGTCTACTTCGCTCGTGTATCGCAGCGTGACACTGACATCAACGGGCACTCGGTTCGCGAGGGCGACCGGTTGGTCATGTGGTACTCGGCCGGGTCCCGCGACCCAGCGGTGAACGACGACCCGGAACGGTTCAATGTCACTCGCGACAAGCCCCAACATCAGGCGTTCGGCGGTGGGGGAGCGCATTTTTGCATAGGCGCCGCGCTTGCTCGGCTGGAACTGCGGGTGCTTTTCGAGGAACTGGTGCGGCGCGTGCCCGACATGCAGATCGCCGGCCCGGTCACACGCCTGGAAACGAACTTCCTGAACGCGCTCACGTCGATGCCGGTCGCCTTTACCCCGGGCAAACGCGAAGCCGTTGCGCCCTAACAAAATTGGTTGACCGGTTCACAGCCGAAACAGGCGCTCGGCGTTTCGGTGCGCGATCTTGTGTGCTTCGTCTTCGGTGATCGGCAGATTCTCCAAGAACTTGCGCGTGCCATCGAGGCTGAGGTACGGATAATCGACTGCCCAGATAAGGCGGTCGATGCCGATGACGTTGCGGATGAACTCGAAGTGCGGCTCGTAGAACATGCCGCTTGGCGTGACCCATACGTGGTTGCGGTAGGTCTCGGTGATTGTGGTGGACAACCCGGTGAGTTTGGGAAGTAACACGTCATCGAGGCGTTGCAAGTAGAACGGCACCATTTCGCCCCAATGGCCACTGATCACTTGCAGTTTGGGGAATTTTTCAAAGACGCCCGCCAGGATCAGGCGTAGTACATGCACACCTGCCTCGTGGTGCCAGCCCCACCCGCCGAGCGAGAACATGGCACTCACTTCGGGTCGAAAGCCTGCGTAGTAGGCCTTTTGAACTTCGGGCACTGGGTAGAAGGGGTGCAGGTAGAGCGGCAGTTCCAGGTCGTTCAGCTTCTGCAGAACCGGCGCATACTTGGCATCGTCCAGAAACGCGTCGCCCGGGCGTCCCGCGATCATTACGCCTTTCAAGCCGAGTTCGCCGGCTGCACGATCGAGTTCGTCGACCGCGGCGTTCGGGTTCTGCCACGGCAACGCCGCAAAACCACCTAGGCGGGTCGGATTCGCACGGATCGCGTCGGCGAGCCGATCGTTGGCGGCGCGGGCGATCGTCACTGCCTCGTCATGCGGCACTAGTTGTGCGGGACTGCTGTAGGACACGATTTGCATGTCGATGCCATACTCGTCCATGTTCTGTATGCGGCCGTCGCTCAGGTCGTTGGCCAGCTGGATAGCCTCGCGGAGCTCGATCAGGCTTGGTCGGTCGCCCCTACGAATGTCGGCGATCGCATCCGGGGAGCCTTGGAGCCCCATGTACGGCGCCTCTCGCTGGAGGACGGGTCGCGCCGCGTTCGCGATCGCCGCGTCGATGGCGTGCTCCTCGATGCAGATTAATTTCATTCGGCTGACTCCTTGAACAACCTAGCGAGCGGTATGAATACCGTATATTGTATATCGCATGATTGGTGCCTTGGATGGCCAGCTGAAGCATAGCTTGACCCCGCTGGCTGACGGTTTCTGCCTGGGTAAAAGTCCGAGCTGGTTCGAAGGTCTGCTGTGGTTTTCCGACGAACTCAATCAGGCGGTGCATACCGTCAACCTGCTTGGCGCTATGACCACTCTCCCACTGCCGGGCCACGCTCCGTGTGGGCTGGGCTTTCGCCCCGACGGCTCGCTGTTGATCGCGTCTGCCGACGATCGCCGAATACTGCGCTATGACGGCGAAACCGTGGTGCCGATCGCTGATCTGAGTGGCGTCGTATCGGGAGATCTCGGCGATATGGTCGTCGATGACCTTGGCCACGCCTACGTTGGCTGCGAGGCGGCACGCGGGTGCGGTGTCATCGTGAGGGTCGATCCGGACGACTCCACAACTGTTGTCGCCGACGTTCCCGGCTCTCCTGCCGGCATGGTCATGACGCCCGACGGACGGACCCTGATCGTGGCCGAGCCGAGCAGCCGACGGTTATCCGCCTTCGAGATCGACAGTGATGGCGCGCTAGCGGACCGACGAACCTTTGCCGATGGGCTCGACGGTTCGCCAGACGGCATCACCTTCGATTCCGACGGTGGCGTCTGGGCGGCGATCGCATCGGCTCGACAGTTTCAGCGGATCGTGGCCGGCGGTCTCGTAACCGACCGAATTGATATGCGAGATCGGACCCCGACCGCGTGCACGCTCGGCGGACCAGGGTGCCGAATTCTCTTCCTGATGTCTGGCGAAGAGGACCGCCCGGGACAACGTATCGGCCGACGACGGGGCCACCTCGACGCGGTGACGGCGGACATACCCGGTGTGGCCCTGCCATAACGCCGACACAACACAGCTCGGCGGGCGCCGCCTTGACGGCGGATGAAAACTTAATATTATATTTAGAGATCACATCGACGACGTCAGGTTCAGCCGAACGTGCAACAGCGCGAACTCGACATGGAGAGAGGAACGTTATGACCGGACTGCCTTATGACGGCCGGGATCGGGGTGCGCCGGAGTGGACTAGTTCCATCTCCCCGGAGGAATTCCAGGCCCAGCTGGTCGAGGTCATTGTCAAGACGGCCGCAGAGCACATGAAGAAGCCCTTCGCCATTCCCCAGCACTACGACCAGACCCAAGCGCGGCTGTATCACGCGACGGCGATGAAGTACTTTTCCTTTTTTGCGTGGCGCTTCCCGAGCTGGCTGCTCGAGGTTGCGTCACGGTGTCCCTACCAGGATGTGCGCCGCGAGATCATCCAGGATTGCGTCGACGAAGAGGTGGGCGATGAAGACGCCAACGGTCGGTGTCACGTCGATGTTCTCTACGACGAGGTCGAGGCTTGTGGCATCGCACGTGAGGATGTCGCCGCGACCCCGCCCAGCCCGCTGATCCAAACTTGTGTCCTGGCCCTCGACGACCTCGCGCGGACGCTACCTTGGGAGGCCGCCTACGCGGCGATCGCCGGCCTGGAGATCATGAACTCCAAGCCTGCGGTGGAGCTTCGGATGAAGCTGATGACACCCGAGCAGATCGAATCGGCGATGTCCGCGATGTCCTCGTCGTTGCCCGAGCGGCTCGGCATCCCCGGCGACGATTTGCTGTTCGCCGCGTTACACGCGTACAAGGATCAATTCCACGGCGGCGGGGAGCTCGAGTTGTTGGCCAAGTACGGCTGCGACAACCGGATTCAGCAAGAGATGTTGTGGGCTGCAAAGACCGGGTTTGAGACCTTTGCTCTCATGGTCAACGAGATCGACCGGCTCGCTCTCGCGACGGTTGAGGGCGCGCTGCAGACCGTCGACGGCTGAACCTGTTCCGAGCCCGCTACTCGCCAGCCACTCGGAGGGCACGGGTAGCGGGCTCGGGCTCTTAGTCTCTTATTTTCGAGCTTCGACTGGTGCCGAGCGGGTTGTAATCGCTTGTCGTAGTTCTTCTTCCAAGATGTCGATACAGTCACGCCAGTCGGCGACGATGCCTACGTCGGCGTGGTCGAACACGGGGGCCATTCGGTCAGCATTGATCGCTAACACGGTCCCTGCCGAGCGCACCCCGGCCATGTGGTTGAACTTCCCGCTGGTGCCGATGGCGAAATATAAGCGCGGGGCGATCGATCTCCCGGTGATTCCGATTTGGCTGGAGTGCGGCATCCATCCGTGATCGGTGATCTTGCGGGTGCAGCCAATTTCGGCGTTGAGCAACTCGCGCACCGCCTCAAGGCGGGGCAGCTCTTGCTGTGCGACCCCGGTGCCAACGCCGATAACTACGTCGGCCTCGCCGAGGCGCTCGAGGGGGGTGTCTTGGCGCCGCACCCGGATGTTCACCCGATTACGCGGCGTGGCAGCGATCGAGACCACCTCCGCCAGATGGCTGCGCAGCCGCGGACGCGGCATTACACCAGCGCGAACCGTGGCCATCTGCACTGGTGACGTCGCGGCGATGGCGGCGACGAGCAGACCCCCAAAGGCGGGCTTCCAGGCTATCAGTCGGCCTTCCGACGCATCCAGCTCGATGGCGTCGCCGGTGAGCCCGGCACTGACCGCGGCAGCGAGTCGGGCTGCGATCTCGCGCCCGGCGGTCGTTGAGCCGGCCAGGATCGCCCAGGGCCGCTCGGCGCGCGCCCAGCCGGCCATAGCGGCGGCGACGTCCTCCTCCGCTACCGCCCCGTCGATGTGCACGAGCCGGTCCGCACCCCAGGAACCTGCTGTCGCGGCATCGATCGCGTGCGGGGCCACCATAACCGTCGAGCCGGACAATGATGCGGCCAAGTACGTTGCAGCACCGCAAAGTTCCCGAGCGAGTGCATCGTGGCCAGGCTCGGCGAGGACGGCCACGACCGGGCCGGGCCCGCCGGTGGGAGCCAGGACGGGTGGTTCCGGTGACGTTGCGGCGTTGAGCGCGCCCCGGTCTAGCAGGCTCCGCACGGCGTTTGCCACCTGAGTCGCGACCGGGGCGTCGGCATCGAGCTGATGGCTTCGTTGCATCGTCAGCCGCCGGACGTCACCGACCACCGTCAGGCTTGCCGCCGCGCCCCAGGGTCCGGGCCCAAGCTGCGCAGCGCGAATCGTGCCGATCTTGTGGGCCGGCACCGCCGCACGGCCCTCCGGTGGAACCTTCGCCGGATCGCACAGGCGCTCTGCGCAAGAAATGACAGCCGGTATGCGAAACTCGGCGTCGATCCAGCCGTCGTCGTGTTCGCAGCCGACGGTGAGGATGTGCCCCGCTAGGGTGAGAGTTTTGACTCCCGCCGCGAATGGCAGATCGAGCAGTTCGGCGAGCTGCGGCGGCACCTGTCCGGTATCCGAGTCAAGCGAGTTCTTGCCGGTGAGTATGAGATCGAAGGACCCCTCGCACTCGATAGCCGCAGCCAGCAACCTTGCCGTAGCGATGGTGTCGCTTCCCGCGAACGCGGGATCGGTCAAAAGGACGCCCCGGATCTCGACGCCACGCTCAAGACCCCAGGCGACCGCTTCGCGAAGGGCGTCCTCCGCTGACGGCGGACCGAGCGTGAAGACGACGACGGACCCGCCGGTAACGCTCGCTGCAAGCTCGACGGCTTTGCTCACCGCTCGGCGACAGTACGCGCTCATCTCCAGGGCAGTCCCGTCGCGAACCAAACGGCCGCCAGGGCCCAGCGCCATCTGCTCGAATGCAGGGATCTGCTTGACGAGGACTGCGAACCGCATCATTCGTGAAACGCCCTCCTGTTGTCGGGTTCAATCCGATTCAGCGCGGTAAAGCCGTCCAGCGCCATGATATTTTATCCATATGCCGGTGCCGTCGGGGATCCGTATCCATAGCGTCGGTGCTGCCGCGCCATCGCTTCGTCTGTCGGCTGCGGATGTTGCCGCCGCGTGGGGTTCCGGGGGCGGTAAAGGTCAGGCCGCGGTGTGTGCGCCAGATGAGGACGTGCTGACGTTGTCGTGGCTCGCGGCCGTGCGAGCGTTAGCCGGCGCCGCCCGTACGTCGGAGGAGGTCGATGGTCTGTGGTGGGGGACCAGTCGGCCGCCGTTCGCCGAAGGGCCCAGCTTCGCGGTGCTGGCCGCGGCCCTGCGACTCCGGGCCGAAGTCGGCGGTGCACTGATCAGCGGTTCGGCGCATGCCGGCATGGAAGCCCTCGTGGCCGCATGGGATGCGATAGCCGCCGGACACGTCCGCACGGCGTTGGTCGTTGCCGGCGATGCGCTTGTCCCCGGCGCGGGTACCTCGTGGGAGCCGCGGGTCGGGGCGGGAGCGGCCGCTCTGGTGCTCTCGCGCGACGCCGGCCCTGCCACGCTGGCGTCTAGGACTCAGCGGACCCGGCCGGTGTTGGATCGCTACCGCGGCGATGGAGAGGCGGCGACCCGAGACCTGTATGACTTCCGCGTATTTCGTGAGGAAGTGTTCCTGCCGTTGCTCACCGAGGTTGCGGGCGCCACAGGTGAGGCGGACTCGTGGTCGCTGCCCGATCCCGATGGCAGGCTCGGCGCAGTGCTCGCTCGCCGGCTCGGGGTGGATGCTTCGCCTTCGGCTTCGGTGTATGCGGATTTGGGCGATACCGGTGCGGCGGCACCGTTGCTTGGGTTGCGCGGCGCGCTGCGTGCGCCTGGGCGGGCCGCGGTGCTGGGTTACGGCGGGGGACGGGCGACCGCCGTCGCAGTTGACGTAACAGAGGCCGTCCCAGGTTCCGGGGACGATCTTGGTGCCGGCGTGGTCGTCAGTTACGTCGAGTCGCTGCGGGCCCGAGGTCTGCTATTGGCCTCGGGTGAGCCGGTCCCGATGGGCGTGCCGCCGGGCAGCGCCGCCTTCGTGCGCGGAGGCGTGGAGATGCTTGCGTTGCAAGGTGGCCTCTGTGTCGACTGCGGCGCCCTCAACGTGCCGCCGTCGGTGCATCCGGCATGCATCGGATGTGGCGGCGAGAAGTTCGAAGTCCGTGACCTGAAGCGGACCGGCACGGTCCATACCTTCAGCGTGAACCACTCGATGCCTGCGCCGTTCGTGGCGCCGCTTCCGCTGGTCATCGTCGACCTCGACGACGGGGCTCGCGTGCAGTTCCAAGGCCTGCCCGAAGACGCGCCGAGCCTAGCGGTGGGTGATCCGGTGGAGCTCGTGTTACGGCGCTACGCGGTCGAGCGTGGCGTGCCGGTGTACGGCTACAAGGCAAGGAGGACCAGCTCATGAGCTGGAATCGCGTCGCTGTCGTGGGTGCCGGCCTGATCAAGTTCGGCGAGCTGTACCAGCAGAGCTTCGAGCAGATGGCAGCCAGCGCTTTCGAGACTGCGCTGGCCTCCGTCGACAAAGGGATGGCCCGTGCCGCAATCGACTTCGCGGTGGTGGCCACTCAGCGGACGACGTTGTGGGGACATGAGAGCATTTCGGGCAATACCTTGCCGTCGGTTTTAGGCCTGAACGGCATCGCGTGCACCCGGGTCGAAAACGCTTGCCCCACCGGCAGCGACGCGTTTCGGATCGGCGCCATGGCTGTCGCCAGCGGCGTTTATGACTGCGTGCTGGTCATCGGTGTGGAGAAGATGCGCGACAAGTCGCCCGAGGAGGGGCTGCTTTCGCGTGCCGCGGGCGGCCATCCGCTCTACCAGCGCGGCGAGTCGGCGCCGGCGCTGTTCGCGCCGTTTGCGACCCGGCACATGCATGAGTTCGGCACCACGCGCGAGATGCTCGCCAGCGTGGCGGTCAAAAATCACCACAACGGCGCGTTGGATCCTTATGCGCATTTTCAGAATGAGGTGACTGTCGAGCAGGTACTCGGCGGTCCAGCGGTGTGCCACCCGCTGCACCTGTTGGACTGTTGTCCGCAGACCGACGGCGCGGCCGCGGTGATCCTGGTGTCCGCCGAGCGTGCCGCCGAGTTCACCGATAAGCCGGTTTATGTTGCGGGTTTCGCGATGGCGTCGGACCACCCATGGATGCACGAGAAGTCCTCGTATGTCGGCTTCAAGGCCACCACACTGGCCGCCGAGCGCGCCTACCGGATGGCCGGGCTGACGCCGGCCGACATCGACATGGCCGAGGTGCACGACTGCTTCACGATTACCGAGATCCTCGACATCGAGGACCTTGGCTTCGTCGAAAAGGGCAAAGGCGGCATCGCCTCCATACAGGGTGACACCGCGATTGGTGGCCGCATCCCGATCAACACCAGCGGGGGGCTGCTCGCCAAAGGCCACCCGATCGGGGCTACCGGCGTGGCCCAGCTCACCGAATGTTGGTGGCAGCTGCGGGGTGAGGCCGATCAGCGCCAGGTTGACATCCGCCGCGGCAACGTCCTGCAGCACAACGTCGGCGGACGAGGATCCGGCGTCGCGGTCGTCAACATCCTCACGACGAACGCCGGATGACAGGTCCAACTCACATGCAGATCGGCGTGGTGCTTCCTCAGACGGAACTTGGCCGCGACGTCGGGGCGGTCCGCGCCTACGCCGAGGGCGTCGAGCAACTCGGCTACACGCACATCCTGGCCTATGAGCATGTCGTTGGCGCAGACCGAGAAGTGCATGCCGGCTGGGACCTGCCCTATGACGTGCACAGCGAGTTTCACGAGCCGTTCGTCTTGTTCGGATATCTTGCCGCGATCACGACCATCGAGTTGGTGACCGGGGTGCTCATCCTGCCGCAGCGGCAAACGGTCCTGGTTGCCAAGCAAGCGGCCGAGGTGGACATACTGTCAAACGGCCGCTTCCGGCTTGGCATCGGTCTGGGTCGCAACCCGGTCGAATACGAAGCTCTGGGCAAGGACTTCCGCGATCGCGGTTTGCGCAGCGAGGAGCAGGTTGCATTGCTGCGCAAGCTGTGGACGGAGCGCAGCGTCACTCACGATGGAGCCCGCGAACGAGTGACCGGCGCGGGACTGGCCCCCGCTCCCATTCAGCGACCGATCCCCATTTGGTTCGGCGGCGCGTCGACGCCGGCATACCGGCGCGCGGGCCGCCTCGGCGACGGGTGGTTTCCGGTGGTACGCCCGGGCCCCGAACTCGACCAAGCCAAGTCGACCGTCGAGGCGGCCGCTGTTGAGGCCGGTAGAAACCCGGACGCTCTCGGGATGCATGCTCAAACGAGCTGGGCTGCGGGCGGTCTCGACGCGGTCGCGCAAGACGTGGTCTCATGGCGCGACGCCGGTGCCACGCACCTGTCGATCAACACGATGAATGCCGGTTTCTCGTCCGTGGACGAACACCTCTCGGCGTTGGCCGCGGCCGAGGCATTGGGTCTTACCCAGCCGCCCGCCCGCGCAGCGGGTCCCTGAGGCAACGATTGGCACGAACCTGTAGACCTCGCGCTTTGAATCAGATATATAATATCGACGCATGCGGCAAGAGGGAACTGCGAGAGTGTCATGAGGCGGGCGGGTAACGGGGAGGTCTGGCGGTGGCTTTAACAGGCGAAGCGTTGAAGCCGGTGCGCGCGATCGGCGGTTTCTTCGCAATGGCGCTTGACGCCTTAGTCCTGTTGCCAAGGCGGCCATTCGCATGGCGCGAGTTCCTGCATCAGACGTGGTTCGTGGCGCGGGTCTCGATTTTGCCGACGCTGATGTTGTCGATCCCGTTCATGGTTTTGATCGTCTTCATGCTGAATCTGCTGCTCACCGAGTTCGGCGCGGGAGACTTGTCGGGGTCTGGTGCGGCGCTGGGAGCGGTCACTCAAATTGGGCCCCTGGTTACGGTGCTCGTTGTTGCCGGGGCGGGCGCGACAGCGATGTGCGCCGATCTCGGTGCCCGCACCATCCGCGAAGAACTTGACGCGCTGCGAGTAATGGGTATCAACCCGATCCAAGCGCTGGTGGTGCCAAGGGTGCTGGCGGCCACAGTGGTGGCGTTGGCGTTATCGTCGTCCGTGACACTGGTCGGCTTGACCGGCAGCTATTTCTTCTCGGTCTTCATCCAGCACATCACGCCGGGTTCGTTTGCAGCGAGCCTGACCTTGCTGGTGGGCCTACCCGACATGATCGTCGCGCTCGCCAAGGCTGCGTTATTCGGTATGGCGGCGAGCCTGGTCGCTTGCTACAAAGGCATCTCAGTCGAAAGGGGACCGGCCGGGGTCGGTAACGCCGTCAATGAGACCGTCGTCTACGCATTCATGGCCCTGTTCGTGATCAACGTCATCATGACCGCTATCGGGGTCAAGGCGGCGATGTGAGCATGGCCATCCCAAGCACGCTCTATCCCCGACTCCGTCGCACGTTGAATAGCGGTGTCGAGGCCTGGAACCGCATCGGAGTACAGACGCAGTTCTACGCCAGGACGCTGAGCTCGTCAGGAGCTGCCGTCGCGTACTACAACGCGGAGGTGGTGCGGCTTATCGCCCAGATGAGCCTGGGCACCGGCGCGTTGGCAATCATCGGTGGGACAGTTCTCATCGTCGGCTTCCTGACACTCGCGGCCGGCTCGATAATCGCGATCCAGGGTTACAACTCGTTGGCCAACATCGGCGTCGAGGCGCTAACGGGGTTTATCTCTGCCTACGTCAACGTCCGCCTGATCGCGCCGCTGGTAGCCGGCATCGGCTTGTCTGCCACCATCGGTGCCGGTTCCACCGCGCAGCTGGGCGCCATGCGGATCAATGAGGAGATCGATGCGCTCGAGGCGATGGGAATCCGATCGATCCCCTACCTGGCATCAACGCGGGTGCTTGCGGGGGTGATAGTGGTAGTGCCGTTGTACTGCGTAGCGGTATTGATGTCGTTCCTGGCGGCGCGTTTCGGTACCACCTTCGTCTACCACCAGTCGGTGGGCGTGTACGACCACTATTTCTATACGTTTTTGAATCCGACCGACCTGATTTGGTCTTTCTTCCTAGCGTTGTGCATGGCCACGATCGTGATGCTCGTGCACACCTACTACGGATATACCGCTGTCGGTGGGCCAGCCGGTGTAGGTGAGGCGGTCGGCCGTGCGGTGCGGTCCTCGCTGGTCTCGGCGGTTTTGGTGACCTTGTTCGTCTCCCTGGCCATTTATGGCCAGACCGGTCACCTGAATTTCTCGGGGTAGTCCTATGGCAGCCAGAGAGGGGATCGGGCGTATCCGTCCGGCATGGTGGACGCTGATTCTGATCGTCACGCTGGTCAGTTTCGTGGGGGTGTGCTCCGCGCTATTCACTGGATCGTTCGACTCGTATGTGCCGGTCACGCTGGTGAGTGACCGCTCGGGTTTGGTGATGGAATCCGGCGCCAAGGTCAAGCTGCGAGGGGTTCAGGTCGGACGGGTCGCCGCGATCAATGGCGGCACCCAATCGGTAAGCCTGAAGCTCGATATCGACCCCGGTCAGATCAAGGACATACCAGCCAATGTGCAGGCTCAGATACGGGCGACCACGGCATTCGGCGCGAAATACGTCGACCTGATTTATCCGGAGAACCCCAGCCGCCAGCACCTGGCCGCTGGGGCGGTGCTGCGGTCACGCAACGTCAGCACCGAGGTGAACACCGTGTTCGAGAATCTCGTCGGGGTGCTGCACCAGGTCGAACCCGCGAAGCTCAATGCGGTGCTGGATGCGGTCGCCGAGGGTGTTCGCGGCCAGGGCGAGCGTATTGGCAAGGCCACTACAGACGCCAACCAGGTGCTGTTGGCACTTAACCCTCGGATGGACACGGTGCAGAAGGACTTTCAATCGCTCACGGGGTTCAGTGACACCTATAGCGCCGCCGCACAAAACATCCTGGCCGTGCTGAAAGCCGCCAGCACCACCGCCACCACCATTACAGATCACACAAATGCGCTGGACGCGCTCCTGCTCAGCACAATCGGATTCACCCACTCCGGCATCAATCTGCTCGGCCCCAACAAGGACAACCTGGTCCGCGCCATAAATCTGCTCGAGCCAACGACCAACCTATTGATGAAGTACAACCCTGAGCTGACCTGCGTACTGCTCGGGGGAATGTGGATTCTGAAAAACGGCGGCTGGGAGATAACCGGCGGCGGGAATGGCTATTCGGTCGTCACAGACGCCGGCCTACTGTTCGGCGACGATCCTTATCAATACCCGGAAAATCTGCCGATTGTCGCTGCCAAGGGCGGACCCGGGGGGGAAACCTGGCTGCGGGTCGCTGCCGGACGCGAGCAAGAACTACCCCGTGCGGGCCCTGGTCACCAACACCGGCTGGGGCACCGGACTCGACATCCGACCCAACCCCGGTATCGGCCACCCCTGGTGGATCAACTTCTTCCCGGGTACCAGAGCGGTTCCCGAACCGCCGACCATCCACGGCTTGCGTCCGCCGGCTATCGGCCCGGTTCCCTATCCGGGGGCGCCACCATACGGCGCGCCGCAGTACGGACCGGACGGGACACCGCTGTATCCGGGTGTTCCGCCCCCACCGCAGCCCGGCCCAGTACCCCCGCCCGCACCTTGATCGACGAACACGAGGAGTCTAGCCGTGCGAGACAACTTGCGGGGTGTCATCTGGCGCCTGAGCGTCTTCATGGCGGTTTGCGCGCTGGGCACGTTCGCGCTCTTGGCCGTTTTCGCGCAACTGCGGTTCCAACAGGAGAAAACCTACAAGGCCGAGTTCACCAATGTGACCGGCCTGGAGAAGGGTAACTTCGTCCGGATCGCGGGCGTGGAGGTCGGCAAGGTCAAGAATATTTGGATCAAGAACAACACCATCGCGATGGTCGAGTTCTCAGCCGACGATTCGGTGGTCCTCACCAAGGGCTCGCGGGCGGCGATTCGCTACGAAAACTTGATCGGCGGCCGTTACATGGCGCTGGAGGAAGGCGCCGGGGGCGTCCAGAAGCTCACGCCGGGCGAGACCATTCCCATATCGCAGACCGAACCCGCACTGGATCTAGATGCGTTGATCGGCGGCTTCAGGCCGCTGTTTCGTGCCATTGACCCCGATCAAATCAACGCACTGAGCAGCCAGTTGATCCAGGCCTTCCAGGGGCAGGGCGCAACGATCGACTCCTTCCTTAGCCAGGTCTCTGCGCTGACCAACAAGCTGGCAGACCGTGACCAGCTGATCGGGGACGTCGTCACAAACCTGAACGGTGTGCTGGACTCACTCGGCAGCCAAAGCAAACAGTTCGAGCAGGCGTTCACCTCGTTGTCTGAGCTAGTGAAGGGTCTGGCGGCACGCAAGAGCGACATCAGCAATGGCGTGGCGTATGCCAACGAAGCGGCTCGGACAGTCGCCGACCTGTTGTCGCAAGCCCGGCCGCCGTTACAAAAGACCGTCCATGAGACCGACCGCGTCGCGGGCCTCGCGGACGCCGACCATGACTACCTGGATCACCTGCTTGCCACACTTCCCGACAAGTATCGGCTGCTCGCAAGGCAGGGTATCTACGGCGACTATTTCAATTTCTACCTGTGCGACTTGATCCTGAAGGTCAACGGTAAGGGAGGTCAGCCCGTTTTCGTGAAGCTCGCCGGGCAGTCGACAGGGCGGTGCACGCCCAAATGAAGTCTTTCTCGGAACGCAATCCGGTGGTGATCGGGGCAGTCGGTGTTGCGTTGACGACTGCGATAGTGCTGGCAGCACTGCAATATGACAAGCTTCCGTTCTTCTCCGGTGGCTACAAGTACGTGGCGTATTTCGCGGAGGCCGGGGGTTTGCGTGGCGGCGATGCCGTGCAAGTGGCGGGCTTTCGGGTGGGTCAAGTGTCCAGCGTCGGGCTCGAGGGCAATAAGGTATTGGTCAATTTCGACGTCGCCAAGAATATTCGACTCGGCGAACGGACCGAGGCGGCGATCAAGACCAAGAGCCTGCTCGGCTCAAAAATTCTCGAGATCGAACCCCGTGGCGACGGCCGGCTGGCGGGTCCCATTCCAGTTGACCGCACGACACCGCCGTATCAATTGCCTGATGCGCTAGGGGATTTGACTAACACGATCAGCGGTTTGAACACCGGTCAGCTTTCCGACGCCTTGAAGACACTGGGACAGACCTTCCAGGACACGCCACCGGATCTTAGGGTCGCCGTGCAGGGTGCGGCGCGGTTCTCGGAGACCCTCGACAAACGCGATGCCCAATTGCGCAACCTGCTGGCCAACGCCAACAAGGTAACGCACGTGCTTGCGGAGCGGGCCGATCAGGTGGTCAGCCTGATCGTCAACGCCAACGCGCTGCTGGCTCAACTGCGGACCGAGAGCAACGCCCTCGACCAACTTGCCGGCAATGTGTCCGCCCTGTCGAAGCAGCTGTCCGGATTCGTCGCCGACAACCGCGCTGCACTGCGGCCGGCGCTGGACAAGCTAAACGGAGTGTTGACGATCCTCGACAACCATAAAAAAGAGCTCAAGCAGTCCCTGAATATGTTCGCCAAATATGCGATGGGGCTGGGTGAGGCGGTGACATCCGGCCCATTCTTCAAGGCCTACTTGGGAAACTTATTGCCGGGCCAGTTCCTGCAGCCGTTTATCGACGCGGCGTTTTCGGACCTTGGCCTGGATCCCAGTGTGCTGTTGCCCTCCCAACTGCACGACCCGCAGACTGGGCAGCCAGGTACGCCGCCACTGCCCGTTCCTTACCCGCGAACAGGACAGGGCGGCGCGCCGAGGACGACACTGCCGGATGCCATTACGGGGAAACCGGGCGATCCACGTTATCCTTACCGGCCTCCGCTTCCGGCGCCCGCACCCGGCGGTCCGCCGCCGGGGCCGCCGGCGGGCTACACGCCCACCCCGGTTCCCGCGGGCCGGTCCCGGCGCGCTCGGGGCCGTTCACGTAGCAGCCGCAACGCTCGGGTTCCCGCCCACCGCTGGGCGGTTTGGAATCCCGCTACCTCTTTCCACGGCGGGCGGAAGGTACCCGCTTACCCGGCCGCTCGGATGGCCCTGGCCGTCAGCTTGACGGTCTTGCTGGTGACCGGGCTTTTCGTCGCGCTGCACGCGGGCGCGACCAGCCAGCGAACGACCGTCACCGCTTATTTCGACAACACCAACGGAATCTTCGCTGGTGACGATGTGCGTATCCTCGGCGTAGCCGTCGGCAAGATCGACAAGATCGAGCCGCAACCGGAGCGCGCGAAAGTCCAATTCTGGTTCGACGCAAAATACCAGGTGCCCGCTGACGCCAGTGCCGTGATCCTGTCGCCGTCACTGGTCACCGCGCGGTCCATACAACTGACACCCGCCTACACCCACGGGCCGACCATGCAAAACAATGCCGTCATCCCGCAAAGCCGTACGGCCGTCCCGGTTGAATGGGACGATATGCGCGCCCAGCTGCAAAAGTTGACTGATGCCCTGCAGCCGACGGAACCGGGCGGTGTCAGTACTTTGGGGGCTTTCATCAACACCGCGGCCGGCAATCTGCGCGGTCAGGGCGCCAATATACGCGACACCATCATCAAACTGTCGCAAGCGTTTTCCGTCTTGGGTGATCACAGTGGTGACATTTCAGGCAGCGTAAAAAATCTGTCGATTCTGGTGTCGGCACTGCATTCCAGCACCGACCTCATGAAGGAGCTGAACACAAACCTCGCGGGTGTGACAGCGCTCCTCGCCGACGAGCCGAACGGAATAGGTAATGCCTTAAGGGATTTGAATACTGCGGTCGGTGATGTTCAGACCTTCGTCGGCGAAAACCGCGAGTCACTGGGGACAACGTCAGACAAACTGGCTTCGGTGACCAGCGCGGTCATCGACAACCTCGACAACGTCAAGCAGATTCTGCACATAGGGCCAACCGCGTTCCAAAACTTCGTCAACATCTATCAACCCGCACAAAGCGCCTTGACCGGCATCGCGGCCTTCAGCAACTTCTCCGATCCGATTTCGTTCTTGTGTGGCGCCATCCAGGCGGCGTCACGTCTGGGCGCGGAGCAATCGGCAAAGCTGTGCGTGCAATACCTGGCGCCCATCATCAAAAACCGGCAGTACAACTTCCCGCCGATCGGCCTGAACCCCTTCGTTGGTGCTCAGGCGCGGCCCAATGAGGTCACCTACAGCGAAGACTGGCTGCGTCCAGATTATGTTCCGCCACAACCGCCTTCGCCGCCAGGTGGCCGGCCGCCGTCCGTGGAACAGGGACCGCCGACCACCCCGCAAGCGGAACCGGACACCGCGCCAGTGCTTCCGTCCCAATCGACTGCCACGGACCCAGCCGACGGGCTGCCCGGCATGATGGTGCCGCCGGGAGGTGGGTCATGAGAAGCGGCCGGCGCTGCGCCCGCACTGCGGTGATACTCGTTGCCCTCGCCGCGTCCGGCTGCGGGTGGCATGGCGTCAACTCGCTGCCACTTCCCGGGACCGAAGGCGGCGGACCCGGCTCATTCGAGGTCAAAGCGCAATTGCCCGACGTCACCAACATCCAGCAGAATTCACGCGTCCGTGTTCATGACGTGACCGTCGGGAACGTCACCAAAATTGAGCGCCAGGGCTGGCACGCGTTGGTGACGATGCGCATCGACGGCAACGTCAACCTGCCGGCAAACGCGACTGCAAAGGTCGGCCAGACGAGCCTGTTGGGCTCGTTGCACATCGAGCTGGCGCCGCCCGCCAAAGTTGCGCCTGAAGGCAAACTTCACGACGGGTCACTCATCCCGCTGTCCTCCGGTTCCACCTACCCGACAACCGAGCAGACACTTGCCGCGCTGTCTGCAGTGCTCAACGAGGGCGGACTCGGCCAGGTTCAGGACATCACCAAGGCGTTCGCGACCGCCTTCGCCGGTCGCGAGCAGGACCTTCGGAGTCTCGTGACGCAGCTCGACGTGTTCATCGCGCACCTCAATGATCAGACGAACGACATCATTCGGGCGACCCAAAGCCTCAACAATCTGGCCGGTCAGTTCGCCGATCAAAAGCCCGTGATGGATAAGGCACTGCGAACGATTCCCGATGCGCTGAAGGTGCTCAAGGACGAGCGAGACAACCTGGCCGAGGCCGTCGACCAACTGGGCAAGTTCAGCGCTTTGGCTGCCGACTCAGCCAACCAGAGCAAGGCTGCACTGGTCCAAGAGCTACGCGATCTCGGTCCGGTGCTCGAGTCGCTGGCCAACGCCGGCCCGGCGATGACCCGCTCATTAAGTTTCTTTCTTACCTACCCCTGGCCCAACGAGACGATCGACAAATGGTTCCGTGGGGATTACGCGAACATCACCCTGGTCATCGACCTCACCCTGAGTCGCATCGACTCGAGTCTTTTCACAGGTACCCGATGGGAAGGCAATTTGACCCAGTTGGAGATGCAATGGGGCCGCACGATCGGGCAGATGCCAAGCCCATACACGGCGGGCAACCCGCTGATAGTGCCTTACCACTTCGATCAGGGCCGCTGATATGAATTCTCGACAGATCAAGATTCAGCTGGCGATCTTCGCTTTGGTATCGGTGGTCAGCGGCGGCTACATGCTCTTCGACTACATCAATTTGCCGGCGTTGTGGTTCGGTGTGGGCCGCTACACCGTGACTGTCGAGCTGCGCGAGTCGGGAGGGTTGTACCAGCGTGCGAATGTGACCTATCGCGGCACCGAGGTCGGCCGCGTCGAGGCCGTCCGCATCGCCAAGAGCGGTGTAGAAGCGGTGCTGTCGCTGCGGTCCGGCGTGGCGATCCCATCCGATCTCGATGCCCGAGTTCACAGTGAAAACGCGGTCGGAGAACAATATATTGCTTTGCTGCCACGCAACGGCGCCTCTCCGCCACTGAAGAACGGTGACGTCATACCGGTCAGCCGGACGTCGGTGCCCCCGGATATAAACAGTCTGCTGGACGCGACAAATCGCGGTTTGCGGGCGATCCCGCAGGACAACCTGAAGACGGCCATCGACGAGGCCTTCTTGGCGGTCGGCGGCCTGGGCCCAGAAATCCGGCGGTTCGTCAAAGGGTCCACCGGCCTGGCGATTGATACGCGCCACGACCTCGACCCGTTGACTACGGTGATCGACCAGTCGCAGCCGGTTCTGGATTCGCAGACGCAAACTTCGGATGCGATCAGTGCGTGGGCGGCGCACCTGGCCGCAGTCACCGGGCAGCTACAGACCCAAGACGGCGCCTTGGCAGGCGTGATCGAAAAAGGGGGACCAGCAGCTGAGGAGGGTCGCCAACTCGTCGAGCGCCTGCAGCCGACGCTGCCGATCATCCTGGCCAACCTGGTCAGCGTCGGCCAGGTGGGGGTCACCTACAGTGCGGACCTCGAGCAGTTGCTGGTGCTGCTACCCCAAGCCACCTCCGTCCTGGAGGGATTCATCGTCCCCAACCTGAACACCAAGCAGGCCTACAGGGGCGCCTATCTGGACTTCAACCTCAACCTCAACCTGCCACCGGCATGTACCACCGGGTTTCTGCCGGTGCAGCAAATGCGAAATCCGTCCGAGGTGGACGCTCCCGACCGACCCGATGGCGACTTGTACTGCCGCATACCGCAGGACGCGATGTTCAATGTGCGCGGCGTGCGCAACACGCCATGCGAGACGCGCCCGGGTAAGCGGGCGCCGACAGTGAAGCTGTGCGAGAGCGACCAAGAGTATGTGCCGCTCAACGATGGGTTGAACTGGAAGGGCGACCCGAACGCCACCCTTTCCGGGCAGGGCATTCCCCAACTACCGCCCGGATCGCCGCCACAGACGGCCCCACCCCCCGCGGCGGCGCCTCCTCCGATCGCGGCCGCCCGCTACGACCCAGCCACCGGCACGTACATCGGGCCTGACGGGCATGTGTACACACAAGCCAATCTCGCCCAGACCGCCCCTAAGGAGCACACATGGCAGAATATGCTGATGCCGCCGACCGGCAATTGAGCGAGTCAGTACAAGACGACGACGTCGAACATCCAGGCGATCGCATCGACAGCCGGGGCGGAGATGCCGCGGAAGAGCAGGATGACGCCGCCGATCTCACGGCCAACGGGCAGGCGGCGGCCGCCGAGAACGTCGATGACATCGATTGCCAGGACGAATCCAACGGACCCGTGACCGGCAAGCGTCAACGCTCAAATGTGCGGCTCGCGCTGGCCTTCGGACTGGTTGTGCTAGTGGCGCTGACCGCGCTGGCGGGCTGGCTGGGCTATCGCGGCTACCGGGCGCATCAGGCCACGCAGCAACGTGAGCTTTTCCTGCAGGTCGCCAGGCAGGGAGCGCTGAATCTGACCACTATCAGCTACACCGAAGCCGAAACCGACGTGCAACGGATCATGGATTCCGCGACTGGCACCTTCTACGACGATTTCAAGAAGCGGTCCCAGCCATTCATCGATCTCGTCAAGCAGACGCAGTCGAAGTCCGTCGGCACGATCTCCGCAGCGGGTCTCGAGTCCGTCGGTGGTGATCAGGCTCAGGCATTGGTGGCGGTACATGTCACCACATCGAATGTTGGCGCCGCTGAACAACCACCGAGGGCCTGGCGGATGCGCATTGACGTCCAGAAGGTGGGCAACGGCGCCAAGGTTTCCAATGTCGAGTTCATCCCCTGACCATCCAGACAACCCCGAAGAAGCCATGACCGACGAAACAAGTGCAGCTACGTCAATCGAAACCAACGAGACGACGGAGGTGAACAACTCCGGCAACGGTGAGTGCCACGATACGGCTCAGCTGGGTGGGTCCGACGAGACCGACGAAACGATGACGTCATTGGGCGACGGTCCCCTGGCGGAGTGCGCCGATGACGCCGTGGCCGCCGCGGCTACAGAATCCAGTGATGCCGATAAGCCTCGAATTTCGTGGACTCGCGTGCTGGCCTTCGGATTGCTGCCCGGGTTGGCACTGCTAATCGCAATGGGCACAGGCTTTTTGAAATGGCAGGATGCTTCGCTGAGGGATGCTGAGACCAGCCGAGTGGCGGCCATGCAGGCGGCCAAAGACGGCACAATCGCGCTGCTGTCCTACAAGCCGGATACCGTCGAGAAGGATCTGGGCGCGGCCCGGGACCGGCTGGCAGGCGGTTTTCGTGACTCCTACACCACGCTGACCCATGATGTTGTTATTCCGGGCGCCAAGCAGAAGCAGATCTCGACGGTGGTCAACGTCCCCGCCGTGGCGTCGGTATCAGCCCGTGCCGATCACGTAGTCGTGCTGGTATTCGTGAACCAGACCGTAATCGTCGGTAGCGACGCGCCCACTGCTACCGCGTCCAGCGTCAAGGTGACCCTGGACCAGATCAACGGGCACTGGCTGATTTCCGATTTCACGCCGGTATGAAAAGGGCGTTTCGCCTGCCATTGCGATCGGCCACTCGGGAACGGCATTCGGCAGTCGCCATTGGCGAGATGACGCTCGAGACTATCGAAAAAGGTCGGGGCAGCGAGACGCATCCGATACCGCTGCTGTTTGTTCACGGCGGTTGGCATGCGGCGTGGTGTTGGGATAAGAATTTTCTAAAATTCTTCGCAGACAGAGGGTTTCGCGCCGTAGGGGTGAGCTTACGCGGTCACGGTCAAAGCGGCACATCAAAGCCACTACGATCATGCTCTATCGGCGATTATATCGATGATGTGCGGTCTGTTATCGAAAATCTGGATGGTCGCGCAGTGCTCATCGGCCATTCGATGGGTGGATTCATTGTGCAGAAATATCTCCAAAACCACCGCGCCCCAGCCGCAGTCCTGATGGCATCGATCCCACCGCAGGGCGTACTGCGACCGGCGCTGCGTCTGGTTGGTCGACACCCGTGGGTCACCCTCCGGGCAACCACCGTGGGCAGCTCAGCCGACTTTGTGAATACCACGCGTCTCGCGCGTGATGCCTTGTTCTGTGCGCACACTCCTGAACGCATCGTCGAATCGTGTGCGGCACAACTGCAATCCGAGAGTGTTCATGCCACTGCGGTCGGCATGAGCTTTCCTGGCAGGCCCCGGCAGGTTACGACACGGCTGCTGGTTCTCGGTGCCGAAGATGACCGAATGGTCAACCAGGCGGAGGTGCGGGCGACGGCCCGCGCATACCGAACGCGGGCGGAAATTTTCCCCGCAATGGGCCACGACATGATGCTGGAACCAGGGTGGATTCGTGTCGCCGAACGAATCGATGAATGGCTCTCTGCCCTCAGACTCTAGAGGGACCTGAGTAAGTCGCTGTCGGCTGACAAAGTTATGGGTGCGATTCGAAGCTGGAGGGTAGTTTTGGCTCGAGAGGATAACGACCGATGGGACTTGGCATCGAGCGTAGGCGCTACCGCCACGTTGGTCGCCGTCCAGCGCGCGCTGGCGCATCGTGAAAAGCTGATCGACGATCCGTACGCCGAATCGCTGGTGCGTGAGGTCGGTCAAGACTTCTTCATCCGGCTCATCGACAGCAATAGCGAGATGCAAGAAGCAAATCCGGAATTTCGCGCTTGGTGCGCGGCTGACGGTATGGCAGCACGCACCCGATTCTTCGACCGTTTCTTCGCCGATGCCGCCGCATCCGGCGTTCGTCAAGCAGTGATCCTCGCCGCCGGCCTGGATGCTCGCTCCTACCGATTGCCCTGGCCTGATGGAATGGTTGTCTTCGAGGTCGATCAGCCGGAGGTGATCGACTTCAGAACCCGCAGCTTGGCTCGCCTTGGTGCGCATCCGGCGGTTGATCACCGACCGATAGGCATCGATCTTCGCGACGATTGGCCGAAAGCATTGACCGACAATGCCTTTGATCCAATCAAGCCGACCGCATGGATTGCGGAAGGGCTGCTGATCTATCTGCCTCCAGATGCGCAGGACCGACTCTTCGAAAGTATCACTCGACTCAGCGCCCCCGGCAGCAGGATGGCCACCGAGTATGTACCCGATATGAGTCTGCTTTTCAGCGAACGCGCCAAGCGTATCGCGGAGCCGGCCAGGGAGTATGGTCACGGCCTCGACGTCGCCGATCTGGTGTACCACGGCGAGCGGGGCTGCGTGATTGAGGATCTGGGCCGGCTGGGCTGGCTGGTGTCCTCGCAAACGACAAAAGAACTTTATGAAGCCAACGGCTTCGCCTTCCCCGACGATGAGGCGACCGCACCGTTTGGCAATGCCAACTACGTCAGGGCCGTCCTGCCGAAAGATTGATATGCACCACCACTCGAATTCGCTGAATCTCTCTGGCACGCCAGCTGCTTGGGTGTCTGGGGCCAGTGTGGGGCAACATACGACGCTCAAGTCAACCTGATGGCCAGCGATGCGGGTGAGAAATGCCGAGACTGCCAGGAAGGCTTAGTTCGATGAAGCACACCATCTCGTCGGCTTCCAGCGGTGTGATCAAGGCGGATCTAGTAGTCGACGTCTCGGGCAGTTGCGATATCGAGAACTCACTGCACATTGCTGCCACGGTGTTCTTGCCACCGCCTGAGCGGCTTAGGAGTGAACCGGTAGTGGTCTTTGCATTGCCCGGCGGAGGCTACAGCCGTGGCTATTTCGATATGCACTTCGACGGGCACTCTGGCTACTCGCAGGTCGAACATCACGTTGCCCGCGGATTGATCGTTGTAGCAGTCGATTACCTCGGCGCGGGGCAGAGCACACCCGAAATATGCGACCGGCTGACGTTCAAAGACATGGCCGCAGGCAACCATCGCGCGGTGCAAGCAATCGTTGCTCTGCTGGAACGTGGCACTGCCGTGCCGAACTATCCGCCGTTAAGGATTTCTCGGCGGATCGGCATGGGTCACTCGATGGGCGCGGCGGTGGCGATAATCACGGCCGGGACTTACAAGAGCTATGAGGGAATCGCGGTGCTCGGCTTCAGCGCCATTCACACGCGGCTGCCGTTTCGCGATGAGGCTGAAACGCACCGCGTGGCAGACGATATCGCACGCCAGAACCACTCGGAGGACCCAGCCGAACTGTCCGTGGCCCGGACCGCTCGGCTGCTTCCCGATCTCCTCTACCCATTCTTCTGGTCCGACGTGCCTGAGGACATTGTCATTGCTGACACCGAGGGCGGATACCCCCTGCGGACCACTGCGCCACCGTTCGGCAGCGCCACGTTGCCCAATTGCGTCGTCAAGATGGTCGCACCGGGATTCGTCGAGAGCGACGCTGCCGCGGTCGAGTGCCCGGTGTTCATCGGCCTCGGTGAACGCGACACCTCACCCGCACCACGCGACGAGCCCAGCGCCTACACCAGCGCCACCGATATCACGGTCTTCATCTGCGAGCGCATGGCGCACATGCACAATTTCGCTTCCACACGCCGACGGCTGTGGGATCGCGTGGCTGATTGGTGCAGCCTGCCGACTCCGCCAACGCCAGCAACGAATTAACGTGCTGTTGTTGGCGCTCGGGCAGCCGATTCGCACGGCGGGGCGGCCGAACAAAGGCTTCCGTTTTCGGCCCGCAGGACCGCGATTCGACGCTTGGCCCTATTGCGGCGGATTGCCCGGCGGTGGGTAGACGCCCCGCAGGATCCACGGGAACCAGTTGATGCCGTACTGGAGTTCGTCGCTGGCGTCATAATCGGGGCTGGGATCGAGCGGGATGTCTCGTTGACCGTCGGGCCCGCCCAGCGGCGGTGTCTCCGCTGGGGAGCGCCCCTGTGGCTGTCCGTAGACGGCGACTACGACTGTGCGGTCCGGGCTGTTTTCTGACCACACTCCGACTTCGGAGTTAGCGCAGTTGGACATAATGGCGTTATAGGCGGGGTTGTAATACCACTGGTGGATCAGTTCTATGCCGCTGATTGCCACTGCGGGGTTGATCGCCACCGTTTCGGCCACCGGACCATGAAAGCCGGCCGCGTTGGCGCGATCTTGCGGAGCCGACCCGTCTGAGCCGATGTCACCGTCCAGATTGCGGTTGTTCAGCACATCCCGGGCGTGCCACTGGGCGGCGAGTTGCAGCTGCGGGCTGATCCTGACGTCATTGGAGCACCCCGCCTGATGCTGCATGGTGTAGGTATTGGCGACCACGCCGTCGTTGAGCCGCTTGTTGTTCGGTATGAGTGTGTTGTTGTCACCATCGGCGCGTCCGGCCGGCGTACCCAGCACAGCGCCGACGGCGACCGTGGCCAACGCAGTCAAAGTCAGTGGCGTGTAATGCATCTCGAGTTCCTCCTGGTTAGCCGCCAGCGGGTGGTGGGCGGAAATTCGCTGCGGTATGGCGAGGGGCATGACTCAGTGGCCACTTGCCCGAGTGCGAACGTGCGCGGAGATTGTTTGAGTCGTGGAAACCGACCTCGATATCCTCGATGATCTCGGCGCAACCGGGACGGACGGTTCAAGATAAGCCATTGACCCTCGTCCTTGGCGACGCATCTCTTGCGTGAGGCGGTGTCATTTCGTTCCGATCCAAGGACGACGCTTCGATCCACGGAACGCGAGCAGGTTCTTTTCGTTATCGCCCGCGGAAGGCGGCGTGACCGCGGGAATGGTACTGACAGCTGATTGCAGCGCCTCATTGGAGCCGGGAAAGATGGCGTCATTGGTCCGCGATGGGTAATAGGCGGCGAGCGGCTGGCAATTAGACCGTAGCAACAGGAGTGTAGAAACGTCAACGCCCATGACTGCAGTCGACATCTTGGTGCCCACCCGAGTGCCTGAACCCGGGATATCGGGCGCCCACGCCTTCCAGGCTTTCGGCGACGGCGACCTGCGCGTCGAGCTACTTTGCGTTGTGCCGCGACATCGTCGCGACTCCCGTCACGCCGCTTTGATCACCGACGAGCCGAAACGATCGATTGTCTCGATGACGTGCTCCAAGCTGTCCCCGGGCAACGGCACCTGCACCCAGGTCACGCCAATGGCGGCAAGCTTGTCGAGCGCCTCCAAGTAAGTGTCGGCATTAAACCCGTCGGCGGCCGGGTTGCCGCCGTCGACGTTGGTGAATGAGATGTCAATGCCCGACCAGTCTCGGCCTGCCTCGTCGAAGCAGCGGCGCAGATCGTCGACGCACTCGACCAGCTTGTCCGCTGAATCCAGAGGGCTCGTCCCGGCCGTGGCAGCCACTCCCGGGGCCGCTTGGAAGGGGCACCAGCCGTCGCCGTGCGTCGCGACGCGGCGGCGGGCGGTTCGGGTGTTGCCCCCGATCCAGATCGGCGGATGCGGCCGGCTCACCGGCCGCGGGTGCGCGGTGATTCCTTTCGCCGTGAAGTGTTCGCCCTGATAGGAAATCTCGTCACCGGTCCAGATGGCGTGGATCACCTCAAGGCTCTCATCGAACAACGCATTGCGTTCGTTGTAGTCCACGCCGAGCGCGGCGAACTCGCGTTTGAGGTACCCCGCTCCGACCGCGAGTGTGAAGCGGCCATCGGACAGAAGGTCGAGCGTGGCACCCGCCTTGGCGACCACGAAGGGGTTGCGATAGGGCAGTACCACGATATTCGGAATCAGCCGCAGCGTCGTGGTGCCTGCGGCGGCGAAGCCCATCGCGACGAAGGGATCGAGTGCGTCGTGGCCACCGTGTTCGAGCCAGCGCTGCGTGGGGGCAGGGTGGTCGGTAAACCCAAGGCCGTGGAACCCCGCCGCCTCGGCCGCCGATGCCACACGTGCGACACCGGCGCCGGAGACGAGTTCAGCGCTGTAGGGACGGGTGATCATTGGATAAGTGATCGCAAAGCGCACGGATGAACAGTAAGGCATTGTCCCGCTGGCATCGGTCTCGGCGCGTCAGATGTCCATCGTCGTAGGCCCACTCGGGGAAGCCCTGGACATACTCTGCTTAAACAGATTAACCTACGCCTCGGCGGTCTCTGGAAGGCCAAGTCCGCCCCGAGAAGTCGCAGTGGCGCGAGAAGGAATACCCATGACGGGTCAGCAAGCGGTGGCGGAGATTCGTGCGCTGCCACGACCGGTGTCGCAAATGCCGACCATCGATCTCGCGACCGAACAACAGGCCACCGAGTACAACGACCGTGTCACAGAAGCCATCCATGACGAGGTCGCGCGTCCGAAGGCGTCGTCCGCGTCAGACGGCTGGGAGGCCCTGGCTTATTCCGAGAGGCCCAGGGTGCCGTGGCGTGCCGCTCACCTGACCGATCCAACGCATAACTACGAAGTGAGGAGTGCTCAATGGCCGCCGAACTCAGCAAGCCCGCTCTGGACGTGGGTATCGTTACGACGAACGCCGACAAGATGCTCGCCTTCTACCGCGACGTCCTAGGATTCAGCACCGCCGAACCGATCTCATTTCCCGGGTTCGGCACGGTACACCGGCTAGTCGTGGGCGAGAGCATCCTGCGCCTTTTGGTGCCGGCGAGCGCGCCGGCGGCGAGCGCTGTCAACGACTCGATGTATGCCGCTACCGGAATCCGCTACCTGACGCTGACCATGAGCAACCTGAATGACGTAGTCGCTGCGTGCCGAGAGTTCGGTGTCAACATCAGCTCGGAACCACGCGAGATCCGGCCGGGCGTCGTTGCGACGACGATCCAGGATCCCGACGGCAACTGGCTGGAAATGCAAGGCCGGTGACCGGGCGCCCGGCCTAGGTGCCGCGACGCCGACGGCCGCACCCGCGACTTTCCGAACAGCTAGGTGGGGGAGCGCAGTTGAACAATCGGCCGCCGCAGAATATGGCTGGCTGACGGTCGTCGGCAAATTGTCCAGCGCCCGTTATCAGAATCGTCACACCGCTTAACGAGGCGCCAGGGCTGAAGTCGCCGCGTCTCGGCGGGAGGATGTCCACCATAGCTGGCAGGGGTCATCGGAGGGATTTGGTAGCCTTACCCGCCGCTGAGGTCACCTCGAATACCGCGCTGACCGCTGAAGATGAATAGCGTTTGCGCAGTGTGCCTTTCGACCACGAGGACACCCATCCGTCAAAGTCACGGCTGATCGAAACTTCAGCAGGTCGGCTCTCGGTGACTTACCCGCTTATGACCGTGATGATGCAGACTCCTCGCGCAACGGGATGTTGACGCCCTTGTGGCCCCATGGTTCGCCGCCCGCGGCTTCGCGGTCGCACCAATTGTCGTCGACCAGCAGCCCGTCGAAGCCGACCTCCACCTCGAATCCCGCAGGACTGCGCATATAGAACGAAACCATTCGGTCGTTCAAGTGGCGGCCCAGTGTCTTGGTGATCGCTGCCCCCGCGTCCATCGCCCGGTCCAACACGGCGCCCAGCGCATCGAGCGATGTAGTTTCGAGCATGAGGTGGTGCATCGCGTCGAACGGGCCCATGTGCGCCAAGCCGATTGAGTGGTGGCGCGGGGTACACCGCAGGAAGTGCACCGACGTTCCCGGGCCCGGCAGGATGAAGTCAGAGCGCCGGAAACCTAGGACGTCACGGAAAAAGGCGAGGCTGGCATCGATGTCAGCGACGAACAGCAGCGCGTGACCGAGACCGAGGTCGCCGGTGAGGAATTCGACGCCATGAGGCGACACGAAGTTGCGGTCGTGGACCGGGCTGTGAAAGAGCTCGACGCGGTTGCCTGACGGGTCGGTGCACCACGCGAGGCCTCCGACGCCCCGGACGGCCGCTTCTTCGGCCGTCCCAGCCTGGATCCGCGTTCCTGACGCCGCGATGGTCGCCATCGCCTCAGCGAGCGCTGGCTCATCGCTGACCTGGAAACCCAAGTACGCGATGCCGGCCGCTTCGCCGGGGTGGATGGCGATGCGCCACTGGTGGTCGTCCATCTTGAGATAGACGGACCCGTCAGGTGCGACGCCGGAACCACCGCTCGCGGGACCTGTTCCCGCAACACCTGGGATAACGAAGGTCTCGCCCGGGAGCGCCCGCGCGGGCATCAGTCCCAGCACGTCGGTCCCGAAGTGAAGCCAGGCAGCGGGGTCCGGCGCCGTGAAACCGATGTATCCGAGTCCGTGGAATTTCATCTGTTCTCCCTTATTGCGGCTTGAGGTGAACCGGCAGGTTTTTCAGCGAGACGGTGATGGGGTTTTCGGCGCCTTGCACGCTGTACTCCGGCTTGGCAGTCAGGCCGACGTCGGCAACCCGTGCGGTGAGCTCCTCGAACATCACCCGGATCTCACGCTTCGCGAGATTCGCACCGAGGCAGTAATGGGCACCGCCGCCACCGAACACAACATGAGGGTTGCGCTCCCGACCGACGTCGAAGGTGAACGGATCGGCGAAGACCTCCGCGTCGAAGTTCGCCGATGCGAACCACAAGCTCACGGCGTCGCCCGCCTCGATAGGCACGTCACCGACGACGAGGTCCTCGACTGCGGTGCGCCGGAAGTACGAAACCGGTGATGACCAACGACAGATCTCCTCAACCGCGGTCGGCATCACGGACGGGTCGGCGCGTATGCGGTTGAACTGGTCGGGATGCTCGAGCAGCGCAAGCAAGCCGCCGGCGATCGCGTTGCGCGTGGTTTCGCTTCCCGCGAAGACCAGCACGATGAAGAACAGATCGAGTTCGAGTTCGCTGAGCGTCGTGCGACTGCCGTCGGGTTGGTCGATCTGCGCCGTGGTCAGCTTGGTCCAGACGTCGTCAGCAGGCTCTCGCCGCTTTGCTGCGCCTAGCTCGTGAGCGTAGCTGAACATCTCTCCCATGATGGCTTCGCGCTCTTGGGGCTTCAGGAATGAACGAGGATCGCTGGCCTGGAGCAGCACGTTGACCTTGCCGAAGAGCCATTCCCGGTCACTACGAGGAATCCCCACGATGTCGGCGATCATGTGCAGCGGGAGCTGGTATGCCACCTCGTTCACGAAGTTGCAGTCGCCCCGGTCGATGGCGTTGTCGATGATGGTGGCCGCCCACTGCCGTGCCTGATCCTCGAGCTTGGCCGTCATCCGCGGGGTAAAGCCCTTGCTGATAAGCGCGCGAAGCCGGGTGTGCTCCGGCGGGTCCATCGACACCAGCCTCATGCCCCGACTGCGCGGGGGATCACCGGGCAACGACGGTCCCTCGTGGGAGCGAAAGCGGGCATGATCTCGACTTAGCGCAACAACGTCGGCGTGCCTGGATACCACCCAGAACGATCCGCCGATCTGTTGGGCGCCGGACGTCGCGGGATGACGCCAAACCGGTGCCTCGTCCCGCAGGAATGTGAAGACCTCGTGGGGGAAGCCGTGGCGATAAAGCTCGTAATCGGTGAGGTCGATCTCGTCGAGGCACGTTATCCCCGTTTCGACAGCCATGGACGCAAGGTACAGCGTCGACCGGACTAAAGTGAAGTTAATTCGGGAAAACTCCCACGGTATAGTTCGCACCCATGGTGACGGTCCCGACATCGACTGACGGACAGCCCCTTGGCCAACGCGGAATCCGCACGCGTCAGCGGATCCTCGAGGCCGTCGCTGGCGCTATTGAGCGGCAGGGCTTACGCGGCCTGCGGCTGGCGGATGTGGCAGAGGATGTCGGGATTTCACCCCCGGCCTTTTACCAGTACTTCAACGATCTCGACGAGGCCATCCTCGCGCTGTGTGCAGAGATCGGCGGCTTCCTTCCGACGTTCTCCCTCGATGATGAAGGCCTGACCAACGGCGACGGCTCCGCGGAAAGCACGCGAGCTTTCATCGCCCGTTTTTTCGAGTACTGGGAGGCCCACCGTGCGGTCCTGTGGGCCCGGAACATCGCAGTAGCCGCAGGTGACGAGCGCTTTCAAACAATTCGCGCCGAGATGTTCCGTCCGATGGTCGCTGGTATCGAAGCGTTCATCCGGGCCGGACAACGCGAGGGTCGAGTCGATCCTTCGATCAACCCCGTAACCCTTGGCGCCGCGCTCACGATGTTGCTCGACCGTATGTGCATGCTTGCGCCCCAGCTCGGTGAATGGGGAACGGGCTCAGTGGACGACCTGATCGACGCTCTTGCATACATCTTCAGTCGCGCGCTCGGTACGGGTAACCAGCGCGAGCCTGTAGGCCGGGGTGCCGTCGCGACTGACCCTGGGCGAAACTGGCGGCGCAAAAAACCTTGGCGACGCACCACACGCTGACGCCGACCGGCGCAATGTGCTTCAACTGGCCGACTGACCTGGCCGATTGACCCGGCCGCGCCGGGCGATGGCGGCGACCTCCTTGACGTCGCGCCACCCGAGAAACCGGCGCACGTTTACAGGGCGTTGCACGTCCGAGGCGATGGGCGTGTGGCCTTGACATCCTCAAAACCTCAGCGTAGTAAGAAACTGAAAAAACTTAACCTAACCCGCCGGATGGAGGCCCTGAGATGACAATGCCTTGCGATGGCCGCAGCCGCCCCACCCCCGTCTACGAGCCGGGCGCGATGTCGCCGGAGGAGTTCGAGGCAACCTTCTGCGACGCGCTGGCTCGCGTGCTCGTCGAATCAGGAGTGTCGTCGGCGATCCCGCAGGAGCTCGACGCGGCCGGGGCTCGCCTGTATCACGGCACATACCTGAAATACATGTCATTTTTCGCGTGGAAGTTCCCGAGCTGGCTGATGTCGATCGCGTCGCTGTGCCCCTACCAGGACGTGCGCAGAGAGATCATCAACGACTGCGTCGACGAGGAGGTCGGTGACAGTGATGCCGATGGCCAGTGCCACATCGACCTGCTCTACGACGAGGCCGAGCTTTGTGGTGTCAGCCGCGAGGAGATCTTCGCGACCCAGCCGACCCCGGCCATCCTCGCCTGCATCCACACCTGGGAGAACATGACCAGGACACTTGGATGGCTTCCCGGCTACGCTGCCATCGCCGGGCTGGAGATCGCGATGTCTGAGCCGGCGATCAAGGCTCGCGAGCGGCTGATCGGCGCGGAGGCAATGGCGAAGGCCAACCAGGATCTGGGCGGGGTCACGTTTCATCAACGGTTGGGCATGCCGGAGGGTTCGCTGAAGTTCTTCGCGCTGCACGCCTATAAGGACCGGTTCCACGGCGGAGGCGAATTGGCAATGCTCGTCAAGTATGCGCACACGCCAGAACTTCAGCGAGAGGCGATCTGGGCGATGACCAATTCGTTTAAAACTTATGTGCTGCAAGCGCACGAGGTGCGTCGGCTGGCGGCGGAAGCGGCCGGAACGGTCTATCAGCCTCGGCCCGCGCTGGTCAGTTGATCTTCGAACCTCCCATCAACCAACTCGCAACGAGGACAATGCCGCGGCATGAGGGGAATGGAGCAGGTATGGGCGCCGAAAATGACCTCCCGATTCCCGAGCGGGCGCGGGAATTTCTCACCGGGATGCGGATCGGCTACATCTCGACCATGCGGCCCGATGGGCACATGTCCGTCGTACCCGTCGGGATCGTTCGCGATGGCGACGTTCTAAAGATCAGCACGCTGTCCGACCGGCAAAAGGTGCGCAACCTCGAACGTGACCGGCGAATTACAGTTTGTGTTCCCGATCCGGAAAACCCACGCACTTATGTAGAGATCCGCGGGGTCGCGGAGCTCGCCGATGACAGCGATCGCGCCTACATCGACTCATTCGCCCGCGAGTACATGGGCGTTGACAAGTATCCCTACGACCCACCGGGCGCGGCCCGCACCACGATCACCGTGCGCGCCAGCCGTGTGTCGATGCCCAAGGTCCACGGGTCCGGTTAGCGCGCGCCTCGTTGGCAAATGAGAACTGCGGCCTGCCGTCCTCGAAGGGGGTACTACGGACAAGTATCGAAAAACTTGGCTTGGTCGCCGCATCGACGAAATCCGTGATCGCTGGCCGATAGCCCATGGGCCGAGGGGCCCAACCTTTCAGGTGCGCATCGGTCGGCTGCGGGAGGTCGTGGCCCGCCTACAACATCGACGACTTGACTGGCACGTCTGACCGAGTGGCGTGCCTCGGTGGGAGAGATTGTAATGAAAGTGATTGTGGACCAAGACAAATGTACATCTGCCGGAAATTGTGTGATGCAAGCGAGCGAGATTTTCGACCAGCGCGACGAGGACGGCGTCGTTGTGCTGCTTAACGAAAACCCGCCTGCCGAGCAGGCTGACAATGCCCGCCGCGCCGCCGCGAGCTGTCCCGCGCTCGCCATCCACATCGAGGAGTGACTGTGTCCGATACCGAAACCGGATCCGCGACCGAAACGGCCTCCGACATACCGGAATACCCGATGGCCCGTTCGGCGGGTTGCCCGTTCGCCCTGCCGCCGGATGTGCTCGCGCTGGCTGAAGCCAAGCCGCTGAGCAGGGTCCGTATTTGGGACGGCAGCACGCCGTGGTTGATCACCGGCCATGAGGAGGTACGGGCGCTGTTTTCCGATTCCCGCATCAGCGTCGATGACCGGCGTCCCGGTTTTCCACACTGGAACGAGGGCATGTCGTTGATGGCGGACAAGCGTCCGCGCTCGGTCTTTACCTCCGACGGTGAGGAGCACACCCGGTTCCGGCGGATGTTGTCCAAGCCGTTCACCTTCAAGCGGGTGGAAGGCCTGCGGCCGGTGATTCAGCAGATCACCGACGAGCACATAGACGCGATGCTGGCTGGGCCGCAGCCGGGGGATATCGTCACCGCGTTGGCGCTGCCGATCCCGTCGCTGGTGATCAGCCAATTGCTGGGTGTGCCGTATGAGGACGCCGATTTCTTCCAGCAACACGCCAACACCGGTGTGGAGCGGTATGCGACGGGAGAGGACGTCCTTAAGGGGATCATGCAGCTCCGGGAATACCTGGCGAAGCTGGTCGAGGCGAAGATGGTGAACCCGGCCGAGGATGCGGTGTCGGATCTGGCCGAGCGGGTCAAGGCCGACGAGCTCAGCATCGGTGAAGCCGCCGACCTCGGCGCCGGGGTGCTGATCGCCGGCCATGAGACCACCGGGAACATGATCGGTCTCGGGGTGTTGGCCTTGCTGCAGCACCCCGATCAGCTGGCGGTGCTGCGGGACACCGACGATCCGAAAGTCATCGCGAATGCGGTGGAGGAATTGCTGCGCTATTTGTCCATCATTCACAACGGCCAGCGTCGGGTTGCTATCGAGGACATCGAGATCGCGGGGGAGGTTATCCGCGCAGGCGAGGGTGTCATCATCGACTTGGCGCCGGCCAATTGGGATGCCGGAGTGTTCGACGAACCGGATCAGTTGCATGTGCACCGCTCCAACGCGGGCCAGAATGTCGCATTCGGTTACGGCAGGCATCAATGCGTCGGCCAGCAGTTGGCCCGGGCGGAGCTGCAAATCGTCTTCCACACGTTGTTCCGCCGCATCCCGACGATGCGACTCGCCGTGCCGGTCGAGGAGGTCCCGTTCAAGCACGACCGTCTCGCCTACGGCGTCTACGAGCTGCCAGTGACTTGGTGACTAGCTATACCCCTCACGCCGAGCGAACCGTTTTTCGACAATCAGGTCGATCCGATTGGAGGATCATCGATGTCTAGTCAGTCCGCTGTTTCGCTTTATCCGCCTGAGGGGTTGGGCGCTCCCAAGGATCGTCGGGGCCATGCCGGTGGTAGTGATGTGGGTTTGCCGGAGGGCACGGTGGTGTTTTCTGCCGATAATCACATCACGTTGGCCGAGGACATTTTCTACCAGCGTTTCCCGGACAAGCTCAAAGAGGACGCGCCGCGGATCTGGTACGACGACGGCGCCTACCACATCGGGGTCAAGGGGCAGTCGTTTTTGTGGGACACCTTCAGCGCGGTGGTGATGCAGTACGACGATCTGCCCGGGGCGGCGAGCACCAACATCGAGGCGCGGATCGAGGAGTTGCGTGCCGACGGGGTCGATAAGGAGTTGGCGTTCCCCAACGCGATCCTGGCGCTGTTTGGCTACCCGGACAAGGAGATTCGTGAGCTGGCCTTCCGCGTCTACAACGAATATGTTGCCGAGCTACAAGAGCGCTCCGGTGGGCACTTCTACGGGGTGGGGCTGATCAACTGGTGGGATCCCCAGGGCGCCCGGCGCACCCTTGCCGAGCTGAAGTCGTTGGGGCTCAAGACATTTCTGTTGCCGTTGAATCCCGGCAAGGACGACGACGGCAACCCGATCGACTACGCGAGCACGGCGATGACGGCGGTGTTCGAGGAGATCGAAGCCGCCGGTCTGCCGCTGACCCACCACATCGGTGAGACGCCACCGAAAATCCCGTCGGAGTTCAACCCCATCGTGGTCAGCATGATGACCAACATCGACGGGTTCCGGGAAGTGTTCTCCAAGTACATCTTCGGCGGCATCCTCGATCGCCACCCCGGGCTGCAGATCGGCTGGTTCGAGGGCGGGATCGCGTGGGTGCCCTGGGCGCTGCAAGACGCCGAACATTTGGTGGCGTCGTATCGGCACATGCTCAACCGGCCTCTCGAGCACGACGTGCGCTACTACTGGGACAACCACATGAGCGCATCATTCATGCTCGACCCGGTCGGCCTGCAGCTGATCGAGCGGATCGGCGTCAACAAAGTCTTCTGGTCCTCGGACTACCCCCACAACGAAAGCACCTACGGCTACTCGGAGAAGTCGCTGGCCACAGTCGTCGAAGCTGTTGGACCCCAGGCGGCCGCACGGATCATCAACACCAACATCACCGAATTCCTCGGCCTTTAAATCGATTACGATCGGCGTCTCCGGACGCGCCGCGTCTGCGCCGAAAACCGAGACTGCCTTTCCGCCGATTTCGGAGAGCCAGTGAACATGCCGGTGGAACGAAACATCGTGCTGGCAGGCCCCCAGCGAAACGGACCGATTCCATCTGCATCTCGTTCCCCGTGAGCACGTCGCGCCACTCAGGAAGACAGAATTACGAGATGGCGACCAAGCCGAGTTGACCCAAGCCACAGAGCGCCGCCGAACTGGAAACCGCGACACTGCAATCGCTGGTCTGAGCCCATCCCACCCATGCCCCCGCTACACGCGAAGCCGTTGTCGTCCAACCATTTATCGACACTGCCGTTTTGGCGGGCGGATCATCACTGCTGACTGGAAGCTCCGTGGTCCGACCCGGCTAGCCGATTTACTTCAGGCAGCTGCCGGCATCGATGGGCAGTGTGACACCGGTGATGTAGCGGGATTCGTCGGACGCCAGGAACAGCACCGCGTTGCTGATGTCCTCGGGTTCGACCCACGGGATCGGTAATGTGTGAAACATCTGACAGATCGGAGCAATGTCGTCGGGGCCGGGATTTTCCAGATCCGGCCGGAACATATTGAACGTGGTCTCGTTCATCACCATCGGTGTGTTGACATGGGTCGGGTGGACCGAGTTGACGCGGATCATGTGCTGGCCCAACTCCACTGCAAAAGTCCGCATAAGCCCCACCACGCCGTGCTTGGCCGCGATGTAGTTACCTGTCTGCGGGTAGGCCTTCAGACCACCGACCGAGCTGGTCAAGATGATTGAACCGCCGCGGCCACCCGACACCATGTGCGGCACACCGGCTTTCACCGTCTTCCACACCCCCGACAAGTTGACGTCCATCATGTCCTGCCAATGGCGTTCGGTGGTCTGATCCAGCGTCGCACCACCCATGGCGGTACCGGCATTGGCCACGATGATGTCCAGCCTGCCCAGTTGCTCCACGCCGGTGTCCACCGCAGCTTTCAGCGCGTCGTAATCCCGCACGTCGACCTCGGCGGTGAAGATGCGGCGGTTGTGAGCCTTTACCAGATCGGCGGTCGCGGCAAGATCCTCCGGCGTCGACGGTGGAATCGGTACACCTTCGATCGGTTTGCAGATGTCGACCACGATGATATCCGCGCCCTCTTGCGCCAACCGGACCGCGTGGCTGCGACCTTGGCCACGCGCCCCGCCGCTGATGAATGCGACTTTGCCGTCGACTCGCCCAGCCATCGTTACCCCATTTCCCTTTGTGATTTCCGTTGTGAATTCAAAGCCGTTGCGGTTTAGCCAATGACCGCAGGCATCGTTTCCCAGCCCCGCACCGTCGAGGTCGGAGAGAGCCTGGCCTCATCAAGGACCACGTCCCAGTCGGGGAACCGCTTCAAGACCTCCTCCAACGCGATCCGTCCCTCGAGACGGGCCAGCGCCGATCCCAGGCAATAGTGAGTGCCAACGCTGAACGACAGGTGCTGGCGCAGCTTGCGATGAATGTCGAAAACTTCACCGTCAGGGGGGAATTGGCGGTGGTCGCGGTTGGCTGCCCCAATCAGCATCATCATCACGCTCCCCCCGGGCACGGTCTGGCCGTAGTATTCGATGTCGCGGGTGACGTACCGCGCGGCGTGTGGCGCCGGCGGCTCGTAGCGCAGTACCTCCTCGATTGCCCGCGGAATCAGCGAGGGGTCTTCAACCAGATGCCGGCGTTGCTCTGGATGCTCGGCCAGCACCTTGCCGGTCCAGCCGATCAGCCGGGTGGTGGTTTCGTTGCCTGCCCCGGCCACCACGTTGACATACATGAGCAGTTCATCGCGCGTCAGTCGTCGGGTGATGCCGTTCTCGTCTTCGAACTCGACGTTGAGCAGTTCGGTCATGATGTCATCCGACGGGTGCTTGGCCCGCCAGTCGATGTACTCTGCGAATATCTCACCAGAGTCCACACCGTCGGTTGCCATCGAAAGCGGCTGGCCCGCTTCGGTCCGCATCATCGCGTTGGATCGGTCCCGGATCGACTCTTGGTCTGCTTCGGGAATGCCGACCAGCATGCCGATTACCCGCATCGGCATCTGGGCGCCGAGATCGGCGACAAAGTCGAACCCGTCCGCACCGATCAGTGGATCCAAACAACGCGCACAGTAGTCGCGGATCTTGTTTTCCAGCTCACTGATCTTGCGTGGAGTGAACATTCGGGCAAGCAGTTTGCGGTGAATGTCGTGCGTCGGCGGGTCTTCGAAGAGGAGCATCCCTGGCGGGATATCGATGTTCGCCTTGATCAGTTCCAAGATCACGCCGCGCGCGGAGCTGAAGGTCTCATAATCAACCAGTGCCCTATCGACGTCGGCGAACCGGCTCAGCGCGTAAAAATCATGCTGCTCGTTGTAATACAGTGGCGCCTCTTCGCGTAGTCGGTGAAATGCCGGGTAGGGATTGGCGTTGAGCCCCACGTCGTACGGGTCGTAGCTAACGTCACTGGCGGCACTGACTGTCATGGCATCTCGCTTCTCGTCATTCTCGGAAGATGTTGGTAGTAAACCTTTTTGGAACCCTGGCACTGTCTAAACGGCTGTGTCAACGTCGAGTAACTGGCGGGTCTTCTCCGGTCATGCTTGACTTTCTCTAGTCGGGGATGAGCGGCCCGATGGGCTCGGTCGACGTCGCATGCACAAGCAACTCGGCCAACTCACGCGGGCGGCTGAGGAATGGCGAGTGTGAGGTGTCGATGCTCAATTGCTCGACGCCGAGGCGATGCGCCACGGTGTCCGCCAACCAGCGCGGCATCGCATGGTCCTGAAGGCAAAGGATGAAGCTGCGGGGCAAGTCGGCGGCCCAGAACGCTGGGATAGACACCGGTCTGCTCGCGTTCTCGCCGAAGCGTTCCGGACCGAGTCGCTCGAAGGCCCAGCGGGCGGTCCGTTGATCACAGTCGTGGTAGAAGTACTCCCATGTTCGTCCGAAGTCGGCCATCCACATCGAACCGTCATCGGCGAAGCGTAGGTAACCGAGCATCTGTCCGACATCGCTGTCGAACTCGCCGTCCTCGCGGTTGCGCATAGCCATTGCCTCTGGGTAAGTACGGCCTTCGCGAGGCAGACCAGCTGCGAGATAGACGATGTGGCTAATGAGCTCAGGCACCGCGTCAGCGGCGAGCGTCGCGTCGAATCCGCCACCTGAATGCCCGACCAGGACGTCGCCAGCCCGGACTGCCGAGACGATGGCGCTGCACCGCTGGTCCAATGTTGCCTCTTCACCGAGGCGGGCGCCGTGCCCGGGCACGTCGACGGCGACTGCCTCGTGGCCGAGTTTTTTGAGTTCAACGATCGTACGAGTCCAGCACCATGCGGCGTGGAATCCGCCATGGACGAATACGAATCGCATCCCTATCCCTTCCGGTGACACGTCCCTTCCGGTGACACGCGCACAAAGACCCTTCATCGACGCGGTAGCACGTCCTGCCAGGATCTCGGTGCCCCAGTAGCTACCCGGTCGGCTTGCCAGGACGCTGTCCTGAAGCCACCGCGCGTGGTCACCCGCGCCAGTTCCCGCTGGCGTCGGCACTGCATCCGTGGTCGAATGCCGGTCGCCGATTGAGTCAGGGCGATAACCGGAACGGCTCTTCCCGCGGTCGCTACGAACCTCGCTGAACCGGTCAAGGGCCTTCGCCGCGCCAGCAGTCCGGAGCGGAGCGCGGATCGCGCGCTTGCCTTCACGGATGTCTGCCTTTGTGGCACCTCGATGCCGCGTAAGGCCGGACGACGACGCCCACGCAGTGACGGGTCACGCGCGTTAGGCTAGCAATTCACCTAACTCAATTAAAAGATTTCGGCCGAGTTGACATGGATTTTTTAAGATAGTTAAACTAGCTGCATGCCCGTTGCCGCGACAATTCGTCCTTCGAAGCCGGCCACCAAGCCTGCCCGCGACGATCGATACATCCCGCGGACAGACGTGGCGATCTGACGACGGCGATGCGAAGCCGATGCGCCGCTCGCCTTGACGGCGGCGGCCTGTCTGCCTCAGTCGAGTAGCGATGGCCTTCACTGTCCAGGGGCTCCTCGATAGCCTCGTCCTGGCACAGACACATCCGGGCCGGTTTACCGCCGGCAACGTCGACACGGGCCACTCCATCGTTTTCGGTGGGCAATTGATGGCGCAGTCCATCGCGGCCGCGTCCATCGGCCACGAAGGCAAGACGGTGAAGACCCTCCACATCGTCTTCGCCCGGGCAGCGGCGCCGGACAAGCCTGTGGAGATCATCGTCGATCCGGTGCACAGCGGCCGAACGCTCGCAAGTTGCACCGTGACGATCAGCCAAGGGGAGCGGATCTGCACCAGATCGATGGTGCTCCTGTCGGCGAATGAGCAAGACGCCATCCGCCACGCCGATCGACCCAGGACCGCATCGGACCCCGACGATATCCAGGGCAGTGACGTGGGCGGTTGGCAAGTCCGCGTCGTCGGCGGAGTCGACATCAGCGACCCCGAAGCGGTCGGCCCGCCTGAACTCGACGTGTGGAGCCGTTTCGTCGGGGCACCCGATGATCCGATGCTGGGGCAGGCGCTGCTGGCGTATGCCACCGACGGCTTCCTCATCGGTACCGCGATGCGGCCCCACGCAGGGGTTGGACAAGCGCTCGCACACAAAACGTTTTCGACCGGGGTGCTGAGCCACACGATCACTTTCCACGAACCCTTGTTAGCAACCGAATGGCTGCTCTTATCCCAGTGCAGTCCCTACGCGGGCAACGGGCGAAGCTACGGACGTGCCGACGTGTTTCGCCGGGGCGGACAACTGGTGGCGTCCTTCGTCCAGGACAACATGATCCGGGCGATGCGCAGTGGTTCATCCGGGCTGTGAGCCCCGCGTTGCAGTGTCAATCGAACCGGTGAGGACCGGTCTGGCGTGGGCGTTGTGCCGAGGCTCGGCGCGCTCGAGCGACCAGGGATTGTGGTCAGCTGTCGTCGAGACTCCATCCTTGGTTGACCGCTCCCGGATCGGCCCGTAGATTTCCTTAATATTGTTCGATTAAGCCAGTTACATTCGTTAAGAAGCTGCTCATGCAGGGAGCTTCTGTCAAGGAGTCGCTAAGTGGCCGTCAAGACCTCATATCAACTCGAAGACCGGTATCGGCAGGCCTCTGGCCGGGTCTACGTCACCGGCACACAGGCACTGGTCCGCCTTCCGATGGTCCAGCGGCAGCGTGATGCCGCGGCTGGCCTGCGGACCGCGGGCTTCATCTCCGGCTACCCGGGGTCCCCGCTGGGTGGGTACGACCAGGCGCTCCATCAGGGCCGAGAGTTTCTTGCCCAACACGACATCCACTTCCAGCCCGGCCTCAACGAGGACTTGGCCGCGACCTCCGTCTGGGGGACGCAGCGAGCCTCGATCATGCAGCACATGCGGTACGACGGCGTGTTCGGGATCTGGTATGGAAAGGGACCGGGGGTCGACCGGTCCATCGACGCGATCAAGCACGGCGCGTATGCCGGCGCGGCCGCCCATGGTGGGGTTCTGGTCCTCGCCGGCGACGATCACGGTTCGCGGTCCTCGACTCTGGCTCACGCCAGTGACCAGGCGTTCATACATTGCGCGATGCCGATCCTGCATCCCGCGACCGTGCAGGAGTACCTGGACTACGGGATCTACGGTTGGGCGATGTCCAGGTTCTCGGGCTGCTGGATCGGCTTCAAATGCGTTACCGACATCATCGAGAGCGGCGCATCGGTCTCGGTCGACGCCGACCGCGTCTCAATCGTGCTTCCCGAGGTAAAGATGCCCCCGTCGGGTCTCAACATCTGGCGCGGCAGCGGGGGGCAAATCGCCGAACAGCTTCTGTATGAGCACCGGTTGCCAGCGGCCCAGGCTTTCGCAAGGGTTAACGGCCTCGATAAGACGGTCATCGGCGGGGCCCGGCGCACGCTCGGCATTGTCACCACCGGCAAGGCGTTTCTTGACGTTCGGGCCGCACTCGACGCCCTCGGAATCGACGACGACCGGGCGGCAGAACTCGGGCTCGCGGTGTTCAAAGTCGCGATGCCGTGGCCACTGGAACCGACGCGCATCCTGGAGTTCGCCGAGAGCTGCGACGAGGTCCTCGTTGTCGAGGAGAAGCGCCCGATCATCGAAGAACAGCTGGGCAGACTGCTCGTCAACCGCGCTGACCGTCCTGTACTGGTCGGCAAGGTCGATGAGCAGGGCGCAGCCCTCGTGCCCAATCGGGGCGAGCTCGTTCCCGACGCCGTTGCGAAAGTGGTCGCCGGGCGACTCTGCAAGCTCGTCGACGCCCCCGACGTCATGCAGCGGGCCAACCCGCGTCCAACGATTTCCGTGCAGGCCGTCAAGCCGGGAACCGACCTGGTGCGCAAGGCGGCGTTCTGCTCGGGCTGCCCGCACAACACGTCGACGCGGCTGCCCGAAGGGAGCATCGCGTTCGGCGGCATCGGTTGTCACGGGATGGCGATGTCGATGCCCGACCGGCCGACGGTCGCAGTCTCACAGATGGGCGGGGAAGGTGCCGGGTGGATCGGCATGGCGCCGTTTGTCGACACCCCTCACATCTTCCAGAACCTCGGCGACGGCACATACTTCCATTCCGGTTTGCTCGCCGTCCGAGCTTCGGTCGCCGCGGGCGTGAATATCACCTACAAGATTCTCGCCAACGGTGCGATCGCGATGACGGGCGGCCAGGCGATCCAGGGCGAGGTCACCGCACCGCAGATCGCTCACCAGGTCGCCGCAGAGGGCGCAGCCAAAGTCGTTGTCGTATCCGACGAACCGAAGCGCTGGCGTGGGCGCAACCTGCCGAAGGGTGTCACCGTTCACCACCGTAGCGAGCTCGACCGGCTTCAGCGTGAGCTGCGCGAAATCCCCGGCACCACAGTGATCGTTTACGAACAGGAGTGTGCAGCGGAGAAGCGCCGCAAGCGCAAGCGCGGGAAGTACCCCGATCCAGACCTGCGCGTCGTGATCAACGAACGGGTATGCGAGGGCTGCGGAGACTGCAGCGTGCAGTCGAACTGCATCTCGGTGGAACCGGTCGAAACCGAATTCGGCCGCAAGCGCCGCATCAACCAGTCGTCGTGCAACAAGGACTACTCGTGCTTGCTCGGATACTGCCCGAGTTTCGTCACCGTTAAAGGTGCGAAGTTGCGGGCGTCGCAGACGGCGCTACCGCCGCTGCCGGCAGATGTTGCCGCCACGCTGCCGACCCCGACGGTCGCGGACTCAGACACGCCCTACAGCGTGCTCTTGGCGGGTATCGGCGGTACCGGGATCGTGACGATGGGCGCTCTCATAGGCATGGCCGCCCACCTCGAGGACAAAGGGGTGACGGTCCTCGATGTCGCCGGACTTGCGCAGAAGAACGGGCCGGTGACCAGCCATGTCCGCGTCTACAACCGTGCCGACGAGGTACACGCCACGCGCATCGAGACGGCCGGAGCCGACATCCTGATCGGCGCCGATATCGTCGTCGCATCGGGCCCCGAGTGCCTCGGCAAGATCGCCCCCGGCCACACGGCGCTGGTCATTAACGACCACGTCGCTCCCACCGCCGACTTCGCCCGCAACCCCGACCTGGACCTCTCGTCGACGGCGATGCGCGGAGCGCTTGAACGTGCCACCGGCGGTGGTGGCGCGTTCGTTCCGGCAACCGAATTCGCCGAAGCGCTGATGGGCGACGCCATTTACACCAACATCCTGTTGCTCGGATTCGCCTGCCAGCAGGGCCGGCTGCCGGTGAGCGTGGAGGCGCTCGTTCGCGCCATCGAACTCAACGGCGTGGCTGTCGACGCCAATATGCGTGCCTTCACCTGGGGGCGCCTCGCTGCGCGCGATCTCGCTGCCGTGCAAACGATTGCCAATGCCGCACTCCCGGACGCCATTCACCAGCCGGCGCGGGAGGAGACTGTCGACGAGATCGTGGTCCATCGGATGGGCGAGCTGACGCAGTACCAGAACGCGGCCTATGCGGCGCGATACCAAGCCGTAGTCGACCGGGTGCGTGCGGTCGAGGCCGAGCGGGTGGCCGGTAGTGACAACCTGGCCAAGGCGGTCGCCCGCTACCTGTACAAGCTGATGGCATACAAGGACGAGTACGAGGTCGCGCGGCTGTTGGGCGATCCCGGGTTCTGGCGTGGCATCGACGAGCAGTTCGAGGGTGATCTGCGGGTCGAGTTCCACCTCGCACCGCAGATCTTCAATCGGCGTGACCCGGACACCGGCCGGGCGAACAAGTGGACCTTCGGCCAGTGGATGCGTCCCGGGTTCGCGCTTCTCGCGAAGGGCAAGCGGCTGCGCGGCACTGGCCTCGACGTGTTCGGCCGTACGGCGCACCGGCGCGAGGAGCGCGCCCTTATCGGTCGGTACGAGGCCACGATCGAGGAGCTCCTCGGGGCCCTCGATCACGACAACCACGAGCTGGCCGTCGAGATCGCGAGCATCCCCGAGCACATCCGGGGCTATGACCTCGTCAAGGATGCGCACCTCCGCGACGCGCGCGAGCGCGAGTCCGAGCTGCTCACCAAGTTCAGAGAAGGGGCCAGCGCATGACGATGACGATGGTGCAGGCGGAGGAATTGCTCCACCCGGGCCGCATGCTCGTCGGCGACGAGTTTCTCGCCGAGGGCAGCGGTGGTGAGTACATTCACCACAACCCCAGCACCGGGCGACCGCACCCACCCATACCTCTCGCGGGCGCGGCCGAGGTCGACCGTGCCGTGGCCGCTGCCAGGTCCGCCTATCCCGTGTGGCAGGCCATGCCTCGTGACGCGCGCCGCGACGCGATGCTGCGCCTGGCCGGTTTGATCCGCGACCACATCGACGAATTCGCCACGCTGGTCACTCTCGAGAATGGGTCCCCGCGTCGCAACTCGTCTTCCGGGCCGCAAATGGCGGTTGACAACTTCACCTACTTCGCCGGCTGGGTAGACAAGGTCGGCGGCGACGTCATTCCCACTTGGCCAGCTCCTGCACTGGACTACACGCTCATGGAGCCCTACGGCGTGGTGGGTGTGATCATCCCGTGGAACGCAGTGATGCACAACATCGGGCAGGTCATCGGCGCCGCGCTCGCTGCCGGGAACTGCGTGGTGCTGAAGGCGCCCGAACTCGCACCGTTTGCGGCCATTCGCTTTGGTGAGCTCGCCCGCGAATCGGGACTACCGCCGGGAGTCGTGAACGTCCTACCCGGTGGAGCGGAGTGCGGCAAGGCGATGGTCGCGCATGCCGGCGTCGACAAGATCCACTTCATCGGCAGCGGCAACACCGCGCGCCAGATCATGGCTTCGGCAGCGCAGACGATGAAGCCGGTCACCTTCGAGCTGGGGGGGAAATCGGCGAATGTCGTGTTCGCCGACGCCGACCTGCAAAGTGCGGCCGTCTACGCGACGTTCCTGTCCATGGCAAACGCTGGCCAGGGCTGCCTCCTCCCAACCCGGCTTCTCGTTGAAGACGGCGTGTACGAAGAGGTCATCGAAACGGTCGTGGGGTTCACCAGGTCGATCCAGATCGGCGATCCGTTCGACCAGGCGACCATGTTGGGCCCTGTCATCAATGGGGCGGCGTGCGAGCGGATTCTCGGCGTGATCGAGCAGGCACGATCGGACGGATCGGGGCGCCTGCTCACCGGTGGCGGGCGCGCCGGTGGCGACCTCGCGGCTGGCTACTTCGTGGAGCCGACGGTGTTCGGCGACGTCGACAACGCCAGCGACCTCGCCCAGAAGGAGATTTTTGGTCCCGTGCTCTCGGTGATCCGGTTCCGTGACGAGGCCGAGGCGATCGCTCTCGCAAACGCCACGCAATACGGCCTGGCAGCATACGTCCACACCAATGACCTTCGACGCGCTCACCGCGTCGCCGCCGCTTTGGAGGCCGGTTCCGTTTACGTCAACGCGTTCACCGGTGTGCCCGCCGGTGCACCTTTCGGCGGCGTCAAGCAGAGCGGGTTCGGGCGCATGGGTGGTCGTTACGGACTAGAGGACTTCCTGCATCCGAAAAACGTATACATCCCGCTTGGCTGATCGCATACCGGCTAGCCCGGTGAACCGCTGTCCACGCTTTGATCAAAACTTCGAAGGAGATTGCAACGATGGGACGACTCGACGAGCGGGTAGGTATCGTCACCGGCGCGGCGCAAAGCATCGGCCGTGAGTATGCACTCGGCGCCGCGGCCGAGGGAGCGAGGGTTGTGGTCGCCGACATCGTCGACCCGGCACCGGTGGTGGCTGAGATCGAGGCCAGCGGTGGCGAGGCGCTCGGGGTGACCGTCGATGTGAGCAGTCAAGAGTCGACCGAAAAGATGGCCGCAGCGGCCCTCGAACGATTCGGCCGGGTCGATTTCCTGGTTAACAATGCCGCACTCTATGGCGCGCTGAGGGTCCAGAGTTGGCTGGATATTGACGTGGGGGAGTGGGACCGCGTCATGGCGGTCAACGTCCGGGGCATGTTCTTGTGCTGTAAGGCAGTAGTGCCCGCGATGATTCAGCAAGGTGCGGGCAAAATCATCAATATCTCATCGGGGACCGCGCTCGCCGGGATGCCGGGTTTGTTGCACTATGTCACGTCGAAGGCGGCAGTGATCGGCTTCACCCGCGCCTTGGCTCGCGAAGTCGGCGTTCACGGGATCACGGTCAACACGCTCACACCCGGTGTGACCATGAGCGAAGGGACTACCCACCTCTTCGAAAACTCGGGCTTGCCGGTGTCGGACCGGATGGTGCAGCTGAAGTGTATTCAACGGGAGCAGACAGCACAGGATCTGCTCGGGGCGGTGGTATTTCTCGCCTCGCCAGACTCCGACTTCATCACCGCGCAAGTCGTCAACGTCGACGGCGGCTGGAATGCGGTCTGAAGTGCTGATTCGGCACCTGCACCCCGCCCGACGATGCAAGCAGCATTTAGCTTAACAAACTTAGGTTGTGTTGGTAGGCTTGGACTAACCGACGCAGCAACCCTCCGTGTGGTTTGCGAGTTCGCTTTCCCACATCGAGGCCTGAGGGAGATCCGATGAACTTCGAGCACGTGCAATTCGAAGTCGACGACCAAGTCGGCATGATCACCCTGAACCGGCCGGAGGCCGCCAACGCCCAGACTCAGAAGATTCTGACGCAGCTGGACGAGGCGTGGAGTGCGGCCGAGGAGAACCGTGAGGTGAAAGTCATCGTCCTGCGGTCGAACGGGAAGCACTTCTCCGCGGGCCACGACATGTCAGGCAAAGGTGGTAGCACCCTTGATCGCGACATACCGCTTCCGGATGCGCTCTACGACTGGGAGACCCGCCACTACCTGCACTACGCCAAACGGTGGCGCGATGTGCCCAAGCCGTCGATTGCCGCAGTACAGGGCAAGTGCATCGCGGGCGGGCTCATGCTGTGCTGGCCTTGCGACCTGATCGTGGCCGCGGACAACGCCGAGTTCTCCGATCCTGTGCTGGCAATGGGCCTCTCCGGGGTCGAGTTCCATGCCCACACATGGGAGTTCGGCCCCCGAAAGGCCAAGGAACTGCTCTTCACAGGAGCTTCGATCACCGCGCCGCAGGCTGAGCGGATCGGGATGGTCAACAAGGTGGTGCCGCTCGATCAGCTGGTTCCGCAAACGCTCGAGCTGGCACACCGCATAGCGCAGGCCGACGGGTACGCGCTGCGCATGGCCAAACGTGCGGTCAACCGCACCCTCGACATCCAGGGCTTCACTGAAGCGATCGATGCTTGCTTCGACGTGCACCACCTTGGCCACTCGAGGGCGATGCATCTCACCGGGGGCGTGCCGGCGCTAGCCGGATTGTCGTCTATGAAGGATCGGAACAAGCAGTAATGAGCGTGCACGGACGCTCAGTCGGCGGACAATGGCCGGGCTAACGTCCGTGAGGGCCAGCAAGCGGCCTTCGCGATATCGACTTGACATCCTTGCCCCGAGTGTGGCCGAGGTAGTCGAGCATGCCGGTGGCTGGGTATTTGACCGAGTGAGGGCAGGTTGGCACGTCGTGGTTATCGTCGGGGAACTCGTCGACGACCGGCCGCTGAGAGTTTTGGGAGCAGGCAGCTTAGATTTTGAAACCGCGCTGAGCTCAATTCGATTGCGTGGGCATCCTCAGTCGTTAGCGTTCCCGGCCGAGCTATTCGAGTGCGACTCACGGGTACGGGACTGGGTGCTACACGTGTTAGATCACGGACTCAGCCAAGTCGCGCTGTGGGGCGGACACTGCCCGCCGGAACTCAGCGACTACGGCGGCTTCGCGCATTACCGGCTAACGACGGCCGCGCAGGCGTTCAAAGCCCAGGCCCTGGCCGCAGCCGGCTTTGCCGATGCGGCGGTCGGCCATACAGAGAATTTCCACACCTGCGCTACCAGACGCCGGCTGGTCGCACCAGATCTTGTTCCTGCGTGCGCCGAGGAAATTTCCGCTGAACTCGAATTGAAGGATTGCCGCATCATCGAACTAACAACGGCCGGCGCCGCCGGGTAGGTCGCGAGAGTTCCCGATGATCTGCGCCGCTTCGATTGGCACCGACCAGTCCGGCTGGGGCCGCACCCCATCGAGTAGCGGGCGGTGGTGATCGGAACCTTTGGCCAACCCGATTTCGGCCGACCGGCAAGAAGAGGAGAAAGGACGCGCGATGAGTCTGCTCACTCTCAACAAACAGCACCCGCCGGTGTTGACCCATCGCAGTGGGCGAAAGTCGTTGGTGCTCGGCGTTTCCACAGACTACGTCGTCGGCGTAGACCGAGACGACGGGCGAGCCCTGCGCGCCGGGTTCCTGGACCATGCAGCACTTCCCGAACAAATTTTCAGCCACCGTTGGTCGGGAGGTGACCCAGTGATCTGGGACAACCGCGGTGTGCGTCATCGCGCGGGCCGCGATAAACCTCCGGGGCCGTCCGAATCCGACTACGGCTCAGATGGAACCAGCACCGGTTTGGGCTACCTCAGTTGGGGAGCGACGCCGAGGCTGACCTCACTTCGCCAGTTGATGCGGTTCGGGGCATCGCCCACTCAAGAAAAGTGTCATGCGGTTACGAGAAAGGATTCTAATGAGCGCCAATAAGTTGCCGTTCCCGTTGTTCGATGCGGACAACCACCTCTATGAGACCGAGGAGTCGCTGACCAAGTACCTGCCCAAGCAATACAAGGACGCTATCCAATACGTCCAGGTCAATGGTCGAACCAAGATCGCGGTCCGCGGCCACATCAGCGACTACATCCCGAATCCGACTTTCGAGGTGGTTGCTCGTCCGGGCGCGATGGAGGAGTACTTTCGCGTTGGCAATCCCGAGGGGAAGAGCCGCCGGGAGATTTTCGGCAAGCCGATGCGCGCCATCTCCGCGTTCCGCGAGCCAGGCCCGCGCTTAGCGCTGATGGACGAGTTGGGCGTCGATCGTTCGCTGATGTTCCCGACGCTGGCCAGCCTTGTCGAAGAACGCATGCGCGATGATCCGTTGCTCATCCACGCCGTCGTGCACGCGCTGAACGAGTGGCTCGACGAGGTATGGGGTTTCAATTACAAAGCCCGCATCTTCACTGTGCCGGTGATCAGCCTGCCAATTGTCGATAAGGCGATCGAGGAGCTGGACTGGGTAGTAAAGCGTGGCGCGCGGGCGATCCTGATCCGGCCCGCACCGGTTCCTGGCTATCGCGGCCCACGGTCGTTCGCTCTGCCGGAGTTCGACCCGTTCTGGCGGCGCTGTACTGAGCATGACGTACTGGTTGCGATGCATTCGTCGGACAGCGGGTACGCCCGCTACACCGCGGAGTGGGATGGTACGGGCGGGGAAACGCTGCCGTTCCAGACGAATACGTTGCGCATGGTCACTGCGTGGCGGCCAATTGAGGATGCAGTAGCGTCCTGGGTTTGCCATGGCGGATTGTTCCGCAACCCGCAGTTGAAGCTCGCGGTTATCGAGAGCGGATCCGACTGGTTGGCCCCGCTGCTAGGACGGCTAGCCGATACGTACAAAAAGGCCCCGGAGAGTTTTCCCGGCGATCCCGTGCAAGAGATCAAAAACCGCATTCACGTCAGCCCGTTCTACGAGGACGGCATCGCCGACCTCATCGAGCTGGTCGGTGTCGAGCGGGTGCTGTTCGGTTCGGACTACCCACACCCTGAAGGTTTGGCCCAGCCAAGACATTTCGCTGATGCCCTCGGACATCTGCCCCAAGAGGATCAGGCGAAGATCATGGGCGGCAACCTCGCGCGACTCGTATCGGTTTGATACGCCGGCTACGGGCATGAGTGCCGGGTGTGGGTCTATCGCCGCCGAAAACCGATTTCGCCAAAAGCCTCGGATCAACGGCTAAGGGGACCGGCTGCCGGCGTCGACCGCGTCGTTACTAAGGGCAGGCGCCGCCTTGTGCGGCGCGGCCACTCTGTACTGCGGCCCGCGACTTGATATCGCTAGTCACGGAGCCGCAGTGAAGGTGAGGTGGAGTTCGGATAATCCGCGCAGTATGTAGGTGGGTTCGAACGTGTACCGCCGCTCTCCGGCCGGCCCGTGTTTGGCCTCGCTGATGCCGATGTCTGACATTCGGTCCAGGATGCGCTCGATTGAGACGCGGCCCTCCACCCGGGCCAGCGGTGCGCCGGGGCAAGAGTGCACCCCGCGGGCAAACGCCATGTGCTCGCGGACGTTGGCGCGGTCGAGCCGGAACTCGTGTGGGTTCTCGAACCGGCGCGGATCACGGTTGACCGCACCCGGCAACACCATCACGATGGTGCCGGCAGGGATGTCAACTCCGGCCACTCTGGTGGATTTGCGGGCCAGCCTCGAGTCACTTTTGACGGGGCTTTGCATCCGCAACGATTCCTCGATGAACCCGGGAATCAGGCTGCGATCCTGCCGCAGCTTCTGCTGAATATCCGGCCTGTCGCCGAGCACTTGTAGCGCGGTAGAGAGCAGCTTGGTGGTGGTTTCCTGCCCGGCGGCGAACAGGAAGGTTGCCGAGCGGACGATTTCGATTACCTCGGGCGTGGAGCCGTCCGGATACTTCGCGGTGGCCAACGAGGTCAGCACGTCGTCGCGGGGTGTTCTACGCCTGTCTTCGATGTAGGCGCAGAACTTTTCGTCGAGCCATTCCAATGGATTGATGCCGAGCGCCTGGTGATCGAGCGCCCCCACCGCTTTGCCTGGATGATCGCCGTCGAGCACGACGCGGAAATCCTTATGGTCTTCCTCGGGGACACCTAGCAGGTCGGCGATCACCAAGGTGGCGAACGGTTTTGAATACTCGGCGATGAATTCGCACTCGCCGTTGTCGAGGAATTCCTCGAGTTGGCGGTCGGCGAGGCGCCACATGAAGTCTTCATTTTCTTTCAGCCTGCTGGGTGTCAGCAGCCGGCTCAGCAACGACCGCGCCCGGGTGTGCTCCGGCGGGTCCATCGTGACCATGTGCTCGAACATGGGAAACTGGTCGCGATGCGCATCAATCAGGGAACTGAGGTCGTCGCAGTTGACTTCGAAAGGTAGCGGGGGGAACGGCCCGCCGAGCGCGACACAGTTGGAGAAGGTGTCAGGGTCTTTGTAAACCGCGTTGGCTTCTTCCCAGCCGGTGACCGCGACGACGTTGTAGTGCGGCAGCCGCAGCACTGGATTCTGGCTGCGCAGGTAGTCGAAGTACGGGTAGGGATCGGGGACCAAAGACGCGTCGGTGAAAAAGTCGATCGAGTCGAAATTGCTCATCTATGAACGCCTTCCAACCGGGGCTGGCCGATGGACTGTCGGCGGCGAGACATGGTGGCCGCCCGGATATCGACAAAGTGATGGGGCTAAGTTAGCTCGACGCTAATGTCCTAGTCAAGTACTTGATATAAGCGACCGGCGTCAGCTCCTCGGCGACGAGATACATCAGGAAGTTGCACGAGGTACAGCGACGCCCGCTGCATCCGTTGCGGTGGGCGTCGCTCGCCCTCAACCTGCCGACACTTTGGTTGTTGGCTCTGCCTGCGAGGATTTGGTCCTTTTCTCAGCCGGCGGGCACCGCACACGTGCTACGTAAAATCCGGTCGTGCAAAAGCCCGCTTATTCGATGAACAAGATCGCCATCGATGACGTTCACTCCGAAGTATTGGCATCCTCAATGCTTTTCAGCATGTCGCCTTGAGGCAGCTCCATCTGTAGGTAGAGGTCGATGTGTCGGATCTTGCCCGCGTCGGTGAACTCGTACACCGACAACGAATTCACGACGTTGGTGAAGTCGCCCAACTTGTTACGTTCCTCGAGCTCGAGGAACACCAAGTCTGATACTTCTGTGATGCGCCGAAATGAGCAGCCCCACTCCGACGAAGCGGCCCAATTCGCAAGGAATTTCATATATTCGTTCCAGTTCATAACGTCCTTGAAGGGGCCAACGCGCTCGAACACGTCGACAGCGACCAGGTCGGCCAGCGGTTTCCAGGTCTCTATTGAGAAGCCGGGACATTTCGCCTCGTCGACCAGACGTTTGATGACCACGCTGTATTCCAGAACGGCACGGCGCCGACCAGAATAGCTGTCGATCACCTCTCCAATGTCCTGCAAGACCATCAGCCGCCCTTCCTTCGTGCCAATTACACTGTCACGAACATCTTTTGACATAACTCTCGAGTACTTCGGCACATGCGCCAGTTACCCCAAAGGCCGCGACACTCGAGCGTGTCGACCGGCCTATGGCAGGGCGCCGTTGGCCAGGTACCTGTCCACGACGGAGTGATAATGGGCAAGGACGACTTCTTCTTGCACCAATGAGATGTGGTCGAGTCGCTTGTTGCGCAGGCCCAGCTGTTGGCGCGGCATCTGGTCATAATCCTGTTGCAGCGCCTCGAAGTACTTGTAGCTGCCTGGTTCCTGGACCTCGGTCAAGCCGACCGTGAACGCGTCACGGTGTTCTGGGGGCAGATACATGTGGCTGCTCACGTGCCAGATGCATCGGTTGGGGTCGCCGTCGGGATGTGGGACAGCCATGATGACGTGGCATTCACCGGCGCGAATCGTCATCATGAAATTCGGGAACAACACCCACGCCTGGTTGTCGCTCATCTGGTCGTCGGTCAGCCCGCTGACGTCTAATCCCATGCCGGTCAAGGTGTCTCGGGTGGCCTGCTGCAGCAGCGTGCGAGCAGTGACGCCACCGGGGAAATCCAGTGACCCGTGGGAGGTGCGATAACTGTTGACGAGTTCCTCAAAACGAGGTAGGACCGCGACTGTCCCGGGGAATGTCTCGGGAAGTTCCATGATCCCCTCGACCTGCTGTTCCGGGGTGGCCCCTGGGACGTCAAAGGGGGCCACTGCGACGCAGTGGTCGGTGAAGAACCGGTATCGCATGGTTGCCGGGTCTATCACGATCACGCGCAGCAGCTGTGGATGGATGCCGTCGATGTGGTAGCCCTCTTCGAAGGCGTCCATGACGACTTTCCAGTTGCAGTCCAAGGGCTCAAGGATATTCATCACCGTGACCATCCGCTCAAGATGGTAGGGCGCTAAGAGGTCGGCTACCTCGGTACCGATGAATTCGTCCAGCGGCGCAGCGTTCGGGTCGGGGTTGATGAAAATGAACCCCGCAAACATGTCGACCGGTACCTGTAAGAGCGAGTTTTCGTCTTTGTTGACCTCGCCGGCAAACTCCTCGTGCAGAAGGCCGCGCAGTTTTCCATCGAGGTCATACGACCACAGGTGATACGGGCACAGGAATCCGCGTTTCGCGTTGCCGGTGCCCTGGCACAACATGTTTCCCCGGTGCCTGCAGGCATTCACGAAGCCGCGGAATTGGCCGTCCTTGCCATGCACGATGACGTAGGACTGGTCGAAGATCTGATAGACCTTCCAGTCGCCGGCAGTCGGCAGCTCGTCGACCCGGCCGGCAACCTGCCACACCCGCATCCAGATCGCTTCCCGCTCGCGTTGCTGGATTTCGCGGGACGTGTAGCGGTCGGTCCCGATACGCATGTTGTAAGTACCGGGTTCGATGTCCGCGAGGCCCGTTCCCGTACTGACCCATTCCCCGGGCCTGATGGTCGATGTCATAAATGGCCTCCTCCACGGGAAGCGATGCGTGCGTCAAAGGCTGTGATCGGCATCACTACTATACGGCGATGTATTAGAGATGCAACGATGTATTGAAATTGCCGGCATCGGAGCGGGGCGGTGTTCGGCGCCGACTCCCATTGCGCCGAACGGGACCGCCCCAAGTGACAACGGTGCGAGAGAAGCGGATGTCGCTGTGTCATAGGGCCCGTTCGACGGACATACGGCTTATTCACTCGTGCTCGGCGCGCGCAGCGAGAATCACCTCAGCAGATCGCCTGAGAGGACTGCGCGATGATGGAACGTTGGGCCAGGGAACGACGCCTGCAGCACACCCGCGACCTGTTGCTTGACGCCGCCGAGACCTAGTCGCGCAAAGCGCCTAGGCAATGCGTCGTTAGGCGACATCGCAGATGCGGCCGGCTACACCCGGGGTGCGATCTATAGCCGATTCGGCAGCAGAGAGGAACTGCTCCTGGCGGTCATCGAACGCTATCGGCGGCGGTCCCTTGAGGGCTATGCCGACCTCATTGGAGTACGAGTTCACGCTGTTCTTGCTGCGCAACCCAGAAGTGCGTAGGCGCGTCGCCGTAAAGCGGCTCGAGACTCGCGAATGGCTGGCCGACTACATCAGTACCAACGCCGCACGGATCGGCGCCACGCTGCGCATGTCGGCGGCGGACCTCGCCCGGGTGATTCTCGCGACGAACGACGGCGTCACTCTCAACAGCTTCGTCGACGGCGAAGATCTCTACCGTCCGTTCCTGCAGTTAGTGACGTCAAGTATTAGTTCCTCGTCCGACTCGGCTTAGTCTCGTCACCGCGGAAGCAGATCGTCGCTGACGTTAACATCCTTAAGGAAACTTAGTATTGTTAAGCCAGCTCGAAAGAAGGGGTTTTGACCGATGACGCAGGGAACACTGCAGACCGGCGGAGGTGGTGCGAGCCCCGCGCCTGTGGAATTCAATCCGTACGACCCCGAGCTCCAGCACAATCCGTATCCGTGCTTCAAACGGATGCGCGATGAGGCGCCTGTCTACTACAACCGGGAGCTCAATTTTTATGCTCTGACCCGGTATGACGATGTACTTGCAGCCTTTCTTGACCCGACGACGTTCATTTCCGGCAACGGGGTCACGATCGAAGGCGCAGACAGGGGCCTTCCATTCCTGATCTCTACAGACCCCCCGGATCACACCTGGTTGCGGAAGCTCTTTTCCCGTTTATTCACCCCCCGCCGGGTGGCCGAATTGAAGCCATTCATGCGGCGGATCGCCTCGCAGTACCTGGACGCGGCGGTAGGCCGGCAGCGGTTCGACATCATGGAGAGATTCGCCTGGCGGTTTCCGCTCGACGTCATCAGCGAGCTCATCGGCCTTCCCGCAGAGTTACGCGAGCCTTACCGACATCTCGCCCATCGCGCTGGTGCGCGGCAATGGGATCCGGTGAACGGCAGCGGGCCGACAGAGGATGCGATTGCTGCGATAATCGAGTCGCTGGCTCTCCTGCAGGATCTGGTGGTCGAAAGACGCAAGCAGCCCCGTGAAGACATCATCTCGATGTTGATCACCGCGGAGGTCGCCGACGAATCCGGCAACACCCGACGGCTCAACGACGACCTGATCACCATGCAGTTCCAGCTGTTGGCGAACGCCGGTCACGAGACGGTCACGGGCCTGATCGGCAACGGTGCCATCGCGCTGTGGTGGCATCCTGAGCAGCGAGCCGCACTGGTGCGGGATCCGAGCCTCATCCCGGCGGCGGTCGACGAAATGCTGCGCTGGGACAACCCCGCTCCGCCGAATGGGCGGTGGACCACCAAGGACGTGGAGCTCCACGGCGTGACCATTCCCAAGGACTCCCGCGTAATGCTCTACCACGCCTCGGCCAACCATGACGAGCGGTGTTACGAGAACCCGGAGTTGTTCGACATTCACCGGGTGTTCCACCGACCAGTAGTCTTCGGCTTCGGGATCCACCGCTGCCTGGGTGCCAACCTGGCCCGCCTGGAGGCCCAGGTGGCTTTCGAAGAGTTGCTCGCCCGTTTTCCGACATACGAGATCGATGAAACCGGGGTGGTCCGCCCCCCCGCGCAGCTCATGCGCGGCTTGGATCACCTGCCCCTGATTCTGCAGCCCTGATCGCGATGCCGCACCGCCAGGGCAGCGAGACGGCGATGCGAGAGAAGTGCAGATTCCGTCGCTGCAGGATTGCGCATGGAGGTCACGAGTTTGAGCGTCATGATGCGACGTCGATGAGAGGCATCCGATGTACGACGTGGTAGTGGCTGGGGCCGGACCAGTGGGCATGACCCTTGGTCTCGATCTGGCGTGGCGAGGTGTCACCGCTCTCGTAGTCGATCCTCGTGAGGGCCCGGTGGGGTATCCCCGCTGCAACAACGTCGCGGCCCGGACGATGGAGCACTACCGACGACTTGGCATCGCTGACCAGATCCGTCGCGCCGGGCTGCCGCCCGGCCATCCCACCGACGTCGTCTACCGGGTGCGTTACGGGGGTCCGGAATACTGCCGCTTCTCCTACCCCCCGTCCCGGGAGGTGCTTGACGGCTCTTGGAAAAGCGACTTCTGGCCCACGGCCGAACCCAACCACAAGGTCAACCAGCTGCACTTCGAGCCCATCCTGGAAGAGCGTCTAGGTGAACTGGCCGGCATCGACCTGCTGCGAGGTGTGCGTCTCGAGGGCTACCACCAGTTGGACGACCACGTCGAGGTCGACCTGCTGGAGAAGGCCACAGGTCGTCGCACGCGCGAGCAGGCCCGTTACATAGTCGGCTGCGACGGGGGGTCGAGCACCGTGCGGCGAGCGATGGGGGTGTCGCTCGTGGGAGACACAGCGCTGAATCACCACCAGTACTCGATGTATGTCCGCTCCCGGGAGCTCGCGGCATCCAGCCCCGACCGCGTCTGGATGGCTTTGGTGCGGAACCACGAAGGCACCTATACCGTAATTGCAGTCGACGGCGTCGAAACATTCCTCATCCACGTGGCGCTCCCCGCCGATCAACCGGACAAGCCCGTCGATCAGTCCGAGGTTCTCAGCCGGATCGTCGGCGGACCGGTTGAGTTCGAGATCCTGGCCGACACCCGCTGGGCCGGTCAGGCCATCGTCGCCGAACGCTACCGAGATCGCCGCGCCTTTTTGGCCGGAGACGCCGCCCACCTGTGGACCCCCTACGCCGGGTTTGGAATGAACACCGGGATCGGCGATGCCATCGACCTCTCCTGGAAGGTGTGGGCCGTGCTCAACGGTTGGGCTCCAGACTCATTACTCGACAGCTACGAAATTGAGCGCCGGCCCATCGGCGAACGCGTCGCGCGCGCCATTATTTCGGGGTTCAAGCAGAGCAGGGAGCTACTCCGGGTCGGGCCCATCTGCGCGGACGACACCCCGGAAGGCCGGGAGGAACGTCGGCGCATCGGTGAGCTCATCACGGCGCAGGACAGAAGCCAATTCGACTGCACAGGCCTCAACTTCGGGATCGACTATGCAGACTCACCCATCGTTTGGCCGGACGGAAGCAAACCTCCGCCTTTCGAGATCGGCTCCTACACCCCATCGACCACACCGGGATGCCGGCTCCCGCACCTCTGGCTGCGCGACGGCCGGGCCCTCTACGACGTCCTCGGACCCGGTTTTACCTTGCTCGTCCTCGGCGCCGGCGCTGGCGCCGGGATTGGCGGGATCATCGACGCTGCAGCTCGACGAGGCCTTCCTCTCGAGGTGGTGACCGTCGACGAACCGGGCGCTGCTGACCTTCTTTCCGCCCCGCTACTTCTCGTTCGCCCGGACCAGCACGTCAGTTGGCGAGGCGATCACCTCCCCGATGCGGGCACCCTGCTCGACCGCGTCACCGGAGTAGAGGCGTGTCCGGGGGAGTGGAAGACGGTGGCCTCGTCGATATCTAGCACAGTCGGATAGCGACCCTGGGCCGCACGGGAGCTGCACCCTGGCTGCGGGCGTTGTCGACGGGGCTAATGCAAGCATCGGGGCGTTGAGTGAATAAGCGATCCGGCTACAAGGCGGCTACCAGGCGCCGCCTCCAGTCGGCGACGATGGTGTCCTCCTCGGAGGTCTCGACGATTGGCAGTGCCACCCCGCCTGTTTCGGTTTTCGATTTCAGTTGGGCCAAGTCAGCCATCGCAGTGCCGGTGGCCTTCGCGTCGTCCCCGTCTGCGCTGCTGGTCCATATCACCGAGGCGACCAGCGTTGAGCGGTTATCAATGGGGGCTAAGGACAACAGGCGATGATGCTGTGCTCCATCCGCTGACGTCAACGTGCTCCGGACGCAAAACGGCACATCCGCGGTGACATCGGTGAACGGTAAATCGGGGTCGGCCAGAAGGTTCTCGACGATCTGTATCGGGTTGGACCGCCACTCCGACACACCAGCGTGAATCCGACGGTAGCGTCTGTCGCCATCCCACGCCACATCGGTGATTGGGGCCGCGGGCTCGCTGAGAGATACCCAGATCAACCCGTATCGCTCGGTGCAGGGGTAGGGCCTTAGATGCGCCTTGTCCGTGATCGGCATATTCGACGGTTTAGCCACACACCGACCTACGTCGCCGAACGTCCAACCGTGCTTGGGACACACTAGACGGCCGTCTATGACCTCGCCATGGCTCAGTATTCCCCTGCTGTGCGTGCATTGGTCGGGAGCGGCAACGACCACGCCGCTGGGGCTGCGCCATAGCACAAGGTCGCGCCCCAACAGGCGTACCGCCGCAGGGCCGTCCTCGATGTCTGACGAGCGCCCTACCGCGAACTGTTGACGAGCCAAAGACCCATTTGCATTGAAGATGACGAAAGTCCCTGTCATCTGCGCTAACCCCCTTTGGAGACCGACTGACCACTCGGCGTCGCCCTGCCCTCAAAGCGCCTGGCCAATGCCTTGCCCACCCTAGCTTAAATCACTTAAGCTAGGAAAGCGCCAGCTGGTCATCCGAGGTGCTGCGAAAGATTGGCAAGCATATGACGGATCTGGCGGCGGTCGACTATTTCTTTGACCAACTGGTCGCTCAGGACCCCTACGAGTACTTTGAGTATCTGCGAGCCAGCACACGGTCTTTCGCGAACCCCACCACGGCGTCGTCGCCGTGACCGGCTACCCGGAAGTGATAGCCGCGCTGAAAGATACGGACGCTTTCTCGGCGTGCAACGCCATCGGAGGGCCGTTCCGTCCGCTGCCGTTCGAACCTTCTGGCCACGACATCAGCTCCCAATCGAGGCGCACCGACACGAGTTTTCCGATTTTCGAGCACCTGGTCACCATGGATCCGCCGGCGCATGATCGCGCACGGTCTGTGCTGAGCCGGATGTTGACGCCCAAGCGGTTGAAGGAGAACGAGGAGTTCATGTGGCAGCTGGTGGATCGCCAGCTCGACGAGTTTATCGCAAACGGCGAGTGCGAATTCTTGGCGGAGTACGCCAAGCCGTTCGCTACGCTGGTGATCGCCGATTTGCTCGGTGTGCCCGAAGAGGACCGTGATGAGTTTCGAGCGATTCTGGCAGCGGAGGCGTTTGTTAAAGAAGTGGCGACACAACTTCCCGCGGGTGTCAGGCGGGAAGCGCCTGATTGATTGCGAAGTCGGCTTCAGTAATAGGTATCAGGCGCAGTTACTCCGCCCGGCGGGCGGTAGCCAGCCGCCGAGTTCCGCAGTTGCCAGATCAGGTCAGGGCACAGCAGATTAACCGCATACGAGACCAAATAATTGGCGGCGAACCAGTCGCTGGGTGTCACGTCACTTTTTACGTCATCCATCATCTGGCCGTAGCCTTCGCCTTGACCGACCTTGTCGCAGATTCCGTGACCGTAGCTCAGCGCGTCGGTAGAGGCTGGAAAGCCATAATGGCGACGCACCGTGACGTCATAGAAATACTCCACCTCGGGTGCCGGCGCTGCATGCGCACGCGGTGCTGAGATCTGGGTGGTTCCGCCGACGGCGGCGGCGATGGCTAAGGCGGCCAGCGACTTGCGATGCTTCATGGCTGAAGTCCTACGTGGCGGTAAGCGCGGGTAAGCGGATCGCGGATCGCCCTGCAGCTAGGTCCATGCGACTGCCTCATACCGCACTCGACATCTGCGGGTGCTTGTAGCGGGGCATGGCGACGACTTTAGTCAACTTGTAAGCGGTGGCCGAGGCTAGGCATGGAGTCAGATTCCCAAGCCTGTCGATCACGGGCCAACACGAAAATTCTACTAGAGAGGTTTTCTTTTCCGGGTTCCTCACGCTAAATATATTGCGCTACAAGGGTATTTAGAGTCGATGGGGTAAGTCGGAGCCGCCACCGGCGGGGCAGCTCGCTATCACGTTTGCTAGCGGTGCCGATGCGGCAATCGGCACTCTACTCGCCGACGGCAGCGCATGCGGTCGTGAGCATCTGACAAATATGGCCGACGGTTTGATCGACATTCTGGTCGTAGATGCCCCGGGTGAGCAGTGTTTTGACCAAGGCGCCGTCGTACTAGGCGAATTCTTGCAGAACCGGATTGGCGCTGCGCGCAGGCAACCCATCGGCGGCCTGCGGCGTTAGCGGCGCCGGAGATCGACGTCCGGCTTTGATCGCAGATTCCCCCGTCTACGGGAGGGTCGACCGGATATTCCCCGGGCGGCTTTCGATACCCTCATCGTTGGTGCAGATTGCGAGGACTGGCCCAAAGGAGATCGGTGAGCCTGCAGCAGCAGTTGCGGCAGCAGTTAAAGCGTGAGATGAGTCGTGCGATCGCTCGAGCGGCGCAGGATCTGGTGCGCGACCGGGGTCTTGGCTCAGTCACCGTGGAAGACATCGCCCGAGCCGCCGGAGTATCGGAACGCACGTTTTTCAATTACTTCTCTTGCAAAGAGGAGGCGGTTGTCGGTGTCCCCGAAGAGTTGTTGGCTGAGCTCGACGCCGCGTTGCGTGCCCGACCCAAGCGGGAGAAGCCACGCAACGCGTTACGGGCGGTGTTCACTGAGTGGATAGATCAAGAGGCCATCCTTAGCCGCTGGGCTCTTCGATACGAACTTGTGAATAGGTATCCGGCGCTGTTGCCTCAGTATCTGGCGGCGCTGGTGGAGATCGAAGCATCCCTGGCGAAATCAATCTCTGAACGCATGGGTGTCGACACCGAGACGGATCCGTCACCGCGCGTGCTGGTCGCAGCGGTGTTGGCCGCCCTGCGCGCGGGCATCTCCTGGTGGGAGGAATCCGGACGGACAGTCCCTTTGAACCGTGTGATTGACCACGCCTTCGACCAAATCGCGTCGGCAGCACCACGGCCGTGGTGAGGCTATCTGAGAATTATTTGAAGGCTTACAGGTCTCCTCCGGTCATGAGGTGCAGCCAACGAATGTAGAAGTTCCAGATTTGGTCGTCTCCGGGGAAGCCGAGCCAGACATCACCGGGTCCGGGCCACTCTCCGTCGTCGGAGAGGTAGCCCCGTTTGTCGGGCGCTCCATTGGAGTAGCCGTAGTTCATGAATTCATGGGATCCGAGGGTGCCCCGCGCTGCCCGCTGTCCGCGCGCGAAGATGACCAAGTCGTCTTGGCCGAACATGCCCGTCGGGCCGAAGGTCATGTTGAGTCCCCGGTCACGCGCCCGCTTCTGCTCCTCGCTGGCGTCGGGATGGCTGAGCGTCCAGGTCCAGATTTCGATCTGACCGGGTGCGACCGGTTGCCACGTGCGCACGAAGAAGAACAGGCCTGGTGCCATCGACCAGGTCGTGTTGGGAAAGATCGTGGCGATGTTGGTGGCCGTCCCATTGCGCAGCAGGGTCAGCTGTTCCGCGGACAAGTGCCGCTCAATTTCAGGCAGCACCGCTGCGGGGAGCCAGTGTAGGGCGGCTTCCAGGGACGGACGTTCGGGCGCCATCGGCGCCAAGAACCCGTGCCCCCAGCGCGGGTCAGCACCGATGATCCCCTCCAAACTCTGCGCAAGCACCGGAAGCAAGCCGATGTCAACGAGCGATTTGTGAGTGGCCTGCAAGTGGTAACCGTCGCCGAGCGAGTTTTCGGTACCGATCTTCCAGTCGAACGGCAAGGCCCAGCGCTGCGGAGGACCAATCGCCACGAGGTTCTTGTCAACTGCACAGAAGATCGAGTCGAAATAGAACGCGAAGTCACCCAGGTAGGTCTCGAAATCGGGCATGTCTTGCTGCCACGTGCCGAAAATGAGGCCACCGCGAGTGGCCACCCGCGCCGTGCGCAGTCCATACTCGGACTTCTTGCCCGCGATCCAGTAGCGCTGTGACGGGATCGCCAGCAAACGGCCGTCCAAGCCGTATGTCCAGCCGTGATAGGGACACTGGAGTCGGGTGGCAGACCCGCAGTCGGTCACGCACAGCTGCACGCCGCGGTGCGCACACCGGTTCAGCAGAATGCTGATCGCACCGTCTTTGCCCTTGGTGACGATCACCGAGTCGCCGCCCATCGGCCGCACAACGTAGTCGCCAGGTTCGGGGATCTCGGATTCGAACCCGACAAACAACCAGGAGCGACCGAAGATCCGCGCCATCTCCAGTTCATAGATCTCGGGATCGGAGAACACCCTCGCTGAGAGTCGTCGACGATCCAGGTCGAAGAGGTCCTGGAGGCGAGTGCCATCCGACAACAAACACCCGTCTCGATCCGTGCCTACCTGTGTTTCGCTCAACGACTGTCCCCTTCCAACACCTGTCTGTCGCGGCTTGCGTTGACGGTCAAAGGAACACCGACAGGCACGGCGATTCGGGCACGGTTTGGTCGATGAGAATCTCTCGCCGCACCAGCTTCAGCCCCCCATCGAAGCGTCGCATCACATCGTTTCGCCGGGCCGCGAGAAACTCGTATGAGTGGGAATCCCAGCGGCTACCCAATAACAGCAGCGAGCTGCGAGCAAACACCTCATCTCCGAGCTGTTCGATCCGCACGTTCGTCACGAATCGCCGCGAGCGGGTCGCCGGCATCTCGGCATGCGCGTTCGGGCTCTCGGTAAGACGCCGAACACGAAGCGTCAACGTCGCCAGGTCGTCGTCGAAGAACGTCACATCTTGCGCGAAGTCGTCACCGTCGCCACGCTGGCGCGTCACCCGCACGGGCATGCGATACGACAGTTCGTCCGCGAGCATCGCAAGCCACTCGATTAGCCGGTTCTCGTCTAACAGCTCCGCCTCGGCGTACAGAAACTCAAGAGTGTCGTTGTAGACCGGATCACCGGGATTCAGCCGCGTCGAATGTAGTTGCCCATCAACACTTGTCATGTCCGCACTGCTCGAACGAGCTCGGCCCATGTCGTCTTCCTCCCGCGCTACGATCGCGATCAATATGCATAATATGTAAACAGATGCAGAATCTGCAAGACGTTTGTTGCGCAGGCAAGGGATACGGACGGAAGCGACTCGCTCCCCGTAGTCGGCTGAGGTGTTTGGGAACGCGATTGGCTACTATATATTGTTGTGTCCAAGCACACCTCGGTTGTACGGCGGCGTCGGCGTGGTGAAGTGCTCGAACACGCGCTGTACGAAGCAACATTGGCCGAGCTCGCCGCCGTCGGCTTTGGCGCCCTGACCATTGAGGGGATCGCTTCGCGGGCGAATACCGGGAAAGCTGCGCTGTATCGCCGGTGGCCCACCAAGCGTGCACTGGTGCTCGCAGCGCTACGCCAGGCACAGCCGCAGCTACCGCAGCTGCGCGCCAACTACCTAGCTCGGGCCAACCTGCTGAAGGTGCTATCCGCTTACTGCGACGTTTTGGCGGGCGAAACCAGGTTTCCCGGCCTGTTTGTCGCGATCCAAACAATGCACGAACCGGAGTTGCGTGCCATGTTCATCGACGCGGTGGTTGGCCCCCTCTTGACGGTGATTGAGTCTATCCTGCGTGACGTTCAGGCGCGCGGCGAAATAGATGCAACCACCGACGTCGCGCTGGCTGCGCGCATCGGGCCCGCTTTGATTCTGCAGCACGCACTACTCACCGGCGCACCTCCGAAGGGGGTTGAACTCACCCGGATCGTCCATGTGTTGACAGGAGGGAGGTAATGGTGAGGTACGTCGGTCGGGTTATTGCGCTGCGATCGGCAAATGGCTATCGCCCGCGGCAACCGGTTGACGATGCCACGTAGCCGCGCTTCGGCTGATCGGCGAAGGGATCGCAAGGGGATTCGACGCCGTGGCTGCGCGGCAGGTAAAGAAATGACACGAATATGAGACGAAACAGAGGTGACACAACGTGAGACAACTTGCATCGCAGCAGTTCAGAGGTACGCGATATGACACGTGATTTGAGAACCGACAGTAAATTCTCACCCGACGTGGCGGATTTCTCATTGTAGTGCGCCACGGGGATCTGGAGGGAGAAGATCAAGATCGTCGGGTAGCGGGCCGGCAGGGTTGCGGGTTTGGATTGACAGCCTTGGTTATCGATTGTCGAGATCTGATGGCAGCTGGTTGTGCGAACGAGTCTGTTTGTGCCCGAACCTGTTTGGGCTTCGGTTCGATCCCCGTGATCCGACTGGTGTAACCAGCCTAGTTGGGTGGTGGTGGTTGGGGCTGGAAGGGTTGATACCACCACCAGTCGGCGCGCTCGCCGGTGGGCCCGGGGCAGGGTGGGACGGCGGGTGGGGAAAAGTTTGGCGGGCGCGCAAGCGATCCTGCGCGCAGTGGTCGTCCGGTGCCGTCGGTGACGACGAGATCATCGGCGGGCCCGGCGATGGTGATGGAGCCGCGGTGGTGTGCCCGGTGGTGATAGGGGCAGACCAGCACCAGGTTGGCCAATTCGGTGGCACCGCCGTCTTCCCAGTGCCGGAGGTGGTGGGCGTGCAGACCGCGGGTGGCGCCGCAGCCGGGCACCGCGCAGGTGGGGTGGCGGTGCTCGAGCGCGCGGCGCAGCCGCCGGTTAATCAGCCGCGTCGCGCGGCCGGCGCCGATGACTTCGCCGTGACGTTCGAACCAGACTTCGCAGGTGGCGTCACAGGTCAGGTATTGGCGTTGGGCGTCGGACAGCAGCGGACCCAGATGCAGCGAAGCGGCGCGCTGCTCGACGTCGACGTGCACCACCACCGTGGTGTGATGGCCGTGTGGCCGGCGGGCGGCCTCGGTGTCCCATCCGGCCTCGACCAGGCGCATAAACGCCTCACCAGTGCTCGGCAACGGCGGTGCTTGATCGCTGGCGCCGTCGCCGTGATCGTGCTTCCACTCGGCAATCAGTGCATCCCGATGAGACGCCAAGGCGGCGTCGAACTTCGCCGCATCCAGGTGTGGAAGTGTGATCCGCCAACAGGTGAACTCCCCGCTGGTGGATTTGGCGATCGAACGCTCAGGTTGCGGCTGGGGCTCGGTTTTGGGTAGCGGTTCCAGCTTGACCGCGGTGCGCAGCTGGTTGACCGTGGCGATCGACGCCAGCTGGGCGTAGTGCTCATCGGAACCGTCGCCGGCGCGTGCGGCGATCACACCAACCTGGTCCAGTGACAGCCGACCTTGCCGCATGCCGGCTGCGCAGCGGGGAAACGCCTCGAGCCGGCGCGCGACGGTGGTGATCGTGTGGGCGTTTGCCGAGGATGACCCCAGCTTCCAGGCCACCAACGCCGGGACCGACCGGGCGCCCGTGGCGCCGCAGAGCTCGTCGCGATCGATCTCGGCGACGATCTCCACGATGCGCCCATCAATAGCGTTGCGTTGACCGGCCAACTCCGCCAACTCCTCGAACAACACCTCAACACGCTCGGCAGGGCTCACTGCCACCGGAGGCGATGCAGTCGAGGACATAACGGCATCATGACAGCCGGGTACGACAAGTTTCGGTCATTGATCCGCGGCTCGGGACTACCGCCATCACCTCTGGGCGGCGCAGCCGCATCGGCCGCCAGAGTCGGGCCAATGCTGGCGGCGCCCTCTTGCGGGCCGGCGGGGCGCCGCTCCACCACGGTGTGCTCGCCCAGGGCATTGCCAGACTCAACTGCTAGTAGCCGCCGCCAGAAGCTATGTCACCCAGACGAAGTCGAGCAACTCGATGTGACGACCGAGGATTCCCCTGTAATCGTTACCAGCGGCGAAAGTGTGGATCTGGGCGCCGCCCAGCGCAGCAGCGCGACCCCATGCCCCGGTTTCGCGGTTCCTCGAAGCCGGCACCGCGGTCGAGTTGGAAGCCGAACTCGACGAAAGCGGACGTATCCGTCCTGCGGGCTGACGCGGAGGAGCACAAAATGCCCGGCGAGGTTTTATCTGCCGCCTTGATGCGGCAGCACCGCGAAGTCAACGCTGAAATCGAGCTTTTCATCGAGAAGCTCGGTGCCGACGGTTTGCAACCCGAACTACTGACGTCGATGTTGGAAGCGCTGCGTCGGCACATCTACCTGGAGGAGGTCTTCGTGTTCCCTCCGATCCGAGAGACCGGGATAGTGATGCCGATCTTCGTGATGATGCGCGAACACGGCCAACTGTGGAGGACGATGGAAACCTTGGCGCCGTTGCTTGCTGATGGACGAGATAGCCTGCGGCTCAAGGACACTTGTAATCAGTTGCTGGATCAGCTGCACCGGCACAACTTCAAAGAGGAGCCGCTCGTCTATCTGCATGCCGACTACCATTTGCCGGCGCCGACGAGCGCGGAACTGAGTCGGTTCCTCGTCACCGGGTGCATACCCGATGGATGGGTTTGCCAGCAGGCAGGCACCAAACGCTCACGTTGACTAGGCATCGCGCGCTCCCAAGCCCGCGGGGCGGCTCTCTGAAGGCCGCTCTTGTCGTACCTCCTTTCGGGCCGCCGAATCGGATTTAAGCGGGCGACTACCGTGACGACGGACCAGGGCGCTAGTCGCGGGGGCCGCCGGAAAGCCCCTGCTGTATCCCCCGACGGATGTGTTGCTTTCGGGTCGCGCCGTCGGCCGGGGCGGTCGGGCCGCAACTACAGCTGAGGCCGCCGAAGGAGTTGGCGTCAGTGCCACCCGAGTTCGGATCGGCAACCGTCGGCACCGGCTGCAGAGCCCAGAACACCATGATCAGGGCAGCGCATGTGAGCGCTTTGATGGTGAACCCCAACGGGTTTCGAGCGACCAGCGAGATCCGCCCTGACTGGGGCGGCTTGGCTATGGCCATTGCGCTTTCCTTTCGAGTCGACGCGCTTGTACACCCTTGGACGACGGCGACTGATTCGGTGCACTACCCGGCCACCGGCGAATGGGGAATCAGCGAGACGCGCATGCCGACGCGCTGAACCGCACCCTCGGACTCGCGACCGACCATGCCGCCCAACGGCAGCTTGGACACCGCGGTGCCGGGTGATGCGCCGGGCGCGACGGCCCACCCGCCCGGCGCCGCGCCGCCGTTGAGCGCCGGCAGCGGGGCGACCGACGACACCGTCGTCGCCCAACTCGGCGGTACGGACAAGGTGCTGAGCGAACTGGCTTGGCCCACGCTCGCCGACGCACCTTGACCCAGTCCTGCCAGTGGCCCGAGGTTTCCCAAACCGGTCGCGGCACCCGCACCTCCCATGCCTGCTATCCCGGCGCTACCCTCGGCCCCCAAAATGGAGCCCGCGCCCGCTTCATCCAGCGCCAAGCCCTGGTAATCCAGATCGAGGCCGTAGAGGTCTATGCCGATTCCACCGCCGTCGGCGATCAAACCGGCGCCGTCGGCGCCGTACCCGGCCGCCTCGGATGCCAGCCCGGCGGCGGCTCCGTCCGCTGCGGGTGCGGCAGCGAGCGCCGACGCCAGTCCCGAGGCCGCGCCCGCACCGGTGCTTGCGGTCTTTGTCGCGCCTTTACCCGAGGCGCCGGTCAGACTCGACAGTGAACTGAAGGGGGCGGAGGCTCCCGACGATCCCAGCGACGCTCCGGTGCCCATCGCCGCCTGCGACAGACCGCCGCTCGAGGAAGAGCCGGGGGTTGAGAGACTTTGCAGAGTCTGGGGCACCGAGGAGATCACCTGCGTCGCCGATGTGTGTGCGGTACTGCCGGATTGGGCTGCCGCATGGGTGATGGCGACGAGGTGGCCGGCGGCCGCCGGATTGGCCGTTTGCGGCGGCGACGGCACGGGCGAAAGTGTCGATGCGGAAGCCGAATTGGCCGCGTAGTTGTACATCGCGGTGGCGTTCTGGGCCCACATCTCGCTGTACTCGGCCTCAGTCGCCATGATGGCCGGCGTGTTCTGCCCGAAGATGTTGGTCTGAATCAACGCGAGAAGGCGCGCCCGGTTGGCCGCCACCAGGGGAGGCGGCACCGTCATCGCGTATGCGGTTTCGAACGCTGCCGCGGCCGCCGTTGCCTGCGCCGCGGCCTGCCCGCACTGCTCGGCGGTCGCCGTCATCCACGCTATGTAGGGCATGACCGCCGCCGCCATCGACATCGATGCCGGCCCCGACCAGGTTTCGTCGGTGAGACTCGCGATCACGGCGTGATAGCTGCCGGCGCCGTCCGTCAGCTCGGCGGCCAGCGACTCCCACCCCGCGGCGGCAGCCAGCAAGGTGGCGGGCCCAGGCCCCACGTACATTCGGCCAGAGTTGATCTCTGGTGGTAAAGCGCCAAAATCCATGTCTATCCCTAATTTCTTGGTTGTTCGTCTGGGCTGACCTTTGATTGCGCCGTCGCCTCGGGTTGCCGTGGAGGCTTCGCGCGCACGACATCCGGTCAGCAGTCGAAGCAGTCGTGACGAAATGAAATTCGCCAAGGCGTCGCGCAATGGCGGCATGGTGAGCTACGTCGCGGACGGTTCGCCGCTTGACAATCGAATTTTGCGGAACTGGCGCGCTGGTCTCGCGCCATGTCGGCGTGGACAGCATCGGGCACACCGATGCAGTAGCCGCGACGATCGGATCAGCCGATGCCAAGGACCCGAAAGCTATTGGCGGCTAATGTTTAACCTGCCGCGACAGTGGTGCGCGCCGACGTAAAAGCCGCGCTTGATCAGCACCGGGCGATGCAGAACCGAATCAACAGATTCTGGCTGACGGAGCTTGACGCCGGCGCGCGAGCGGGTGCGTCAACCCGCTGCTGAAACCGAAGAATCCCGACCGTTGGGGGTACCGCGGATCCGGACGGGCGGGGTGTGGAGAGCGCCACAGTGGTTGACCGAAAGCGCTTCAGCCCTCCGCTTTTGAACGCCTGGTCATCGTTCACGGTCGACCCCACGCCAACACGACGGACGGGGGCCGACTCGGTGGTCAACGCCGTCGGGCCAGAAACCGGACCGATCGATGAGGTCACTACGTTGGACTCCAACGCATCGGTTGTCGTCTCGGCGCGCAAAGCCCCGCAACTGAACACAGCTGCGAGGAGGGCTAGCGCAGCAACGATGGCTGACGCAGCTTGTTGTCGTGGCCACCGTGACGGTATTCCAACTCCGAAACTCACAGTGCTGTTAACGCTACCAGCTGCGATGACACGGCTGCCACCGAGCGCACCATCGGCTCCTGGCTGGCGCCAAACACTTTGGCCAGGCGGGCGCGCGGCGCAAGACGTACGAAGGGAATGCGGTTGATGCTAGTGAATCGATCGCGCACTGGTGCAGGTCACAGGAGCGGTGGGTTCGGGGCAGTTCGGATGATCGTGGTGACTGTGGCGTGCGGTGCGATCACCGTCGCCGACGAAGTTCACAACTTCCGCCTCTTCGACAATCGAGAGCCGGGCGAGCAGGCGTACGACCTTCAACCATCCCGCTCACTCGGGCGAGCCGGCGGTTAAGCCGCTTGCGCCGGGAGGTATTTGCTTGCGCCGGGAGGTATTTGCTTGCGCCGGGAGGTATTTTAATGAATAATATCCGTTAAATAGGTGGTTGGGCAACTTACGAGAGGGCACTTGGGCAGATGATCAGGATGGTTCCAAGCCCGTCGGAGCGCATGCATCTAAGCGCTAACCGACAGTGCCAAAACGTCTTTCGTCCCATGCCTGAGAGTGCTGGGGCAGATTTCCGCGCTGTTATCCGGCCGGGTGCCGGGCCGCTCGGCTTGGGGACTTTTGGCCCTGCTGTCGCGCCCGCAGCGCAGGCGTAAATGGTGTTACTACTAGTTGCATATAAAGTTGGGAGGTGCGGTCATGGATCAATTGACAACCCTTGATGCGGGCTTTCTCAAAGCGGAAGACGCTGACCGGCACGTGAGTTTGGCGATCGGCGGTTTGGCGGTCATCGAGGGGCCGATCCCGGACCGTGATTCGTTGATGGCAACACTTGCTCGGCGGGTTCGCGCGTGCCCCCGGTTCGGCCAGCGGCTGCGAACGCGCCCGTTTGACCTCGGCGCACCGGAATGGGTGGACGATCCGGACTTTGATCTCGGCCGTCACGTACGACACATCGCCCTACCACGGCCCGGAGACGACCGAGAGCTATTCCAGATTGCCGCCGATGCGCTTTCTCGGCGTCTCGACCGGGATCGGCCGCTGTGGGAAATCTGGATCATCGAAGGCCTCAGTGACAATCGGTGGGCAATGCTCACCAAGATCCACCACTGCATGGCCGACGGAATTGCCGCCACCCACATGCTAGCCGGCCTATGCGACGACGGCATCGGCGAGAGCTTCGCAACCGATATCCGCGCCACCAAAGAGCCTAAGGCGCAAGGTCTCTCGCAGAGTCTCTGGGATGTAAATCCACTGAGCGTGCTGGGGGGCCTGTGGAACGCATCGGCTGCCATCACGGCGGCCGCCACCCGTACGGCATTGGGTGCTGCAGAAATTGCCGCCGGTTTGCTGCGCCCCACCACGACGTCGCTGAACGGGCCGATAACAACTTTACGTCGCTACAGCGTCGCGCGGGTCCCTCTCGCCGACATCGCGCAGATATGTCGGACTTTCGATGTCACCATCAACGACGTTGCGCTCGCCGCTATCACGGAGAGTTACCGCGACGTCCTCCTCCAACGGGGGGAAGCACCTCTGCCGGATGCGCTTCGCGCGTTGGTGCCGGTGTCGATGCGGTCTGCCGACGCGTTCGATAAGACGGACAACCGCGTCTCCGTGATGCTTCCGTACCTACCTGTCGACGAGCAGCACCCGCTTCAGCGGCTGCGGATTGTCCATTCGCGACTGGACCGAACAAAATCTCACGGTCAGCGTCAGGCGAGTCACGCATTCGTGTCGATGGCTAACCGCATTCCGTTTCCCCTGACCGCCTGGGCCGTCCGATTATTGACCCAGCTACCGCAGCGCGGCATTACCACCTTGGCGACGAATGTCCCGGGCCCTCGTCAACCACTGCAACTCATGGGCCGACGGGTGCTCAGTGTGTTTCCGGTCCCGCCGATCGCGATGCAATTGCGCACCGGTGTGGCAATGCTCAGCTATGCCGAGGATCTGTTCTTCGGTGTCCTCGCCGACTACGACGCCGTGGCTGATATCGACGCACTGGCCCGCGGAATCGAGTTGGCAGTGGCACATCTGGTAGCAATCAGTAAGCAACGCAAGCAAATACGCGGTCGTCGAGGACTGTCACTCGTTGCCAGTGTCTAGCCAGAGGCGCTCCCCGGGTTAGCTTCAGCGCAACCACCGTGCCGACGAACCCGAGCACTACCGAGACACCGTGCATTCGGTCAGCCGCGCCGTCTTGATCGGCGCAGGCAGGCCGAGCGGCACCAGCGCTGCATCGAGTCCGGCCAAAAGCGCGAACCCGCCGGCAACCAGCAGTAGCGCCCGGGCTGGGATTCTTCGATCAGCTACCATGTTGCACAACGGGATCGGGCAGAAACAGGCGGCAGGCGCCGGGTTCTGCGAATGGAATGAGATCGAGGCCCCGTTCATTGGGGGCGCCTAGCCGCTCCAGCATTCCCGCGACGATTCCGAGGTGGACCTGACAGACGACGGTGGGGTAACGGCGGGCGGCGTCCAGCAACGGGCAGCGGCGCAACGCGATGCCCCGTCGGGCGCCCGGGGTGCGTTCTTCGTGGTCGGGTGCGAAGCCGAGGCGGGTCAGCGCCTCGAGCACGGACTGCCGCGGATCGCTGCCGGCCTCATTCCCCTCGTCGATGAGTTCGCGCCCCCACTCGATGCCGGCCGCCCGCGCATCGCGCTCGGGGTGGGCGCTGGTGCGAGCCAGGTGACCGGCCAGTGCGGTCGCCAGACCCGCGTAATCGCGGACCGCGACGGCGGGGTCGGCGGCCGACACGCGATACAACGCCGCCGGACGTCCGCGTCCGAGTGCGGTTGCCGTGGAGCGCTCCGCGAGCCCGAGCCCAACGACCGCGTCGAGGTGTTCGCGAACGGTGTTGGGGTGCAGCTCAAGAGCGGTGGCGGCGTCAGCGACCCGGACGGGGGAGTGCGCGCGCACATACTCGAGCACCCGCAGTCGCTGCCCGGACAGCGCCACCGGCGACCGGAGCACCGGCGTCGGTTCGGGCCCCAAGACGGCCAAGCCTTTTTTCACGGAATTTAGTGTAGTAAATTAGAGGGCAAGGCACATAGGGCAATTGAGTCACCATTCGCTCAGCGGAGCTTCTGGACTCGACGGGAAGGAACCAACATGCTGGCCAACGATGTGATCGTCGCGTCCACAGCTGCTGACGGCGAGGCGGTCGAAGCCATCAAGGGTCATCACGCTCAGCTCGCCGGAAAGCTTGCGGTGCTCACCGATGCGATGCTGTGGGCGGTCGAGCGCGGTGCGGACTTCGAGCCGGCGCGCGCCGCGGCCCTGGCCTTCCTGACCGGCGAGCTGCTGCCGCACGCCGCCGCTGAAGAGGACCGCCTCTACCCGGCCGCCACCCGGACCGAGCGCGCGCGGCCGCTGGTCGAATCGATGATCGCGGTGCACCGCATCATCGGCTCACTCGTCGAGCGCATCCGCATCGAGCCACCGCTGCGTGCGGCCGCGTCCGGCCACGCCCTGCGGGTGGTGTTCGACGCCCACCTGACCGACGAGAACGAGCGGATCCTGCCGATCGTGGCCGGCAATCCGGAGGTCTCCCTCGTCGAGGTGACCCACGGGATGCATGAACTCCTCGGTCATGCCCGCCCAACCAACGGCGCCGAGCCATCGCACACCTGCGGCTGTGGCGAAGCCGATACCGACACTCCCGTGCTCGACGTTCGCGACGTGCCGCACTCGATCCGGCATGCCACCGTGTTCGGCGCGTTCGACGCCGTTCCGGTCGGCGGCACGCTGGTGCTGGTGGCTCCCCATGATCCAATCCCGCTTTTGCACCAACTCGACCACCGCACCTCGGGCCAGCTCGAAATTCAGTACGAGCAGCGCGGGCCGGAGGCCTGGCGGCTGCGCCTGACCAAGCGGTAGGCAACCGCTACTTCAGACAGGCAGCTCGAAATCCGTTGTGACGCAGCAGACTCAGCGTCAGCCGAATGCTAGTCTGCGCGGGATAACGCCGCGCGAGGGCAGGCTTCGATCGCCTGCTCGACCAGCGTCTCCTGCTCGACGGGGACGGGGTCGGTGATGACCACGGCGTACTCGTCGTCATCGAGTTGGAACACCTCCGGCGCGATATTCACGCAGAACGCGTTGCCCTCACAGCGATCACGGTCTACCACGACGCGCATGTGAATCCTCCTTTAGTCCGACTCCGGCTGTCGGATGGGCTGGGAGAGCACAACAGTCGAACCTCACCCACCGGCTTGCTGGCATACCCATCCATCCGGGGCGCGGCCGGTCTCGATGAACCGGCGCAGTTCCGCGCTCGTTTGTGGTGGTACGTCGGTGTCGGCGTTGGGATAGATGACCGGCTCCTCTTTTGAGTTGTGCTGGTGAAGTTGGTCCAGCAGCTGCACGCACGTATCCCTCAGCCGCAAGTTGTCGTTTCCGTCAGCGAGCAGATCCGTGAGTGCATCCATGGTGCGCCACAGCTGACCATGCTCGCGCATCATCACGAAGATCGGCATCACGATCCCGGCGTCCCGGAGCGGAGGGAACAGGAACACCTCTTCGAGGTAGATGTGCCGGCGCAGCGCTTCCAATGTCTCGGTTAGGAGCTCGTGCTGGATGCCGCCGCAATCGAGCTTCTCCATGAAAGTCTCTATTGCAGCGTCGATCTCGCGGTGTTCCCTCGTCAGCTCGGCAGCCAAGGTCAGGCTGGGCATCGCGTGCTCCTCTGCGTCAGCCCGCGGAGCTGGCGGATTCGTTCTCGTCGAGCTCGGCATCGACGCTGATCGTGGCACCGGCGAACAATCGCGATACCGGACACAGGGCAGCGGCCTGGCCCACCACGGTGGCGAACGCTTCGTCGTCCAGGCCCGCGACCTGCGCCCGGACTTTCAACCGCGACGTGGTGATCGTCGGGATTCCATCGACCGCGTCCAGGATGACGGTGGCCGTGACATCGAGTCGCTGTGGCGGCGTGTGGTTTTCGCCCAACTTCAACGCCAGCGCCATCGCGAAACACGACGAGTGTGCCGCCGCCGCCAGCTCTTCGGGGCTGGTCTTACCGCCCGGCTGCTCAGTCCGGGAGGCCCACGTCAACGGTAGGCCATCCAGAGCTGCGCTGCTGCCCCGCGACAGCGTGCCTTCACCAGAGGCCAGCGGGCCTTCCCATGTGGTCTGCGTGGCCCGTTCGGCAATGCTCATGCTCGTTGACCCCTTTCTAGGGCACGTGAGGTTTTTACAAGTGATACTTGTGTAAACTCTAGCCCGCGGCACGCGCACTGACCAGAGCGATCGTCGGGAGCGAGCGATGACGGTGGGCCAGGACGTTCACCTTTCACGAAGACTCTTAATCTTCGGCGCCCACCGGGCGTACCCTGCGAGGGTGGATCCGCAGGACAGCACCGCGGTTTCGCTGCCACACGTGACAGCCGGTGACATCATGACCTCGCCGGTGATCACCGTGCCGCCCAATGCATCGACACAACAGTTGGCTGACATCCTCATCCGGCACGGGATCAGTGGGCTGCCCGTGGTCGACCGGGCGGGCACGCTTTTGGGGCTTGTCAGTGAGCACGACCTGCTGATCAAGGCAGGCGCGGTCGCGAGCGATTTGATGACGACGGCGGTGATCACCGTGACCCCGGACAGCGCTGCCGACGATATCCGGCATCTTCTGATCGACCGGCGTATCCGCCGGGTCCCGGTGGTGCGGGAGGGCCGCCTGGTCGGGATCGTGAGCCGCCATGACCTGGTGGCTGTGATGGCCACCGAATGGGCGTGTCAGGTCTGCGGTGAGCCGGTGCGCGGCGTGCATCCCCCCGCGACATGTCCGAAGTGTCACGCGAAGGGCACGCAATTCGAGTTGCAGGAGCAGCCGCCGGGAGCGTAAGTAGCCGTCTCACCGCCTAATTCGTTGAGCGACAGCAGGGAAGCAGGAGGGCAATGACGATCCGCCCCACTCCGATCGTGGCCGATGAGCCTGCGGAGACATTGCGCGGCTGGTGCCGCGATCGGTGCGGCAATGCTCGGCATGCGGCCGATCGTCGAGATCATGACCATCAATTTCAGCCTGTTGGCGCTCGACCAGATCGTCAATCACGCCGCCAAGATGCATGCGATGTTCGCGGGCCAGGTGTCGGTGCCGCTGGTGATCCGCACCCCGGGCGGCGGCGGGCAACAGCTGGCGGCGACTCACTCGCAGAACTTGGAGGTCTTCTACGCGCACGTGCCCGGAATGAAAGTGCTCACCCCCGCCACCCCGGCCGATGCCAAGGCGCTGCTGAGCGCCGGCGTGCGTGACGATGATCCGGTGTTGTTATTGGAGAATCTGGCACTGTACAACACCAAAGGCGAGGTTCCCGACGGCGAGCAGGTCGGTCAGATCGGGACGGCCTCGGTCATCAAGCCGGGAACGGACCTCACCGTCATCGCCTACTCGCGGGCAACGGTGATCGCTTTGGATGTCGCCCGCCAGTTCGAGGCCAACGGCGTGTCCGTCGAAGTCGTCGACCTGCGCAGCCTGCGGCCCCTGGACCGCGAGACGATCTGCGTCTCGGTGCGCAAGACGAGCAGGGCCGTCATCCTCGAAGACGACTGGCTCAGCTACGGAGTCGGTGCGGAGATCGCGGCAACGATCGCCGAAGGTGCGTTCGATTATCTCGATGCCCCGATCCGCCGCGTCGCGGCCCCCGAAGTGCCCCTGCCCTATGCGAAGCCGCTCGAGCTCGCGGCCCTGCCCGACGCCGCCGACCTGACCAAGGTCATCGGCGAAGTTCTCGACGCCAGCCGGTTCGCCTACTAGAGAGGGGCCGTCATGCCAGACGTGCTGATGCCGCGGTTGTCGGACACCATGACCGAAGGGATTGTAACCAATGGCTCAAGCACGAGGGTGACACCGTCCAGTGTGGGGACGTGCTTGCCGAGATCGAGACCGACAAGGCCACCATGGAACTCGAGGCGTACGACAGCGGGGTGCTGACCCGCATCATCGCCCCAGCCGGTAGCACCGTCCCCATCGGCCGGCCGATCGCGGTCATCGACGACGAGGCGGTGGGTGCGACAACTAAACCTGTTGGTGGGCAAGCCGTCTCATCCGCATCCCGTGCGTTGCCCGCTGAATCCGGTCCTGCCCCGCCCTCGACGCCTGCCGCTCAGGTGCGCGCCACCCCGCTCGTCCGCACCCTGGCGCTTGAACACGGAATTAACCTTGCCAGTGTGACTGGCACCGGCCCCGGTGGACGCATCGTGCGCAAAGATATCGAAGCCGTCATCGACCGGCGCCCGGCCGCCGTCGAGCCGCCATCGGCCATGGCCAACGGCAACGAAGCCGACGAGCGAATATCGCTGTCGTCGATACGCCGGATCACGGCACAGCGGCTCACCGAAAGCGCCGCCACACCGCACTTCTACCTCACCATGGTCGCCGATGCCGGCGCGCTGCAAAGGTTGCGCACCGACCTGAAAGCGGAGTTTTCGGACGCCTGGCCGAAAATCAGCGTTACCGATCTGCTGATCCGCGCCTGCGCGGTGACCCTGCGTGATCACCCCTACGTCAATTCCTCATGGGGCGGTGATCACCTGGTGCACCACGGCCATGTGAACATCGGTTGCGCCGTCGCCACCGGCGGTGGACTTGTGGTACCCGTCATCCGCGATGCGGACCGCAAGAGCCTCAACGAGGTTGGCGCAGAGACCCATGACCTCATCGGACGGGCGCGCGCCGGCAAGCTCACATCCGACGAAATGATCGGTGGCACCTTCACGATCAGCAACCTCGGGATGTACGGCATCGACCACTTCACCGCCGTCATCAACCCGCCCGAGGCCGCAATCCTCGCGGTCGGTGCCCTGCAAGAGAAGGTCGTCGTCCGAGACGGTCAATTCACGGCCGTAGCCAGAATGAAGCTGACTTTGTCCATCGATCACCGCGTCCTCGACGGTGCCATGGCCGCAGAATTCCTAGCGGACCTGGTGAAGCTGCTCGAACACCCGTTACGCATTCTCGTCTGAGCGCAAAGGGATTGAGGTTGCTGAGGTAGCCGCCGTCGTCATGGTGCCGATTCCCGCCGGTAGGCGTGTATGACCTCAGGATCGGGGTCGATTCCCAGGCCCGGCCCCTGCGGGACGGTGAGCCGGCCCGCCTGCGGGGTCAGGGCATCGCCATAGATGGATGCTTCCAGATCGAACCAGCGCCACTCGATCATGGAGTCGGCGGTGCCCAGCGCAGCGGTGACATGAAGCGCCGCGAGCAACCCGGGGCCATCGTAGAAGGAGTGCGTCATCACCGGGATGTTATGGACGGCCGCGAGGGGAAAAACCTTGCACAACTCGGTAATCCCTCCCATCTTGGCCGGGCTTGGCTGAACAAAGTCCACCGCCCCGGCGGCGAGCATTCGCTCGAATTCCAGTAGGGTGGAAGCGTTCTCGCCGGCCGACAGTGGGATGCCGGTGGTTCTGCGCAGTGCGGCGAGGCCGTCGAAATTCTCCGGCGGCCACAGCGGCTCCTCGAGGAATTTGAGCCGAACCGCCTTGAGTTCCCGAGCGCATGCACCGGCTTGAGTCAAGGTCCAGGGGCAGCCGGCGTCCACGATCAGTTCCACGTCGGGGCCGGCTTCCTCGCGGGCTGCGACGATTGCCGAGATGCCCGCTTCGTGCAGCTTGAGCACTTGAAAGCCGGCATCCATTGCTTGCCGAACCACGGCGCGGACCAGCGAGGGATCGGTATAGCAGGCCAGACTTGCATAGCAAGGCATAGTGGTCAGTGCGCCGCCGAGGAGCTTGGAGACCGGAGCGTTGGCGAGCTTACCGACGATATCCCACAGGGCGATGTCTACCGCCGAGAGCCCGTAGGTCAACGCACCGCCGCGCCCGAAAACGTGCAGCTTCTTCTGAATCTCCAGCATCAGGGGCCCGATTCGAGTGGCGTCCCGGCCAACGCAGAGCGGCGCGATCAGTTCGTCGACGGCAAGCTTGGCCGAATCGACAGCACGAAAACCGAAGGCTTCTCCCCAGCCTTCCACTCCCTCGCGGGTTGTCACCTTGACGAGCAGCGAGTCTGCTGCGGAGAGCGTGTCGCCCCAGAGCGACGCTCCGGGCGTGGTGCCCACCTTGAGCGGGATACGCAGCGGAACTGTCTCGACCTTGGCGATGTCTGCGGCGCGGTCCGCGACGATGGGAGGCATGCGGCTATGTGGCCAGTTCCTCGAGCGCCAACGTGGCGTGGGCGTAGGCGCCGCCGGCCCGCATCTCGGCCGCGACCCAGACTGCCTCCATGATTTCTTGGTCGCTGTTGCCTTTCCGGTGGGCGAGCCCGGTATGGCCCCGGATGCAGTACGGACATTGGGTGGTGTGCGCGACCGCGACCGCAATCAGCTGTTTGGTTTTCTCCGGCAGGGCGCCATCGGCGAACACCGCACGGCTGAACGCCTCGAACGCGTCATGCGTGTGAGGAGCGAGTTCCCTACGGAGATAGTGGATTTCGGGGGTGGTTGGGTGGTACATATCCTCGGCCATGGCTAGCCCTTCCCGTTTCCTTCTTCAGGACGTCCTGACTGGCTAATCGCATTATCGACGAACCCGGAACCCACGATCAGAACATGAGGCGCGGCCGTTTCCGGAGTCATGGGTGTGCTCCTAAGCGGACGATTCGGTGCCGAGCAGTTGGCGCAGGACGTATTGCATGATGCCGCCGCGGCGGTAGTAGTCGGCCTCGCCCGGGGTGTCGATGCGCACGGCCGTGTCGAACTCGACGCCGCTGGCTTTGACGTGCACGGTGTCGGGGATGGTCTCGTTGAGCGCGGTAATGCCGGTGATGTCGACGGTCTCCTCGCCGGTCAACCCTAGCGAGTCCGCGCTTTTCCCCTCGGGGAATTGCAGTGGCAGCACACCCATCCCGATGAGGTTGGAGCGGTGGATCCGTTCGTAGGACTCGGCGATCACCGCGTGCACACCGAGCAGGGCGGTGCCCTTGGCCGCCCAGTCGCGCGACGACCCGGAGCCGTATTCCTTGCCGGCGAGGATGACCAGGGGCGTACCGGCCTTGGCGTAGTTCACCGATGCGTCGTAAATGGTCGCCACCGGGCCGTCGGGCTGGGTGAAGTCGCGCGTCCATCCGCCTTCGGTGCCCGGGGCGAGCTGGTTGCGCAGCCGGATATTGGCGAAGGTGCCGCGGATCATCACCTCGTGATTGCCGCGCCGCGAGCCGTAGGAGTTGAAGTCCTTGCGGGCAATCCCACGTTCGGACAAGTACTTTCCCGCGGGTGAGTCGGCCTTGATCGAGCCGGCCGGGCTGATGTGATCGGTGGTGACCGAGTCGCCGAGCTTGGCGAGCACCCGGGCGGCGGTGAGGTCGCCGACCGGCTCGGGGTCGGGGGGCATGCCGTCGAAGTACGGCGGCTTGCGCACATACGTCGACTCGGGGTCCCACTGGAAGGTGGCGCTGTCGGGGATCAACAGCGAACGCCAGCGATCGTCCCCGGCGTACACGTCGGCATAGCTCTTGGTGAACATCTCGGCCCGCAGGTTGTCGTCGACAACTGCACTGATTTCCTCGTTCGAGGGCCAGATGTCGCGCAGGTACACCGGTTGGCCGTCGCTGCCGGTGCCAATCGGGTCTTGAAGCAGGTTGGTGCGCAGCGTGCCGGCTAATGCGTAGGCGACCACCAGCAGTGGCGATGCAAGAAAGTTCATTCTGGTCTCCGGGTGGATACGCCCCTCGAAATTGCGGTTACCCGACAGCACCGAGCAGACCGTCAGGTCGTTGTCGGTCACCGCCTGGCTCACCTCGGGGATCAGCGGCCCGGAATTGCCGATGCAGGTGGTGCAGCCGTAGCCGACCAGGTTGAAGCCGAGCTTGTCCAGATACGGTGTGAGCCCGGCCCTTTCGTAATAACCGGTGACGACGCGGGACCCGGGCGCCAGCGAGGTCTTGACCCACGGTTTGCGGGTCAACCCTTTTTGCACCGCCTTTTTCGCCAGCAGCGCCGCGCCCACCATCACCGACGGGTTGGAGGTGTTGGTGCACGAGGTGATCGCGGCGATCACCACATGTCCATTGTCGATTTCCGCGCGGGTGCCGTCGGCAAACTCGACCGGTGTCGGCGCGGTCACCCACGGGAGCTTCTCGCCGTCGTCCCAGGGCGCGCGTGGTTTGCCTTCCGGCTGGGCGTGATCGCCAAAGGCGATCGGGTCGCTAGCCGGAAATGAGTCCGCCGACGCTTTGTCCAGAGCCGACAACGCCTCCGTGGTGGTCTCGGCGCCGTTGAGCAGCGCGGCGACCGTGTGTGGAGCTACCCGCAGCGAAATGCGGTCCTGCGGTCGTTTGGGCCCGGCGATCGACGGTTCCACCGAGCTCAGGTCGAGTTCGAGAGTCTGCGAGAACGTCGGCTCGTGGCCGGGATCGTGCCAGAGCCCCTGTTCCATGGCATAGGCCCGCACGAGCCGGATCTGGTGTCCGGAGCGGCCGGTCAGCCGCAGGTAGTCCAGGGTGACATCGTCGATCGGGAAAATCGCGCAGGTCGCCCCGTACTCGGGGCTCATGTTGCCGATGGTGGCCCGGTTGGCCAGCGGCACGTTCGCCACCCCGGGCCCGTAGAACTCGACGAACTTACCGACAACACCGGTCCGGCGCAGCAGCTCGGCCACGGTGAGCACCAGGTCGGTGGCGGTGGTCCCCGCTGATAGCTCACCGGTCAGCTTCAGGCCCAGCACTTGCGGAATCAGCATGCTCATCGGTTGCCCGAGCATGGCCGCTTCGGCTTCGATGCCACCGACGCCCCAGCCCAACACGCCCAACCCGTTGACCATCGGAGTGTGCGAGTCGGTGCCGACCAACGTGTCGGGGTAGGCCAGCGTTCCGTCCGGGGTGTCACGAGTGAACACCACCCGGGCCAGGTATTCGAGGTTCACCTGGTGGCAGATGCCGGTGTCCGGGGGCACCACGCGAAAGTCCGCGAAGGCCTGCTGCGCCCAACGCAGCAATTGGTAGCGCTCGGCGTTGCGGTCGAATTCCAATTCGGCGTTGATGCGGAACGCATCTGGACGGCCGAAGACGTCGGCGATCACCGAGTGGTCGATCACCAGCTCGGTCGGGCACAGCGGATTGATGCGTTTGGTGTCACCGCCCAGATCGGTGATGGCGTCGCGCATCGCCACCAGGTCCACCACGCACGGCACCCCGGTGAAGTCCTGCATCAGCACCCGCGCCGGGGTGTAGGCCACCTCCCGCCCATGCTTGGCAATCGGATCCCACGCCGCCAGTGCGTCGATCTGCTCGGCCGTCACCAGGCGACCGTCCTCGTTGCGTAACAGGTTCTCCAGCAAGACCTTCAAGCTGTAGGGCAACCGGTCCGCGCCGTCGATCCGTGCCAGCCGATGGATCTGGTAAGTGGTCCCGCCGACGGTGAGTTGATCACGCGTTCCAAAGCTGTCCGAGGCCATGAGAAACCCCCTTACGGGCTGCCCGGCGGGTGATCCGAGCCTACGCCAATTGAGTACGTGGGCAAGAGTGGCAGGTTGGCACACCGGCCCGAGTGAACCGCCAGAATTCGACGAACATCCTCTTGCGAGCCGGCCGCATACTGGGTGCATGCCGCAGCTGACCATCCAGTCACAATCAGCTGACGGCACGTTATATGCCCGTCGAGTGCGCGGCAACGTTGAGCCATCTCGATGCCCGCTGTTGACCAGGAGTGCCGATGACAACTGAGGCTGACACCACTCTCATCAAGCTCACGGGTACGGTTGTGAAGGTCACCAACGCCACCGACGACATGCGTGGACGGCAGGTAAAGGACAAGGACCACAAACACTTCGGCAGGGTGCATGACGTCTTCGTGGACGACCGTGAACGCAAGCCCCGTTTCCTCCTCGTCGACCATGGTGGCCTTCTCGGCATCGGCGAAAAGACGTTTTTCATCCCAGTCGACGTGATCGAGGCGACCACCAGTGATGATGTCTTCGTCGGCGATGCGCACGATCACATCTGCGGGGCACCGGCATATGAGGCAGAACTGGTCAACAATCGTGACTACCAGAGCCGCGTCTGTGGGTATTACGGATGCTTGCCCTACTGGTCGTCCGGTTACGTCGACCCAAGCTTCAACCTGTAAGCGAGTTCGGAACCGCGGGTGTCGAAACCGCCAGGTCGCCACGAGCGGCTGTCGATACCGACAGCGCCCCGAGCGAACCGGCGACGGACCGCGTGGGGTCGCCACCGCCGAGACTCAGCTCTTGCGTCGCAACACGTCGGCGAGCGCCCGCCGCGGCGTGGGCGGCGGCGTCCCGTCGAGTGCCGGTGCGACACCCACCCGGATCAGGACCTGGGGCAGGTCGGTGTGACCCGTGATCGCCGCGAGCAGTTCACGGCTGACCGACAGTTCCGTCAGTTGCGAGACCGTGCAGGTGGCCAAGCCGGCCATCGTGCATTCCAGCAGGACACGCGACAGCGCCTCGCCGCACGCCAGCGCGTTGGCGTGGGTGTCGTCCTCGGTGGACAGCATCAAGATCTTCGAGAAATCTCGCGTGATCCCGGCGCGCCTGTCCAGGTTGCGGGTGAAGGGAAAGTGGCGATTGACGCCTACCCGATGAGACTCGGCGACCGAGATCAGCGAGCTATAGGGGATGCCCTCGGATACTTCGAACGGGGCTGTCCACCAATCGAGTTCGAGATGATACGGAGAATCGTACAGACGCAGCGACTCGGTGAACTCGGCTGCCTCGGCCAGGCGCGGACGCGTCTCCTCCGGTAGCACGTCCAAGCACACCCCACTGCCGTCGATCCCGCCGCGTAGCAGGGGCTCGAACGATTCCCAGTCGACCGGCGCTAGGAATGGCAGCCGATCGGTCCGGCGTTTCAGCATCGCGTCGGCGCGGCGACGCTGCTCGTCGGTCACGCCTTCCGCGGGAACGAATTTCACCCGCGCCAGGTGGGCCGGATTAGCTGGATCGGGAAATCGCTCGACATCGGCGATCCAGCCCGCGGCCGCCATCGCCACCCGAAGATGATCGAGCGCCCCGCCGCAGCCGATGTGGGCCTCTCGCGTCGATCGGTCCGTGTGCACGACGCGGCTCGTATCGAGAAGCAGGTCCAGCCCGGCGCCGTCTGTCACCCAGCGCCACGGCTGGGTGTTGTACAGCGACGGGGCACGGCAGGCGATCCGGACCGCGTTCTCCATGACCGTAGTTTCCAACATGGTGTCCGACACGGCGCACCTCCGGTTTCCCTGCTGCCCCAAGGTCGTCGCGTTAGTGGAGACGCCAGGGCGTTCAGTGCTATTATTAATGAATAATATCCTCTAAATAGCTGAAAGGCAACCGGACGAGAGGGCTGATGGGGTGGGCGAGCACAACGAGGACGAGGCCGGGCGGCCGCACCGCGGGGAACGCAACCGGCAGCGCCTACGAGTTCTGGAACTGGTGCGCGAGCACGACGGACCGATCGACGCGGCCGAACTCGGCGCCCGGCTCGGACTGCACACGACGACCGTGCGCTTTCATCTTGACGCGTTGTGCGCCGAGGGGCTCGTTGAGCGCACCCGGATCACGCGCGCCGGCGTGGGCCGCCCCCGCACCGGCTACAGCGCGGTGCGCGAGCGGCTGGACTATCGAATCCTGGCCGAGATATTGGCGCTGGAACTCGGTGACACCGTCGACAAGCGGCGCCGCCGCGCCGAAGCCGCCGGCCGGCGATGGGCTGAGCGGATCACGGAGGACGACTCCCACGAAGATATTGCGGGGCAACATGTTCCACAGCGCCTTACACTCAGAAAAGCCGCTGAAGAGCGATCGGGGATGATCACGACGGTGTTCGACCGCATGGGATTCGGTCCCGAGCTGGTCCCGCCCGGGAAGTCGACTCCCGGCAACCAGCGGACCATCCGCCTGCACAGTTGCCCGGTCCGTGATATGGCCCGTCATCACCCGGAGGTGGCGTGCGCCCTGCACCGCGGGCTGTTGCAGGGCCTGGCGGGCCCGACGGAGCCGGTTGGTTCCGCGCCTGCGATGCACGCCGAGCTGGAACCCTTCGTCGAACCTGAACTCTGTCTCGCCAGGGTGATCGCGCGTGACTAACTTGTGCGCCCCGGTCGGCCAAGGGATCGCAGATCTCGCTACCCGCGCGGACGTCGAGGCGCTCTTGCGCCGGTTTTACGGCCGGGTGATGGTCGACGATGTGCTCGTCGAGCCTTTCGAGGAGTTGCGAAGCAAGGGCCTGGACTCGCACATCCCGGTGATGGCCGACTTTTGGGAGACCGCCCTGTTCCGTGCCGGACTCTACCGCGGCAGCGCCCTGCACGCCCACCGGCACATCCATCGGCGAACCCCGTTGAGCAGCCGCCACTTTGTCCGCTGGCTTACGGTGTGGAACGAGACCGTCGACGCGATGTTCCAAGGACCCATCGCCGAACGCGCGAAGATTCAGGGCGCCAGGATCGCCTGGGCCATGCACCGCCGGTTGACGGGCACGGACACACCAGAACTCGACACCGCGGTCGCGCGCTGAACGCTCTCGTGGCGTGCTACCGGCGGAAGAGCTTGCGCCCCAGCCAGACCGCCGGGTCATACCTGCGACCCGCGACGCGTTCCTTCATGGGGATGATGGCGTTGTCGGTGATCTTGATGTGCTCCGGGCAGACCTCGGTGCAGCACTTGGTGATGTTGCACAGTCCCAGGCCCTGCTGGTCCTGGGCGAGGTCTCGACGGTCGGCGGTATCGAGTGGGTGCATTTCCAGTTCGGCGAGGCGAATGAACATGCGCGGTCCGGCATACACTCGCTTGTTGTCGTCGTGGTCACGGATCACGTGGCAGACGTCTTGGCACAGGAAGCACTCGATGCACTTGCGGAACTCCTGCGAGCGCTGGACGTCGGCTTGGGCCATCCGGTATTCGCCGGGCCGTAGATCCTTGGGTGGCGCGAAAGACGGTATTTCTCTGGCTTTTTCATAGTTGAACGAGACGTCGGTAACGAGATCGCGAATTACCGGGAAGGCTCGCATCGGGGTGACCGTGACAACCTCGTCCTCGGCGAAGGTCGACATGCGAGTCATGCACATCAACTTTGGATAGCCGTTGATCTCCGCCGAGCAGGAACCGCATTTGCCCGCCTTGCAGTTCCAGCGCACCGCCAGGTCGGGCACTTGCGTGGCCTGCAGCCGGTGGATGACGTCTAGCACGACTTCACCCTCGTTGATCTCGACGGTGAAGTCATGGAGTTCGCCACCCTGCTCGTCGCCGCGCCACACCCGGATGGTCCCGTTGTAGGCCATCAGCTCCTCCGTACGCTCACGGTGCTTTCATGTTCGGCAGCGGCATCGGCGCCAACGTTGTGCCCGACGTGTCGCTCGCTGCGCATCCGTTCGACCATGTGCGGGTAGTGCAGCTCGAAGGCGGGCCGCTCGGAACGGATGCGCGGCAACTCGGTGAAGTTGTGCCGCGGCGGCGGGCAACTGGTCGCCCACTCCAGCGAATTACCGTGTCCCCACGGGTCATCGACGGCGACCGGTGCCCCATAGCGCCAGCTTCTGAACACATTCCAGACGAACGGCAGCATCGACGCACCCAGGATCAACGCCCCGATGGTGGAGACCACGTTCAATGCGGTGAAGCCGTCGGTGGGCAAGTAGTCCGCGTAGCGGCGGGGCATGCCCATGTTGCCCAGCCAGTGCTGCACCAAAAACGTGGTGTGAAAGCCGATCAGGGTCAGCCAGAAATGCAGCTTGCCCAACCTTTCGTCGAGCAACCGTCCGGTCATCTTCGGGAACCAGAAGTAGATGCCGGCGAACGTGGAGAACACGATGGTGCCGAACAGCACGTAGTGAAAATGCGCGACAACGAAATACGAGTCGGTGACGTGAAAGTCGATCGGGGGGCTGGCCAGCATGACCCCGGACAACCCACCCAGCAGAAACGTCACCATGAAGCCCACCGCGAACAACATCGGGGTTTCAAAGGTCAGTTGGCCTTTCCAGAGGGTGCCGATCCAATTGACGAACTTGATCCCGGTCGGCACCGCGATGAGATAACTCATGAATGAGAAGAACGGCAGCAGCACCGCTCCGGTGGCGAACATGTGGTGTGCCCACACCGCGGTCGAGAGTCCGGCGATGCTCATCGTCGCGTAGACCAGTGTGGTGTAGCCGAAGATCGGTTTGCGGGCGAACACCGGCAACACCTCGCTGATGATGCCGAAGAACGGCAGGGCGATGACGTAGACCTCAGGATGCCCGAAGAACCAGAACAGGTGCTGCCACAGGATTGTCCCGCCGTTGGCCGTGTCGTAGATGTGGGCGCCCAGGTGCCGATCGGCAGCCAGCCCGAACAACGCCGCGGTCAGCAGGGGAAAGATGATCAACACCATGATCGAGGTGATGAGGATGTTCCAGGTGAAGATCGGCAATCGGAACATGGTCATACCCGGCGCGCGCAGGCACACCACCGTGGTAATCATGTTGACCGCACCCAAAATGGTGCCCAAACCGGCGACCGCCAGACCCAGGATCCACAGGTCGGCTCCCGCACCCGGACTGTGGACGGCGTCGGATAGCGGCGTGTAGGCGGTCCATCCGAAATCAGCGGCCCCGCCCGGGGTGATGAAGCCCCCCAGCGCAATCAGCGCGCCGGACACAAACAGCCAGAATGACAAGGCGTTGAGCCGCGGGAAGGCCACGTCGGGTGCACCGATCTGTAGCGGCAGAACGAGGTTGGCAAACCCGAACACGACGGGGGTGGCGTAAAACAGCAACATGATGGTGCCGTGCATGGTGAACAGCTGGTTGTACTGCTCGTTGGAAAAGAACTGCAACCCCGGCGCGGCGAGTTCGGCGCGCATCAATAGCGCCAACAGTCCGCCAATAAAGAAAAAGGTGAAGCAGGCGACGCAGTACAGGATGCCGATCAGTTTGTGATCGGTAGTCGTGATCAGTCTGTAGGCCAGGCTCCCGGTCGGCCCCTGCCTCGCAGGAAATGGCCGGTGAGCCAACAATTTTCGCGGTACGATTTCAGTTGCCATCGCGTCCTCGACTATGGGGGCAGGATTTTCCATTTTTGGTTCACAGTCAGGTAGCGAAGTCCGTTCGGGCCGGCGGTGAAGTGTGGCCGCGAGCGACTTGGCAGCCACAACAGGGAACCCGGCTTCAGCTGGATCGTGCCCTCTTCGGTGGTGAGCAGGCCGCTTCCGAACAGCACATGGATCAAGACGTCGACGTCGGCTTCGGTGGCGGTGCAGCTTTCGCCGTTCGGTGCCAACGTGAGGACATTCCAGTCCAGGTTGCGTTCGCCGACGTCGGACTTCCTGGCCACTCGGGCGTTCGGTGCTGCGTAACGGTCCGCGATATCGGCGGTGTTCGTCGAGGCTCGCGGCAGCTCGGACATGGGCTGCCGCCGCACGTCGAGTTCCTTGTCGGCCATGGGCTTAGCGCCCTCCCGCATTTTTACAATCGGACTTGTATAAACTCTAGCTCATGTGTGCGCGGTAGGGAAGGCTTCCGCCTTGACCGATGGCGCCGGTAGTCCCCGCGCGCGTCAGATTGTTTGGTGACGTCCGAAGTATTCGTGGTCTTCGTTGTAGCCGCCGTAGCCGCTTCCCAGCTCTGAGTAGTGTGCGATGAACTCAATGCCCTTGATCCACTTCACATGCCGGAAGCCGTGCTGGAGCTCGTTGCGCAGCCGCAACGGCGCGCCGTGGCCGTAGCTCACCGGTTCGTCGTTCATGTCGTAGGCCAGCATGGTCAGGTGGTGGCTCATCTGCTCGATCGGATGTGCGACGTAGTAGATTCCGCCATCCGCCCCGGCGCCCAGTGAGTAGAACACCACCCATTTGGCCTCGGGCAACGGTTTGACGATATCCATGATCGTCTGCATCGACACGCCACCCCATTTGGCGACGCCCGACCAGCCCTGGATGCAGAAGTGTTGGGTGATTTGTTCGTGGTAGGGCAGCTCATGCAAGTCGGCCAGGGAGAACTCGGTCGGATGCTCGACGAGGCCGTAGACGCGCAGCCGCCAACCCACGAAGTTGTTATTTTCTAATTCTTTGTATTCAACGCTTTCCGGGTAGGTGCCGTTGTGCCACAAGTACGGTGAGATCTCCTCGTCGGTGAACGCACCCGGCCTGGGGTTGGTGTGCTCGAATAGCCGCTGCAGCGGCCCGACGAGCGCGTAGCCGACCCGTTGCACCACGCGGGGGTGGCGATAGGTGAGCGGCGTGGCGGCCACCCAGCCGACGATGACGACCGTCATAGCCACGCTGAAGATCGCGAAGCCGACCCAGCCGTTGTCGTCGCGGGCCGCGAACATGTGGTTGAGGTTGCGCAATGCGTCGGTAGTGAAGACGAACGTGACGTGGACGACGATGAACAACAGGAAATACACCAGCACCAGGAAATGCAGTGAGCGGGCGGCCTGGATGCTCAACCTCTTACTGATCGTCGTGAAACGCATCGAGAGGGCGGGCGACATGCCGAGACCGGTAATGACTGCGAGCGGTGCGGCGATGAAGACGGTGGTGAAGTACGCCAGCAGCTGCAGTGCGTTGTAGGCAACCCACGTGTTGTCCGTCGGCCAGTTCAGCGATAGGTATTGGATCGCAACCGATGCCGCATTGGGAAAGACGTCCCAGCTGGTCGGCACGACGTGCCGCCATTGGCCGGTAACGAACAACAGCACGTAGAAGACCGCCCCGTTGAGTAACCACAAGACGTCTATGCCAAGGTGCCACCATCGTGCTAGTCCGATCGAGTGACGAATTCCCGGTAGCCCCAATTGACCGGGCAGGCCGACTGAGTCGTCCTTGGCGGTCCACAGCGGGTCATCCGGCACGGGCTTTGCCACCCGCAGCCACTCGTCCTTACCCGGGGTGGAATTGCGGCTGAAGTAAAGCCGGGGATGGTCGCACAGGATCTGAATTCCGGAGCGGATGATGAAGATCATCAGGAACAGGTTGAAGAAGTGCGTCCAGCCCACCCAGGCGGGGATACCCGGGCTCATCCCGGAAGGCGGCGGGGTGCCCGGATACCTCTGGATGAATGCCTGCACCGCCGGCATGTTGTGCAGGCCTTTGCCCGCCGCCACCGCAGCGAGCAGCAAAATGAACCCAATAGGAATGAGCCACAACAGATTTAACCATCTGTCACGACCGACGCGTAGACGCGGTGCGATCGCCCGCTTGTCTTCCATCCCGCCGGCCCAGGTCTCCGGGTCGACGATGTTCTCGGCCAGGAGCAATTCTGAGCGATAGCCCGGGTCATGGCTCTGATCGCCGACGCCGCCTTTCAGCGTGGCGTTTTGACCATCGCACGGGCTAGTGGCCGCGGCGCTCGGCAACGAATCAGGCTGTTTGTCGGCGTCGTGATCATCCTGCGGGCGCAGAAAGTAGGTTTCCCTGTCAATCATGGGGAGCTCACACTCCGTCTAGTTTATACAAACGCACTTGTGTAAACTCTACCTCATGGCATATGTGATCGGGAAGCCATGCGTTGACGTAATGGACCGGGCATGCGTGGAGGAGTGCCCGGTGGACTGCATTTACGAGGGCGGCAGGGCACTGTACATCCATCCTGACGAGTGCGTGGATTGTGGGGCGTGCGAACCCGTTTGCCCCGTTGAGGCCATCTACTACGAGGACGACCTGCCCGAGGAATTGCAGCCTTATCAAGCGGACAACGCGGCGTTCTTCACCGAAACCCTTAGTGGCCGTGACGAGCCCCTGGGGTCACCGGGCGGGGCGGCCAAGATGGGTGCGCTCGGCGTCGACACACCGCTGGTTGCCAGTCTGCCCGAGCAAGACCCTCAGTGAGCGTGAGCGCGATTGCCATGTCACGCGAGGATGCCGTCCGGTCGCCGCCGCGATGTTCTGCGGGTATCGAAGGCGGGGCCCACTCCGATGTGCTTTGCCGCGATCGCCAAAGTGCTTGACGTGCAACCTTAATGCCGTCCGAGTCCGCCCAGTAAGGCCGGCTGGTGGTCGGGGAACGCGAGCCAGATGGTTGGCCGCCGCACCGGCTCGTCCCTCGTTGACCTGGTAATTCGAACTGAGGCGGCCACGCGATACCATTCCGAAAGAACTGTTGACAGTGGTACTTCCGCGATATTCCCGCATGGTAAGGCACCGGTGCGCAAGGCCGGAGCGCACCTCTCAATTCGCTACCGAGTTGCCGTTGGATGACCGGCGACCAATCTGCGCGGCAGCATCGGACTCGATGATGTGAACCGTTCGCGCCATCCGCTGACTGCTTCAAGCCGAATACCGGCTACGGATACCTGCAAAGAAAGGCAGCAAGTTGTGAGTTTTCGCGATGACGGCAGGGTGCACCTCGAAGTCGGGGTGAACGAGGGGGCCAGTAAAGACGAAAACCCGAATGTGCCCTACGGCGTTAAAGAGACAGCACGCGATGTGGTGGAGTGCATTCAGCACGGAGCAACCGCGGTCCATTACCATGCCCGCTACGACGACGGTCGGCAAGCCTGGGCCGACGACGAGGTTTCACGCACCATCTTGGCCTCTGCGGCCCGCGAGGTTGACGCGCTGGCCTACCCCAGCTACGCCAGTAGCTTCGAGCACATCTGGGCGTTGGCCGAGCGCCCGCCGGCCGGTACCGGGTTATTGCTCGCGCCATTCGACCCGGCTCGGCACGTTAAGCGCGTCTTGTGGTCGGAAGACGAGAACCAGTTCGAGGCAGTTGATTTCGACTCCGAATGCCTGAACGGTTCACATCCATCGTATCCGCCCGAACTCGATCGGTTCACCAAGCTGGGACTGGTACCCAGCATCGCTGTGTTCAACGCGGTCGACTTACGTTGGGTGATCCTGGCCGCCCGCATCGGTATCTTGAGGCAGCCACTGAACATCAAGCTATTCTTTTCCGATCGTTGGGTGTCCTATAGCGATCCGGATCCCGGCACCATCGACTATCTGGTCTCCCGTATCCCAAAGTGGATCGATCACGAAATCGTCGTCGTGCCGTATGCGATGAGCTCCGCCGAACTTTGTCAAGAGCTTTGGGAGCATGCGTTGGACCGTGGGCTGGGCATTCGAGTGGGAATCGGGGATTGCCCGTTGGTATTCCGGGCTGCCACCAACGCTCAGCTGGTAGATCGCGCGGTCAACCTCATCACCAAACGGGGACTGACCCCAGCCACACAGGATCACGTGCGCACCCGCTTCGCTGCGGCCCAGATGGACGAAAGCGAGTTGGTCCGAGTGGTCGTCAACCGGAATCGCTGTATGGGATGGGGTGTGTGCTACTCCCATGCGCCAGAGATATACCAACCCGATTCCGAGGGCTACTGCGTTGTCGTCAAGCCCCACGTCGACGCCAGCCTGCTGGAGAAGGCCATCGAGGGTGCGGCGAGCTGCCCGGAGCGGGCGATCCGAGTCGAGTTGTGACAATACGATACCGTCCGGAGAGTGCCGGTCGGTATCGCGAACGATGGGTTTGCAGGCAGGCGAACCGTTGAGGCCCGCCACAATTGACGTATTGCAGGCTCGCGGTCTAAGAGGTGCCCTGTTGAACTCCGAGCGCCGAAAAATTCCCGCGCGTAGCGGTAAACCATGGTCGCTAATGATCAGTGACCCGTCCCCGCCGAGCAGGTGTCGCCGGTCAGACCATTCGCGGTCCGCCGAAACCCGGAACGGCGCCCACCGGGATCAGCGCGAAACCGGTGACGAGAAGAATGAACAGCCGCAACGTCTTTGGTGTGGGCTCTTGCTCGATCTCCGGTCGACGCGCCGCGAAGAGAACGAACACGATCGCGACGTCGAACGCCACGATGGTCAGCCAGCGGGTCCAGTCGTAGCCGGTGAGGAACACCGGGACGATCAACAGCACGCCGGCGGCAACCCAGGCCATCCGGCCCTGCAGCGCCTCGACGAACGCAGGCAGCGGTACCCCCGAAAGTTCGCTCAGCCCCCACATCGTCACCGCGGCGGCTGCCGCACCGAAAATCAACGAGACGGTGAGGCCGAGTGCGCCGATGTCGCCCACGGTGCGGATGGCGTCCACGATTCCGTTGTCGTAGTACGGCATCACGTTGCGGCACACCCAGTCGTGATAGTCAGTCTGACTGGCCTTGCCGTCAATCACGAAGCGCATCAGCGTCCGCGGCGACGTGACCGTGGCGAACGGGTTGGCCATCAGATGATGCGGTACGGCCGCACATAGTCGGGAGGCGATGTGGTGACGACCGAACGCCGCCACCACAGCCGCGACGAGAACCCCCGGCGTCACGGCCGCCAGCACGCCAAGACGCTGCCTGTTTCCCAGCGCACCGCCCAGGACGAGGATCGCCAGCACGGCGCCCAGCGCGAACTGCAGCCCTATCGCCTCGTGCACCAGCGTCAGCACGGCGATAGCGACACCGTAGGCCACGCAACACCCCATCGCGACAGCGCGCGAACGTGCGAACACCAACGCCGAGCTGAACAGCGCCAGCGCCGCGCCACCGAACAAGTCCGGTCGAGCCGAAAAGGCCGCAAACGGAACACCGAACGGCAGCAGCGGAATCACCATCGCAACCAGGAGCCGGCGCTTCGACCGATGACGGCCGAACAGCACCACACCAGCGACCGTCGCCAAGCCGCATAGGTAGATCGCCGTGGACAGCCACCGCAGACCGAGCGTGGCCGCGAAGTAGTGTCCCGGGACCAAATGAACCAGCTCACCGGCGAGCCCGCGGCGGACAAAGCCCTCTCGGTAGTCGGCCGTGTAATACGACATCCAGTAGACGTCAAGCGGGACGACCTTGATCGCGAACCACAGCACCACGGCCGACCAAGCCGCAATCGCCACGCCGGCACCGCCGTACAGAAGATGAGGCCGGGTATGTTCCTTCACCGCAAGGCCCGCGTCCACGGTCAAGTCCGGCCCTCGCGGATGTTGGTGGCGGGCAGCTGCAGTTCGGCCAGCGCGCTACACACCAGCTCGCGCGTAGCGGTCGCGGTATTGTCAGAGCCGCTGTGGTAGGCAATGACGTCGACAAACCGGCTGCCGTTGATCGTTCCTGTGCTGCAGAACAATTGGCCGTGCGTCTGCTCGATGCGGCTGCGGGTGATGCCCTGCTCGACCAGGCGCATGGACACCTCGGATGCATCCGCACCATCGATGCGGCCGAAGGAGGCATCAAACCGGCCAAGGTTGGAGCAGCCCACCGGCAGTTGATCGGTCGACATCGCGATGCCTTCGGCCTGCCGGACCAACCAGCGCGGAGTGAAGGGGATGAGGGGCAGTCCGGCGAGCATTTCGTTGGGGCGCTCGACCATGGATGCCAGCAGTCTTTTGACGTCGCCGCGCACCACGCCCAAGTCGGTGGCCACCGCTCGGCCATCGACGGTGAGCGTGATCGAGGTCAGCGCGTTGGCGCGGTCGTCGTCGGCGGTGCGGTCGCTGACCGGAAGCACGACGGTCACCGAGTTACCGTCGGGCAGTACCCTGCCCATCCGGTGCGCCAGGCGGACCGCGAATGCGATGAACAGCGAGTTGCTACTTCCGTTGAGGCTGCGCGCCCGCGCTTCCCATGCCGCATCGTCGATCTGGATTGCCACCGACGGCAATGCGTTCTCGCCATCGTCTAACGGGACGAGGTGCCGCCGCGCCTGCGACTGACCCTGCTGACCGGACGATGCCCGGGCCAATATCACCAGAGTCGCGATCAGCGCGCGGATTGCGGCCGGCAGGGCGGCCACGGCGTCAGCCAGATCCTCAACCACCGCGCGCCACCGGCTGCGCGAATTCGGCCGTGCATAGCCGAGATTGCGTCGTTCCCCCTTCACCGCTTCGGCGACTGCCCTTGCCATACCGAGTCCGTCGACAACGCAATGCGATGCCACCAGGGTGACCGCCGCACCGCCGTCGTCGAGCGGCAGGACGCCGAGGTGAAACGCCGGGCCGTGCTCGGGGTCCACCCGCACGCGTGCGCGTCTTTCGAGCCAAGGTCCGATCTCGCTCCGGGGTTGCCGTGGTTCGTATGCGATCTCGGGCGAGCTGTGGTCGACTACCCAGCGGTGACGCCCGAACGGCAGCGGTGAGCGCTCGATCCGGCGTCCGAGCAGACCGGCACCGAGATTGTCTGCAAAGGACTGTAATCCGTCGATATTGACGTCGCGATCGTAGATCCACGTGCACTGCACCGTGCTGCCTTGACCGATGGCGCGCAGCCGTAGGAAAGCGGCCTGGTCCAGCAGAGCCAGCCTCGTCACTAGCACCCCGCCTCGGCCGCAGCGCGATACCCGCGCACCGCCGCCGGCGCGAACACCGCGACGAGTACACCGCCCCACAGCCCGGCCTGCCACAGCGGCGACAGCACCGGCCCGCCCTCCGCGAGCGCGCGCATCGCCTCGATGGTCGGTGATATGGGTGAAAACCGCACCACGGGTTGCAGCCAGCCCGGAAACGCCTGGGCGGGCGCGACCCCGGTGTTGAGGAACAGCAGCACCACGCATGCCGCGCCCAGCCAGGTCACCATCGCCTTGCCGTCCGCGCGGGCGGCGATGGCGATGACCAGTGTCGCCATTCCCGCCGAAATCGCCACGGGCACCAGCACGAAGGCCAGCATTGCGATCCAGCCGTAGTTGAATCGCAGACCCAGGGCGATCCCGAAGATGGTGAGGACGACGGCTGACGTGGTGGTACGGGCGGCCTCGGCGACCAGCCGGCCCGCCACGGTGCTGGCCCGATGAACCGGCTGCACCCACAGCCTGGTCAACACGCCGGCTTCCCGTTCTGATGGCAACGCCAAACCGGCTCCGAGAGTTCCGAACACGGCGCCGACCACCGCGCACATCGGGACCAGCCCGTACAGGCTGTCGTGTCCGGTGACGGCCAGGACGGCTTTGCCCACCAGCAGCTTGTAGATGATGAGGAGAAAGGTCGGAAACAACAGCGCTTGCACCGCGACGATCGGGTCGCGTCGCCAGCGGCGCAGCAGCCGCCCCGCCTCCGAAGCGCTCTGGCTGGCGAAGGCCGTCAACGATGTCACATACGACACCCCTTGCGGCGCATCTGTGTTCACCGTCATCGCGGGCTGGCCCGCAGCCGGGTCTCCCGCCGGTATGGCGTCCCGACGCGCCTTGCCGGCGAACCGGGCCGCGCCCGAACTTCCCGCGCTGACGCGCCGCTGCATGCGCACCGCGAGTCCGCCGAAAACCGCCAGCAACCCAAGGCACCACGCCGACGTCACGGCCAGCTTCGTGCCGGCGACGTCACCGGCGGAAAGGCCGCGCAGCGTCTCGGTGACCTGGGACACCGGTTGGTTGCGAATGAACGGTCCAAGCCAGGCCGGGAATGATTCCGCGGGAGCGATGCCGGTGGACAACAGCACCAGGACCAGTTGGGGGAGCAGTAACAATTGGCTCGACGATTCGACGGAGCCGGCCCGGGAGCCGAGGGCGTCCGCGCCGAGGCACACCGCCATCGCGAACGCCACGACGATAATCACAAACAGCACGGAATCGCCTGGGCCGCCGTTTATCCGGAAACCAAACGACCACCCGATGGCGAACGTGGCGGCCAGCGCAATGACCGAGCGTATGAAGCAATAGAGCATCCGCGCGGCCAGCGGTACCGCCGCGGAAACCGGTAGCGTACGCAGCCGAGACCCGAAGCCGGACAACCGGTCTCGTGCCGCCCGGTCTGCCGTGGTCATCGCTCCGAAGAGCATCGCCTGCACGATCACCACCGGAAGAACATATTGCGAATAGGTCATCGAACCGGTGTGAATGAGGCCGCCCAGTACCAGGGTGAACCCGAGGAAGCAGCCCACGGGGGCCAGCGCCGCGAAAAGCAGGTCAGCGTCGCGCCGGGAGGCCGCCATGGTGCGCAGCGTGAGTGCCACCAAGGCACTCATACTCCGACCCTCGACGGCGGTAGAACCGCGTCACGCATCGATGTGCGGCCCGGCTTCGGACACCCGGGCGAACTCGGCACGCATCGTTTTGACGTAGCGCAACACGGACCTGTGGGCGACCTCGGTGCCCGGGTACGCGACGACCAGCTGCGTCTTGTCGTGCATGCGGTTGACCCACATGCACACCGTTTCCGACAGCCGGTTATCACCCCAAACACCGGCGCGCAGACCGTCGAAACAATCGCCGAACGGCAACTTGCGGATATCGATGTAGGACAGCATGGGGACCGGACGGTCCGGCACCTCGATGGGGTTCGACGACGGGTCCGTCGACTCGAGCAGGTGATAGTAGGGGACGGCGCCCAGGGCCGTGTTGCCGTCGAAAGACGCCTGGGCAGCGCTGACCACCTCATCGAATGACGCACCGTCGGTGGGAATGGCCAACGGGACGAAACTGGCCAACCAGCCGACCGCGGTGGCGTGCGCGGGATCGCGCCGGTTGTCGAACGGTGTGAGCCCGAAATACGTTGCGGCGCCAGTTAACCGATGCTCCGTCAGGGCAGCGCATGCGAACACGCCGCCGCTGAAACGCGCCCCCGCGGCGCGGCACGCCGCTTCGAACCGTCGGCCCTGGTCGTCGTCGATCAGGTCGAACACGTCGATGGCCCCGGGTGTATCCGCGTTCGCCTCGCCCAGTTCCAGCGGAAACTTCGGTAGCGCACCGTTATTCGCGGCGAGGAAGGTCCGCCACGACTGGATCTCGGGCGACTCGTCGCTGAGGGCCCTGGTGTACGCATGCTGATTCGCGCTGTATTCGCGATGGCTGGCTGCGGGTGGCAGCGGGTTCTGCGCTTTGTGCAGCGCGGCAAAGTACATCGTCTGGATGTCGAGGAAGATCACGCCGGCCGACATGCCGTCGGCGCGCAAGTGGTCAACGGCGATATAGATGGTGAATCGGTCTTCGGCCTGGATGATTCCGAAGGTAAAGCAGTCCCATTGCAGCGGATCGGGAGTATCGAGAAGCAGTTTGCGGATCTGGTTCGGGGCCATTGTGCCGAGATCCGTTGGCGCCAAGGCGATGACCTCCGGGTCGGCGATGACGTAGCGAAGGATTTCGTCGTTGTCGCCGAACGCAAACCGGTCGTGGTAGGTGTCGTGCCGCCGCAGATGAGTGTTCAGAGCGTATGTCATGGCATCGATATCGCAGACGCCGCTGATTTCCCAGGCTCCAATGCACAACCGCGGGATATCGCGGCCGCGGCTGACCTGGCGCCGGTAATAGCGAAGGTGCTGGGACTGCTGATAACTCACCGGGACGGGATCGTATTGCGCCTCGGCGGCGCGCCGATAAGTGGCCGCGGTGGGATACCAGGATACGACGGTGCCCTCGGTTGTCCAGTCCTCAACCGTGCCCAAGAACATGCGCTACCTTTCGTTCGTCAGCTGGCGACACCGGTCCGGATGACCTTAACGGCAACGCGCACGACTTGCTGAGCGAGTTGATGGCCGCAGCGCTCCTCGTCCGCAGGCCCAGCAAGTGACTTGCAGGGCGCTGCGTCGACCAATGCGCACCAGAGAGTGAACTAGCTGTGGTCTGGGTTGGCGGTCTGCAAGGGATCAAGCAGCGCAAATAAATGACTCTCCGGCGATCCCGCGGCGCAATCATAAGATTCCCCTCTCGGGCCCGAGCAATCGCCCAGGAGATTTCTGCCAACCGTTGCTTGCTCGTGTGATGTAGTCGACAAATGAGGGTCATTTAATTCGCGCACAATTAACACGGAACCACTGGACAAACATTTACCTCGACGCGATGACCCAATCTGTCGATTCCCACCCGCAGAGCGAGCGCTGTCTTGGCGAGGCCACACGTGACACTGGCGGGCCTACCAGAACCGCGCCTCGGTTACCATATCGTGATGTACGGCCGTATTGGAATAGTGTCAGCCAAAGATTCCTCTCGTCGATGATTCGGGCAAACAACCCGTCGAACCGCGAAAACGCCGCGTCACTGGGTCGTACGCCCCTGATGATGTCAACCGCAGTAACGAAGTTCGACGGGAACCGGGACACCGATAGCAAACTGTGACCCAGGTTGAGTCACGCCCCGGGTAGCCGGGAAACGAAGGGCCCAGAACGGCAGGAAATTCGTGTGCGCCTGCCGAAATACTGCGCGCCAGTTGGATAAGCAGCGAAGTCCGCGATTCAGCAGGTGGCTCTGTACGCGGTGAACCCGGCGGTCCGCCAAACGAAACGTGCTCAGCGCGGATCTCAAGTTGGTTGATGCGCGCGGCCGCGGCAGCGCAGGGACGGCGACCCGCAGACAAAGCGCTCGGGATGATCGATGATGGTCTGGACAGACCGTCGTTTCCCTCGCCGCGAGATCCCCACAGAAGGGACGTTGTCGATGGCCGATGAACTCCGGGGACCGGCCAGACTGTTCGATGCGTTGACCACCAAAGGCACCGCCTTCACCGAGGCCGAGCGGCGGCGGCTTGGCCTCTTGGGTTTGCTGCCGACGACGGTGAAGACATTGCAGCAGCAAGCCGCGCACTGCTGGCACGAATTCTCCACTCGCCGCGATGATCTCGACAAACACATCTATCTGCGGGCATTGCAGGACCGCAACGAGACGCTGTTCTACCGGGTGTTGCTCGACCACATCGCCGAGGCGCTGCCGATCGTCTACACACCCACCGTAGGGGAGGCCTGCCAGCGTTTCAGTGAGATCTACCGGCGGCCGCGAGGACTGTTCGTGTCCTACGCCGAGGGGAATTGTCTGGACGAGGTGCTGAACAACCGGCCGCAGCGTGAGGTCGATGTGATCGTGGTCACCGACGGGCAGCGCATCCTCGGCCTCGGCGATCAGGGCATCGGCGGGATGGGCATCCCGATCGGAAAGCTGTCCCTCTACACCCTGATCGGCGGCATCGATCCCGCGCGCACCCTGCCGATCGTGCTCGACGTGGGCACCGACAACAGCGAACTCCTCGACGATCCGCAATACCTGGGCTGGCGGCACCGGCGCATCGACGACGACGCTTACCACGCGTTCGTCGACAAGTTCGTCGCCGCGGTGCGCAAGCACCTGCCGAACGTGCTGCTGCAGTGGGAGGACTTCGCGACGGCGCATGCGCTGCCGATCCTGGCCCGCTACCGCGACAAGCTCCTCACCTTCAACGACGACATCCAGGGGACCGCCGCCGTCACCGTCGGAGCGCTGCACGGCGCCGCCAAGGTCGCCGGCCGCCCGCTCTCGCAGCAACAGGTCGTCATGCTCGGCGCCGGCTCGGCCGGTATCGGGGTGCTCGACATGATTCGCAGGCAGATGATGAACGAGGGGTTGTCCCAACAAGCTGCGTCGCAGCGCATCTGGGTCGTCGACGTGGTTGGCCTGCTCACCGATGACCGCACCGATCTGTCCGATGCCCAGCGTGGGTTCGCCCAGCCGGCCGGTCGTGTCGCGGGCTGGGGTTTGTTGGGTCCCGCCCAGCTCGCCGACGTCGTCCACCATGTCGACGTGGGTGTGCTGCTCGGCCTGTCGACCGCGGCGGGTGCCTTCACCGAGAGCATCGTGCGCGAGATTGCCGCCAAGACGGAGCGGCCGATCATTTTTCCGCTGTCCAACCCGACGAGCCGCGCCGAGGCGCACCCCGCCGAGCTGGATCAGTGGACCGACGGACGCGCCCTGATCGCCACCGGCTCACCGTTCGCGCCGCTGCACCGAAACGGTGTGGAACACTCTGTCGCTCAATGTAATAACGTCTACATCTTTCCTGCGATGGGTCTTGCCGTGACCGCCGCCGAGGCGACTTGCGTCACTGACGAAATGATGCGGGTCGCGGCGGAGACCTTGGGGGAGGCGTCGCCAGCCCTCGCCGACCCCGACCAGCCGCTGCTGCCCGCGTGGTCAGATGTGCCCGACATCGCGGTCCGGATCGCGCACGCCGTCGCCGTGCAGGCCGTCGCGGATGGTGTCGCTCCGGCGCGCAGCGACGCAGAACTCACCGAACGCATCGCGCAGGTGCGTTGGCTCCCCGAGTACTCCAGCGACCCCTGAACACTTCGGCTGTCGAAATAGCGGTCCGCCGGTTATGGGTACCGCGATCACGGTGTGAGTATGTTCACTTTAGGCTGATTCACCAGATTTGGCTGTAGGCAACAACTTTCGATCGTCCGTCGAAATGCCAGCGCAGCAGTGCGATCGACAAACGTGATCGCGGGACCACGCTTCGGGTGCCGAGGTTTTTCTGCAGGATTGAGAATCGGGAGTGCGTGGTACGAAAGGGAACGTGAGCGGGGGCGGTATGACCGGCGCCTCCACGATCCCAGAGGAAATCAATGCACTTCGCGGTATTGCCGCCGGAGGTCAACTCCGGCCGCATGTATGCAGGCCCTGGCTCGGCGTCGATGCTGGCAGCGGCAGCGGCGTGGGAAGAGCTGGCCAATGAGCTGCACGCCACGGCGGCCGACATCGAGTCCGTGATCTCGGGGCTCACCGATGAGCCGTGGCAGGGGCCGTCCGCGGTGACGGCGGCGGCCGCGGCCGCAGCGCAACTCGCCTGGCTGAACGCCACCGCCGAGCAGGCGACGCAGGCCGGTGCCCAGGCCAAAGGCGCTGCGACGGCCTACGAGTCGGCGTACGCGATGACGGTGCACCCATCGGTGATCGCGGCGAACCGTTCTCAGTTGACGTCGCTGGTCGCGACCAATTTGTTGGGGCAGAACACGCCGGCGATCGCGGCCACCGAGGTCGCCTACGGCGAAATGTGGGCCCAGGACGTCGCCGCGATGTATGGCTACGCCGGCGCCTCGCAGGCAGCCTCGCAGCTGACGCCCTTCGCCCCGCCGCAGCAGACGACCAACCAGGGCGGGTTTCCCGCACAGAACGCCGCGGTCGCCCAGGCTGCCGGCACCTCGGCCGGGCGCGTGCAATCCGCGCTGTCCGGCAATGCGATGTCCGCGGTCCCAAACGCGCTGCAAAACCTCACGACTTCGTCCACGGCGGCCTCGGGGCTGAGCGACTTCTCGAGCTTCATGAATCCCTACAACCTGGTGTCGCTCGGCTCGGGGTTTTTGGGAAATGGCGTGGGGCTGATCGGGGTCTCCGGCGCCGCGGGGTTCATCTCCGACGCCGAACACAAGATCACGGAATTGGGGTCGAAGCCGAAGGCCGCGCCGGAGAAGCCTGCGGGGGCGAAAGCGCTGCGTCCGTCGGGTAAGGCGACGACGGTGTCCGCGGGAATGGGCCGCGCGTCCTCGCTGGGCGGCATGTCGGTGCCGCAGGGCTGGTCCACGGCGGCACCGGAAGTGCGCCTCACCGCGCTCGAGTCGCCCGCCGCCGGCACCGTGCAGGCCGGCCGTCCGGATCCCGGACTACTGGGCCAGACGCCCCTGTTGGGCGGTGCGCCGTTGATGGCCCTGCCCGGCCGCGGCACACCCGATCCCCGGGATCGCCGGTCGACGGGCAGGAGCGATGGGCCCGGCCGCCCGATTCCGGCGGGCGCCGTTCTGCAAGAGCGCGGCCAGACGCCGCGCCAAGCATCCAGCGGAGCCGCCGCCGAGCTGCGTGAAATCACCGACGTGCTAGGCAAGCTCGCCGAACTGCGCGCAAGTGGTGCGTTGACGGAGACCGAATTCACCGAACAAAAGCGGCGGCTGCTCGGCACCGGTTAACCCGGTTGATCCGGCGTGCGGGCGCCGGGTCGAGCCTGATCGGCGGTCTGCACCACCATTTCGCCGACAAGACGGAGTTGTTCGCCGCGGTATTCGAGCAGGTGGAGGGCGAGATGGCCGCCCGGATGGGGGAGGCCGTCGCGGCCGCGGGGCACTCCGATCCGGTCGAGATCATGCGGCTATGCGCCGGCCTTTGGTTAGACGCGTGTGCCGAACCCGACGTCCAGCGCATCGTCCTGCTTGAGGCCTTGGCTGTCCTGGAATGGGAGCGCTGGAGCGACATCGGGCACCGCTACAACATCGGATTCGTGACCGGACTCCTCACCGACGCCGTCGAGTCCGGCAGCATCCCCCGTCAGCCCGTCGAGGCGACGGCCCTGACGATCATGGGGGCACTGCGCGAGGCAACGCTCTACATTGCCCGAGCCGACGACCATGTCCAGGCCCGCGCGGACGCCGGCGCGGTGATGAACAGGCTGCTGGATGCGTTGCGCGCCAACGCGATTGACTAGCCCGTTGCGACGTGCGCGTAGGGTAGACGAGCGGAAGGCCGCAGCCGGTTGGGCGGCCCCGCCCCGGCATGGTATCTTCGCCGACGTGAAGATCGGCGTGCGCGCGTATTGGCGCTTTATCGTGGCTCCGGGTGGAGCCAGCGATGCAGCGTCTGGTTGACGCAACCGCGCGACTGATACCCGGGGCCCAGCAGTGACCATAAGGTCGCTGCTTTTCGTTTTTCGGGGCATCGGGAACCAGCGGGCGTGCCCTGGGAGCCAGTAGAGAAAGGCACACGCACCCCATGTCCACCATCAATTGCGAGACGACCATCGATACGTCCGATCATCGGATCGTTTCGTTCCGGGAACTCTCGGCTCCCGCCGTGATCCGCACCGAACTGCCGTTGACGGCTGGGCGTGCCCAGGCCGTGCAGCGCGATCGCGAGGAGATCTCGGCGATCTTGACCGGCGGCGACGATCGGCTCCTACTGGTGGTGGGGCCTTGCTCGGTGCACGATCCCGTCGCCGCACTCGATTACGCGCGTCGGCTTGCGCCGCTTTCGGCCGAATACGCGGATCGTCTGAAGATCGTGATGCGGGTCTACTTCGAAAAGCCGCGCACCACCATCGGCTGGAAGGGGCTCATCAACGATCCCAACATGGATGGCAGCTTCGACGTCGAGCGTGGCATCCGCATCGCGCGTGGGTTATTGCTCGACATCATCGAGGTCGGCCTCCCGGTCGGGTGTGAATTCCTGGAGCCCACCAGCCCGCAGTACATCGCCGACGCCGTCGCGTGGGGCGCGATCGGCGCCCGGACCACCGAGTCGCAGGTGCACCGCCAGTTGGCGTCCGGGCTGTCGATGCCGGTCGGGTTCAAGAACGGTACCGACGGCAACATTCAGGTCGCCATCGACGGCGTCAAAGCCGCTGCGGCACCGCACAATTTTTTCGGTACCGACAACTTCGGTCGCGCGGCTGTCGTCGAGACCATGGGCAATCCCGACTGTCACGTGATCCTTCGGGGCGGCACCACCGGACCCAACTACGACACGGCCTCGGTGACCACCGCCATCGAACGGCTGAGCAGGGCAGGGCTTTCCGAGCAGGTCATGATCGACTGCTCACACGCCAACTGCGCCAAAGATCATGAGCGGCAGGCCGTGGTGACGGCCGAGGTGACCGCACGCATCGCCGCGGGCGAGCGCGGGATCGCCGGTATGATGCTGGAAAGCTTCCTGGTGGCCGGTGCCCAATCGCTGGGCGGCGAGCTGGTTTACGGCCAATCCGTGACCGATCAGTGCATGGACTTTCGCACCACGGCGGGCCTACTGTCCGATCTTTATGCGGCGATGGGCTGATCGCGCGGCGCGACCGGCCGGCTGCGAAACGCGAACCCCTAGCGCGGTTGCGCTCGGTGTGCCGAAACCTGGCTTGCGATCGCCTTCTTGTCGATCTTGCCGATCGGGGTGGTGGGCAAGGATGTCATCGCCACCACGACGTCGGGGCGGGCGTGGGCGGCCACGCCACGCTGGTCCAGATAGCCGTTGAGCTCCGCGAGCGACAGCTCACGACCGTTGAAGACGACTGCCGCACAGATTTTTTCGCCCAGGTAAGGGTCGGGCAACGCGACCGCGGCGGCCGAGTAGACCGCCGGATGGCTGTGCATCTGCTCCTCGAGGTCTGCCGCGGAAATCGTTTCCCCACCACGGCAGATCACGTCTTTGACGCGACCGGTCACCACCAGATAGCCGTCGTCGCGCAGCCGCACCACGTCACCGCTGCGGAAGAAGCCGTCGGGGTCGAAGCTGCGTTCATTGTCACGCTCGGCGCGAAAGTAGCCGTTGAACGTGTACGGCCCGCGGACCAGCAGTTCGCCCTCTTCGCCGGCGGGCACCGGCTCGCCCGCCGCATCGACGACGCGCAGCTCATCTGCGGCGGACATGGGCCGCCCCTGGGTATGTTCGGTGAGTTCCGGGGGATCGTCGAGCCGGGTGTAGTTCAGCAGCCCCTCGGCCATCCCGAACACCTGCTGCAGGGCCGGGGTCAAGGCGCTGCGCACCAACCGCGCATCCTCGGGCTCCAACTTCGCACCGCCAACTTGCAAGAGCCGCAGACTTTTTGGTGTCACCGGTTCCCATTCGCAGGCTTGCGCCCATAACTTGGCCAACGCCGGCACCAGGGCGGTCACCGTGACGCCGTGGCGGGCGATGGCCGCAAAGGCCGCCTCGGGGCTGGGGTCGGTGCCGAAGACGGTGGTGGCTCCGACCGTCATCGCGCCGAGCAGGCCCGGACAGGCGAGCGGGAAATTATGGCCGGCCGACAGCACCGCCAAATAGACGTCGTCAGAGGTCAATCCACATAGTTCCGCGCTGGCCTTCGCGTTGAACAGGTAATCGTCGTGGGTGCGGGGGATGAGTTTCGGTGTGCCGGTGGTGCCGCCGGAAACCAGCAGCAGCGCAGGCGTTCCCGGGTCGGGCGGCGGTGGCGGCATGCCGGTGGCCGCCTGATCGCGCACGTGTGCCCATGAGGTGAACGGCCCCGGGTCGCCGTCGACGATGACGTGCTTGAGCGCAGCGTGCTGCTCGGACAGACCGCGTGCCATCGTGCGGTAGTCGAAACCCGCTGCGGCATCGGCGATCAGCAGCGCGGTGGCCTCGCTGACCGCGGCGAAATGCCCCAGTTCGGCGGCCCGGTGGCCGGGCAGGCACATCACCGGGATCGCCCCGGCCCGCAGCAGCCCAAACAACGCCACCGCGAATTGGCAGCCGTTCGGCAACTGCAGCAAAACCCGGTCGCCGGGCGCGATACCGGCGCCCCGCAGCCCGTTGGCGGTGCGGTTGGCTTGGTCGTCGAGGTCCGCATAGCTGAGGCCCGCGTCACCCGCGGCGTCGAGCACGGCGATCCGGTCCGGCCATTGCCGGGCCGCGTCGGTCAGGAGCGTGTCCAGGGTCCGTCCCGTCCAGTAGCCGGCCGCCCGGTAGGCGGCGGCCCGGTCAGCGGGGAAGGGCACGAACCCGTCGAGGACTCCGGCCGGCGGCTGCGGTGTGTTCGGGCTCATGGCTCCTTAGGCGGGGGGCGTAGTAGCGGGACGCAGGGAGTAAGGATAGGGTAACCAAAAAATTAGGGCAGCCTGTGCTAATTCAGGGAGGGTCTGTGGTGCACGCCTCGGCACGCTCGGAGGACATCCGGGCGGAGGTGGCCGACTTGCTCGGCGTCGACGTCGATGCAGTTCAGCCGGGTAGCAACCTCGTCGGCCAGGGCCTGGACTCCATCCGGATCATGACGTTGGCCGGCCGCTGGCGCCGCCAGGGCATCGCCGTCGACTTCGCCACGCTGGCCGAGACGCCGACCATCGAGGCCTGGGCCCGGTTGGTCTCGTCGGGCGGAAACGGCGCCGAGCAGCAGACGTTTCCTGAGGGGTCCGGCGATGCCGAGCGTTCCGGGGAGCACGAGCCGTTTTCGCTGGCCCCGATGCAGCACGCAATGTGGGTCGGCCGCCACGAGAACCAGCAGCTGGGGGGCGTCGCCGGACACCTGTACGTCGAGTTCGACGGTGGCCCGATCGATGCGCAGCGCCTGCGCGCGGCGGCCGCCGCGCTGGCCCGGCGCCATCCGATGCTGCGGGTGCAGTTCCTGCCCGACGGCACCCAGCGCATCACTCCGGCCGACCAGAGTGGCGACTTCCCGGTCGGCGTCGAGGACCTGCGATCGCTGAGCGCCGCCGAGGTCGAGCGGCGGCTCGCCGCCATCCGCGACGCCAAATCACACCAGCAACTCGACGGCGCCGTGTTCGAACTGGCGGTGACGCTGCTACCGGGCAACCGGTCGCGGCTGCACGTGGATCTGGACATGCAGGCCGCCGACGCCATGAGCTATCGCACCCTGATGGCCGACCTGGCGGCTCTCTACCGCGGCCGCGACCTCCCCGAGCTGCGCTACACCTACCGGCGATACCGCCACGCGATCGAGGGCCAAGACACAGGGCCGCAACCGGCGCGCGAGAACGCCCGGGCCTGGTGGGCACAGCGCCTTGCGGAGCTGCCGGACCCGCCGGCGCTACCGTCGACCGGTGGCCGGGGCTCGAATTGGAGCACTCGACGCTGGCACTGGTTGGACCCGGAAACCCGCGACGCGCTGTTCGCCCGCGCCCAGGCGCGCGGCATCACCCCGGCGATGGCGCTGGCCGCCGGATTCGCCAACACCCTGGCCCGCTGGTCGACCACTTCGCGTTTTCTGTTGAACGTCCCGTTGTTCGGGCGCCAGCCCGTGCACCCGGACGTCGATTCGTTGGTGGGTGACTTCACCTCCTCGCTGCTGCTCGACGTCGATCTCGCCGGGGCGGACACCGCGATCGCGCGGGCGCAGGTGGTGCAGGACTCGATGCGCACGGCCGCCGCCCATTCCGCCTATCCCGGGCTGTCGGTGCTGCGCGACCTCAGCCGTCATCGCGGTACCCAGGTGCTCGCGCCGGTGGTGTTCACCAGCGCGCTGGGGCTCGGCGAACTGTTCAGCCGCGACGTGACCGACCAATTCGGCACCCCGGAATGGATCATCTCCCAGGGGCCGCAGGTGCTGCTCGACGCCCAGGTCACCGAGTTCGACGGCGGCATTCTGGTGAATTGGGATGTGCGCGAAGGTATCTTTCCCCCGGGCGTCGTCGAAGCCATGTTCGCCCACCACATCGACGAGCTGCTTCGGTTGGCCTCCGCCGACGACGCATGGGACGCGCCGGGCCGCGCGGCGTTGCCGGAAGCGCAGCGCGCAGTGCGCGCGGCGGCCAACGCCCGCACCGCCGAGCCCAGCGGAGAAGCCTTGCACGACGGGTTCTTCCGGCAAGCCGAGCGGCAGCCCGACGCCCCGGCGGTGTTCGCGAGCACCGGTGACCTCAGCTACGCACAACTGCGCGACCAGGCGCTGGCGGTGGCGGCGGCGCTGCGCGCGGCCGGGATCGCCGCCGGCGACACGGTCGCGGTGATGGGTCCGAAGACCGCCGAACAGATTCCGGCGTTGCTGGGCATCCTGTCCGTCGGTGGTGTTTATCTGCCGATCGGCGTCGACCAGCCCCGCGACCGCGCGCAGCGCATCCTCGAATTCGGCGGCGTGAGCCTTGCCCTGGTGTGCGGGGAGCGACGGTTGTCGGTGCCGGTGAACGAGGTGGTGCTTGCGGAGGTGCTTCGCGACGCGCCCGCCCGTGCCGAGAATAGCTGTGCGAGAGTCGATCCCGCCGAGCTCGCCTACGTGCTGTTCACGTCCGGCTCGACCGGGGAACCCAAGGGCGTCGAGGTCACCCACGACGCCGCGATGAACACCGTCGAATTCATCGGCCGCCACTTCGAGATCGGCCCCGCGGATCGATGCCTGGCCCTGTCGACGTTGGAAGGCGACATCTCGGTGATGGACGTGTTCGTCACCCTGCGGACCGGCGGGGCCGTCGTGGTGGTCGACGAAACGCAGCGCCGGGATCCCGACGCCTGGGCCCGGCTCATCGACACACACCGGGTCACCGTGCTCCACTTCATGCCCGGCTGGCTGGAGATGCTGATCGAAGTCGGCGCCGGGCGGCTGTCCTCGGTGCGGGTGATCCCCACCGGCGGCGACTGGGTCCGACCCGAAGTGGTGCGCCGCCTCCAAGCCGAAGCACCCAACCTGCGTTTCGCGGGCCTCGGCGGCGCGACCGAAACCCCGGTGCACAACACCATTTTCGAGGTGACGGAGGCGATACCGGAGGCCTGGACGGCCTTGCCCTTCGGCGTTCCGCTGCCCAACAACGCCTGCCGCGTCGTCGACGACACCGGCGCCGACTGTCCCGACTGGGTCCCCGGCGAATTTTGGGTGTCCGGCCGCGGCATCGCGCGCGGCTACCGCGGGCGTCCCGACCTCACCGCCGAACGCTTTGTCGAACATGACGGCCGAATCTGGTATCGCACTGGCGATTTAGTGCGCTACTGGCCGGACGGCATCCTGGAATTCGTCGGCCGCGCCGACCACCGCGTCAAGATCAGCGGGTATCGCGTCGAGTTGGGCGAGATCGAGACGGCGCTGCGGCGCGTGCCCGGGGTGCGGACGGCGGTGGCCGCGCTGATCGCCGTGTCCGGGGAATCCGACGTGCTGGCCGCGCAGGTGTGCACCGACGCCACCTCGCTGACCGCCGAGCGGATCCGGCAGTCGCTTGGCAACCTTGTGCCCGCGCACATGGTTCCGCGCGACATCACGGTGGTGGAGCGGATCGGCTTCACCGATGCGGGAAAGCTCGACCGCCGGGCCGTCACACGCGAATTGGAAGCCGCCGTCTCGCGATCGCAACGGCCGGGCCACCGCGCGCCGTCGACGCCCTTGGAATCCGCATTGGTAATGATCGTCTGCGATCTGCTCGCCCGGGAAAACGTCGGCGTCGACGATGACTTCTTCGCGCTCGGTGGTGATTCGGTGCTCGCCACCCAGGCGGTGGCGCGAATTCGGGCGTGGCTGGACGCACCGGACGTCATGGTCGCCGACATCTTCGCCAACCGGACGGTGTCGGCGCTGGCCACGGTGCTCAACGCCGCCGAAGACGAACCCGGCCGGCTCGACCAAGTCGCGGAGCTGTATCTGGAGGTGATCGGCATGGACGCCGAATCGGTTCTGGCGGCCTCTCACGAATCCACGAAATTATAGACGGCACAATGACATTCAATAACCTGATCATCGTGTCCGCCGCGTTCCCGTCCTGGATCAAGCTGACCCCGGGCCGCGGCAACCAGCCATCCGCCGGCGCCACCGTGGTATTCCCGCATGCCGGCGCGGCCGCCGCAAGCTATCGGGTATTGGCCGCGGCGCTGGCCGCGGGCAACGACACCTACATCGTGCAGTACCCGCAACGGGCCGACCGGCTCAGCGAACCCGCGCACGACAGCGTGCACGATCTGGCCGTCAGCCTTTTTCAGGCCGCACCATGGCCCGGCGTCGCACCGCTGAAGTTGTTCGGGCACAGCATGGGCGCCGTCGTCGCCTTCGAGTTCGCCCGCGTCGCCGAAGTGCACGGCACGACTGTGCGGAAGCTCTGGGTTTCGGCGGGCCCGCCGCCCTGCGTCGTGGTCGACATGCCCGAGCTGCCGACCAGTGACGACGGGGTGCTGGCCGATATCGCCGACTTGGGTGGTACCGACCCCGAACTGCTTGCCGACGAAGAGTTTTCCGAACTGCTGACCACCGCGGTGCGCGCCGACTACCAGGCCTTCAATGGGTATGACCCCAGCCCCGATGTCCGCATTGGCGCCGATATTCACGTGCTGGGCGGCCACCATGACCACCGCATCGCCGCCGGCGTGCTGCGGCAGTGGGAAAGGCACACCGCCGGGTCCTTCGCCGTGTCGCTATATGACGGCGGGCACTTTTACGTCTATGACCACGTCGAGGCGATCGCCGCGCAGGTGAATGCCGGGTGACCTCGATGTCTGACAGTTCTTTTGGCAGGGGCCTTGACGCTGAGGGCTCCGATCCGGTGGTGATCGTGGGGATGGGTGTGGAGGCGCCCGGCGGCATCGAAACCGCCGAGGCTTATTGGGATCTGCTGGCGCACGGCCGCGAGGCGCTGGGCCCGTTTCCCACCGACCGCGGTTGGGCGGTGCGCGAACTGCTCGCCGGGTCGCGGCGCAACGGCTTCAAAGAGATTCATGACCGCGGTGGATTCTTGGACGGGGCAACCACATTCGACCCAGAGTTCTTCGGCATCTCACCCCGCGAGGCCGTCGTGATGGATCCGCAGCAGCGGGTGGCGCTTCGGGTAGCCTGGCGCGCCTGCGAGAACAGCGGCATCAACCCCGACGACCTTGCCGGGCACGAGGTCGGCTGCTTCGTCGGCGCCTCGGCCACCGGCTACGGACCCGAAATGGCCCGGTTCTCCGAACACAGCGGTCATCTGCTCGCCGGCACCGCACTCAGCGTGATCTCAGGCCGCATCGCCTACACGCTGGGTCTGACCGGTCCGGCACTGACCCTGGATTCCTCGTGCGCGTCCGCGTTGGTGGCCTTCCATGTCGCGGTGCGCTCCCTGCAGAACGGCGACTGCGATCTGGCCATCGCGGGCGGGGTCAACGTGCTGGGCTCGCCGGGCTTCTTCGTCGAATTCTCCAAACAACACGCGCTTTCCGACGACGGATACTGCCGCCCCTACAGCGCGCAGGCCAGCGGAACCGTGTGGGCCGAGGGGGCGGCGATGTTTGTGCTGCAACGCAAATCGGCCGCGTTGCGCGCGGGTAGGCAGATCGTGGCCGAGGTGCGGGCCACCGCCATGAATCAGGACGGGCGCAGCGCCGGGCTGAGCGCTCCCAGCGGTGCTGCCCAGGTCCGGCTCTTCCAGCGGGCCATCAGCCAGGCCGGGATCAAGCCCGCCGAGGTGCAGATGATCGAGGGCCATGGCACGGGCACCCGCCTCGGCGACCGGACCGAGTTGCGCTCGCTCGCCCAGACCTACGGTGATACCGAATTCGGCGCCGGAGCGTTGCTGGGTTCGGTGAAATCCAACGTGGGCCACTCATTGGCCGCCGCCGGCGCGCTGGGCCTGGCCAAGGTGCTGGTCTCGGCCGAACACGGCGCCGTCCCGCCCACCCTGCACGCCGACGATGCCAGCCCCGAAATCGATTGGGAGAAACAAGGTTTGCGACTTGCTCAGACCCTGACACCGTGGCCGGCCGTCGACGGGCAGCGCACCGCCGCGGCGTCCGCGTTCGGGATCGCCGGCACTAACGCACACCTGATCGTCTCCATCCCGGAGGTCGCGTGATGCTCACCCGTGGCCTGCCGGACGGGCGCATCCCGGTGCTGCTCAGCGCCAACGACCCCGAGCTGATCCGCCGGGAAGCCGCGGCGATCATCGACTACCTGGGCCGCGTCGACGACTCGGCCGAGCTCACCGCCGGCGTCGCCGCCACCCTGCTGCGGTTGCGCCGGCCGCGACGCCATCGCGCGGTGGTGCGAGCCGCGGACAGCACCGAACTCGTCGCCGGGCTGTCGGCGATCGCTCGCGGCGAGGAGCACGAGCTGGTCTCGCGCTCCGCGAGGACGACATCCCCGCGCATCGCGTTCGTGTTCCCGGGCCAGGGCAATCAATGGCAGGCGATGGGAGCCGGTGCGTACCAACGGATACCGGCCTACCGGGAGGCCGCCGAGGAGTGCACGCGAGCGTTCGCATCCGCCGGATTCCCCTCCCCGCTGCCCTATCTGGTGGGCGACGACGAGCGGAGCTGGTCACGCCCCGAGATCCAGGGCGCGCAGTTCACCCACGCGGTGAGCCTGGCCGAAGCATGGCGTTCTTATGGGGTGCTGCCCGACATCACCATCGGTCACAGCCTCGGCGAGGTGGCGGCGGCCCATGTGGCCGGGACGATTTCGCTGCCGGCCGCGGTCGCTTTGGTGGTCGCGCGCGCCACCGTCGTCGACCAGCTGACCGGCCGCTATGCGATGGCGGTGCTCGGCACCGGCCTCGAAACCGCGGAGTCGCTGCTCGCCGCGACGCCGGGCTGGCTGGAAGTGTCGGCGGTCAACGGGCCGTCATCGACCGTGGTCGCCGGCGATCACCAGGCGGTCGCCGCCGCGGTGCGGCTGGCTCAACAGCGGGGGATCTTTAGCCAGCAACTGTCCGTCGACTATCCCGGACACACCAGCGCGCTGCGGCCGTTGCGCGCCGCCCTGGCCGAGCTGACCCCGAAGTCGGCCTTCCGGGACGGGCCGGTGCGGTTTGTCGGCTCCACGCTGGGCACCGAGGTGGGCGAGGCGACCGACTTCTCTGGGTACTGGTACGAAAACCTATGCGGTACAGTGCGATTCGATCTCGCCGTACGGCGTGCCCGCACCTGCGGGGCCGACGCCTTCGTGGAGCTTTCGGCGCACCCGTCATTGCTGTACCCGCTGGGTGACATCGCCGACGACGAGTCGACCGTCATCGTCGGGTCGGGGCATCGCGACCGATCCATCACCGATTCGTTGTCGGCGAGCCTCGCCGCGATCGCGACCGCCGACCCCGGCTGCAGCTGGAGCGACGCGGCCCCGACGGCCGACCGCCCCGCGCTGCGGGCGTTCCCGAACGCGCCGATGCGCGCGGTGCACCTGTGGGTGGCACCGCAGCGAGTCACCGAAACAGCACCCACGCCGGCACTCACGGTGGCCGTCGAGGACTGGCAGCCGGCGACGGCGCCGATCACGTCGAAAGCGTCCGCGCGTGACATCGGCTTGTTTGGTGCGGGCCCGCTGACGCAGACCCTCGCCGATGCCGTTGCGGCACAGAGTGGCTGCCGACCGGTGCCACCGAACGAGGCGGAAATTCTCGCAATCGTCGCCCCCGAACTGGATCAGCTCGACGCCACCTCCGCAATCGAGCAGATCGCCGACCGCCCCGATGCGGGCCTTCCCGATTACCCCGCGCTCATCGGCCCCCGATGCCGGGCAGTCTGGTTGCTCACCGCCGGTGCCGAACAGGTCGGCCGGGACGACTCCGCCGTCTCTCCGGCGCAGGCGGCGCTGGCGGGCATGCATCGCAGCGTCGGCTTCGAATTCCCCGACCAGGCCTTCGGGCATCTCGACCTCGAGCACCGCGACGTCGATACCGCCACGGCACGGGCCGTCGTCGACGTGCTGCTCGGCGACGCGGCGGAGGTCGCGTTGCGGGGCACCGGATCACCGCGCCGCCACGTCCGGGCGTTCCGCCCGTGCCGCGAATCGGCAGCCCCGCGACCGCTCGATGCCGCCGCCCTTGACAACGTGGTGATCACCGGGGGCAGCGGAGCTATCGGACTGCAGTACGCCCGCTATTGCCTGGACCGCGGCGCCCGAACCATCACCCTGTTGAGCCGCGGCGGCGTTGATCCGGCCGCGCTGCGCGAGTTCGCCGACCGGCACGACGCCGAAGTGGTTGCTCCGCGGTGCGATATCACCGACCGCACCGCGCTGGCCGCCGTCGCCGCCCGCCATGCGGGTTCGGGCGCGTCCCTGCTGATTCACACCGCCGGCATCGCGCAGGCGCGCTCGCATGCCGACCTGACCGGGTCGGGGGTGGCGGCGGTATGCGCGGCCAAGGTCCACGGATTGGCGGTGCTGGCCGACGTGTGGCCGCTGCGGCAGGACTGCCGAATCCTGGCCTGCTCTTCGGTGTTCGGGGTCTGGGGCGGCCATGGGCACGCGGCATACGCGGCGTCCAACCGGATGTTGGACGTGCTGGTCGCCCAGTTGCGCGCTGCGGGCCGCGACTGCACGGCGATCCGCTGGGGCCTGTGGCAGGGCGCCGGGGTAGTGGTGGGCGACGAGATCACCCGCACCGAACGCTCCGGACTGGTGGCAATGGAGCCGGAGCAGGCGATCGAGGCCAGTCTGTACCGCTATGACGGCGATCCCCTGGTTTTCGACGCAGACTTCGAGCGGCTCCAAGTTTTCTTTGAAAGCCAGGGCATGCCAATGCAGTTCAGCGCCTGGCGCCCCGGTGAGGGCGAGGACCGCGATGTTTCGGCCGCCAAGCCGCTAGCCGACGTCGTGCGGGCCGAATTGGCCGCGACGCTGCACCTCGGCGATTCGCTGTCGATCGACCCGGGCGCGTCCCTGATCGACCTGGGTGTGGACTCGTTGCTGGCACTCGATTTACGCAAGCGGTTGCGCCGCACGGTAGGCAACTCGGTTCCGGTGTCCCGCATGCTCGGCGGCATCACCGTGGCCGAGCTGATCGACGCGCTGCGCGCCGACTCAACCGGCGGATCCGCGGCTTCGCCGTCGTTCCAGCGCGCCGGCGCCGCCAACGGCGCGCACCACTCAACGCTCGCGATGCTAGAAAGGTTGGACTCCTAGCGTGACGGACACCACCGGCGTCAGCACCCATCTCGACGATGAGCGCCTGGAATTACTGCGCCGCAAGCTCGCTGAACGCGGCCTGGCCAGGACGACGGACGCGCCGCCCGTGGTGGCCGGCGAGCGGCCACGCATGTCGGTCGGGCAGCACCGGATGTGGTTCGTGCAGTCCGTCGATCCCGACAGCGCGTTGCTCAACATCTGTGTCTCCTACCGCCTCTCGGGCGACGTCGACACCGCGCGGTTGCACCGTGCGGTCGACGCCGTGGCCGCGCGGCAGCCGGTGCTGCACACGACGTATGACGCCGACGATGCGGGCGACCCGCATCCGGTGATCCGCGCGGAGCTGCGGCCCGACTGGGCCGAGCACGACCTGGCCGGGCTGACCGATCAGGCGCGCCGGCTTCGGCTGGATGTGCTGGCGCAGCGGGACTTTCGCCGGCCCTTCGACCTGAGCAAGGATTCACCGCTGCGCGTCACGGTGACGCGCATGGCCGACGACGAACTGATGCTGCTGATCACCGCCCACCACATCGCGTGGGACGACGGCTCGTGGGCACCGTTCTTCGCCGATCTCACGCGCGCCTACACCGGCCCGGACGACTTCGCTGACGGCGGGGTGCTGGCGGATCTGTCCGCGGATTCGACCGCCATCCGCCCGGCGGACCTGGACTACTGGCGGCCGCTGATGGCCGACCTCCCGGAACCCCTCGAGCTTCCCGGCGCCAACGGCTCGGTGGTGCCCACCACCTGGCGCGCCCAGCGCGCCGTCGCGCGGCTGTCGGCGGACACCGTCGAGCGGGCGGCCGCGCTCGCCCGCGAGACGGGCGCGACCCCGTACATGGTGCTGATGGCCGCGTTCGGCGCGCTCGTGCACCGGTACACCCAGTCGACCGACTTCCTGGTGGCGGCACCGGTGCTCAACCGCGGCGTGGGCACCGAGGATGTCATCGGCTATTACGGCAACACCGTGGTGATCCGGCTGCGGCCGCAGTCGCACCAGACGTTCCGCGAGCTGCTGGCCCAAACCCGTGACGGCGCGGTGGGCGCCTTCGCCCATGCGCGCGCCGACCTGGATTGGCTGGTGCGCGAGTCGAATCCCGATCGCCGGCACGGCGCCGACCGGATGACGCGGGTGAGCTTCGGGCAACGGGAGCCCGATGGCGCGGGCTTCTGCCCGCCGGGCGTGCGCTGCGAACGCGGCGAATTGCGCGGTCATTTCAACCAATTGCCGCTGAGTCTGATGGTCGAGCTCGATCGGACACCGGAGCGCGCTGTCGGTGCGGTGGTCGAGGCCGAATACCTGGTTGAGGTGCTGGATCAGCAGTTGGTCGAGCAATTGCTGCGCCACTACGCCGCCTTGCTGGACAACGTGTTGACCGAGCCCGACGCGAAGCTGTCGTCGCGCGCGCTGATGAGCGGCGAAGACGCCGAGTGGCTGCGCGCGGTGTCGACCGGCGAGGAATTCGTCACCCCGGCCAGCACGTTGCCCGAGCTGGTCGGCCGGAGGGCGGCGTCGACGCCCGACGCCGTCGCCGTCGTCTACGAAGGACGCGCCTACAGCTACCGGGAGATCGAGGAAGAGTCGAACCGGTTGGCGCACTGGCTCATCGAGCAAGGCATCGGCACAGAGGACCGCGTCGCGGTGCTGCTGGACAAGTCTCCTGAATTGGTCATCACCGCACTCGGGGTGCTCAAGGCGGGCGGGGTCTACCTGCCGGTGGATCCCACCTACCCGGAGGACCGGCTGAGCTTCATCCTCGAGGACGCGGACGCCAAACTGGTTCTGCGCGAACCGGTTACCGACACGGCGAGCTACCCGGCCGCCGCGCCCGCCGAGTTGATCCGGCCGCTGAGCCCGCACAACACCGCCTATCTGATTTACACCTCGGGTTCCACCGGGCTGCCCAAGGGTGTTCCGGTGCCCCACGCACCCATCGCCGAGTACTTCGTCTGGTTCGGCGAGGAATACCGCATCGACGACACCGATCGGCTGCTGCAGGTCGCCTCGCCCAGCTTCGACGTGTCGATGGGCGAGATCTTCGGCACCCTGATCATGGGTGCCCGCCTGGTGATTCCGCGGCCCGACGGGCTGCGCGACATCGGCTATCTCACCGATCTGCTGGCCCGCGAGGGCATTACGTCGATGCACTTCGTGCCGTCGCTGCTGGGGCTCTTCCTGTCATTACCCGGCGTCAGCCAGTGGCGGACCCTGCGGCGGGTGCCCATCGGTGGGGAGGCACTGCCCGGCGAGATCGCCGACAAGTTCCACGCCACCTTCGACGCGTCGCTGTACAACTTCTACGGACCGACCGAGACGGTGGTGAACTGCACCAGCTATCCGGTGGAAGGCGCCCAGGGCACCCGGGTGGTCCCGATCGGCCGGCCCAAGATCAACACGCAGGTGTATCTGCTCGACAACTCGCTGCAGCCGGTGCCCGTCGGCGTGATCGGTGAAATCTACATCGCCGGAACACATGTCGCGCACGGATACCACCGCCGGCCCCAGTTGACCGCCGAGCGCTTCGTCGCCGATCCGTTCACACCCGGCGGTCGGATGTACCGCTCCGGTGACCTGGCCCGACGCAACGCCAACGGTGACATCGAGTTCGTCGGCCGCGCCGACGAGCAGGTGAAGATCCGCGGTTTCCGCATCGAGCTGGGCGAGATCGCGGCTGCCATCTCGGTCGACCCCAGCGTCGGGCAGGCCGTCGTGCTGGCCATGGACCTGCCCCAGTTGGGCAAGAGCCTGGTGGGATACGTGACGCCGGCCCAGGGCTCCGGCACCGAAACGGTGGACGTAGAGCGCATCCGCGCCCGGGTGGCCGCCGCGCTGCCGGACTACATGACCCCGGCCGCCTACGTGGTGGTCGACGAGATCCCAATCACCGCGCACCAGAAGATCGACCGCGGGGCGCTGCCGCAACCACAGATCGCCCCGGCCACCGAATACCGTGACCCGACGACTCCCACGGAACACCGTATCGCGCAACTATTTTCCGGGCTGCTCGGCCACGAGCGGGTGGGCGTCGACGACTCGTTCTTCGATCTGGGTGGTCACTCGCTGGTCGCCACCAAACTGGTCACCGCGATCCGCGCGGAGTGCGGTGTGGAAATCGGCATCCGCGACGTGTTCGAACTCGCCACGGTCGGGGCGTTGGCGGGGCGGATCGACCAGCTGGGTGCGGGCGAACTCATGCAGTCGCGGCCCAGGCTGATCGCCACCGCACACGACGAGCCCATGCCGCTCTCGGCGTCGCAGCTGCGCAGCTGGTTCGCCTACCGGGTGGACGGGCCCAGCCGGGTCAACAACATTCCCTTTGCGGCGAAACTGACCGGGCCGTGGGACATCGACGCGCTGATCGCCGCCGTCGGTGATGTCGTCGCCCGGCACGAAATCCTGCGCACCAGCTATGTCGAGCTGGACGGCGTGCCCTATCAGGTGGTGGGCCCGGTCGGCGTCGAGGTTCCCGTGCGCCGCGAGGAGGGACCCGACGACGCCTGGCTGCAAGAGCAGCTTGACGTCGAACGGTGCCATTGCTTCGAGCTGGACGGAGAATTGCCGATCCGGGTCGCGGTGTTGCGCATCGAGAACACCGCGGAGCACGTGCTGTCACTGGTGGTGCACCACATCGCGTCCGACCATTGGTCGGCGGGTGTGCTGTTCTCCGATGTGATGACGGCCTACCGGGCCCGGCGCGGCGGAGAGGCGCCGTCCTGGGCCCCGCTGCGGGTGCAGTACGCCGACTACGCGGCGTGGCAGCGGTCGTTCCTGGGCGACGCGAGCGGGCAGGAATCCGCCATTGCGGGCGAGCAGCGGGAGTACTGGACGCGTCAGCTGGCCGGGTTGCCGGAGGATACCGGGCTGCGCCCGGACTTCCCGCGCCAGCCGGTGCCCAGCGGCGAGGGCGAATCCGTCGACTTCCAGATCGACTCGGCCATCCGCGCCAAGCTCGGCGAGCTGTGCCGCGAGCTGGGCATCACCGAATTCATGCTGCTGCAAACGGCCGTCGCAGTGGTCTTGCACAAAGCCGGTGGCGGAACCGACATTCCGCTGGGCACCCCGGTCGCCGGTCGCACCGAACCCGAGTTGGACCAGCTGATCGGATTTTTCGTCAATATCCTGGTGCTGCGCAACGACATGGACGGCAACCCGACGTTGCGCGAACTGTTCAAGCGGGCCCGAGAGACGGCGCTGGAGGCCTACGCTCACCAAGACCTGCCGTTCGACCGGGTGGTCGACAGCGTCAGCCCGGTGCGTTCGCTGTCACGCAATCCGCTGTTCCAGGTCGTCGTGCACGTCCGGGATCACCTGTCCGCCACCCGGGTCATCGAGACCGCGGCCGTGGGCAGCGGCGGGCAGGACACCGTGTGCACGTCGCTCGATCCCATCTTCGACATGGCGCACGCCGATCTGAGCGTCAACTTCTTCGGCACCGACGGCTCCGGCGGCATCGGCTACAACTGCAATGTCATCTACCGCACCGAGCTCTACGCCAGAACCACCATCGAGCGGTTGGCCGGATGGCTGGCCCGGGCACTCACCGAGTTCGCCGATGACATCGATCAGACTTTGCGGGACGTCCAGCTGATCGATGCCTCCGAACAGCACCGCATTCTGCAGGACTGGAGCCGCGGTGAGCGCGCACCACGGGACCGGCCGCGCACCATACCCGAATTGCTCGAACCCACCCGGGCGTGGGGAACCGACCGGATCGCGGTGCGCTGCACTGGCGAGAACATCGATTACCCCGCGCTGCACCGCCGTTCGGACAACCTGGCCGCGCTGCTGGTCAAGAACGGCGTCGGCCCGGGATCGTTGGTCGGGCTGTCAACCCGGCGGAGCATCGACCTGGTGGTGGCACTGGTGGCCATCATGAAGGCCGGCGCCGGTTACTTTCCGATCGATCCCGGATACCCCGCGGCGCGAAAGCAATTCATGCTCGATGATGTCCGGCCACCGGTCGTGGTCGCGACCGTCGAAGCGGTGGACACCATGCCGCAGGTGGCCGGCGTCGAGCTGATCTCGCTGGACGATCCTGAGGTACGCGCCGTTATCGACAGCGACGACGTGGATCCGCAGTCGCTGCAACCGCCGCACCCCGACGACCCGATGTACCTGGTGTTCACTTCCGGGTCGACCGGCAAGCCCAAAGGCGCGGTGGGAACGCATCGCTCGATGGCCGCGCGGCTCGACTGGCAACTGCGGCACTACCCGCCGCAAACCGACGACGTTCGACTGGCGCAGGCCTCGATCACCTTCCTCGAAGGCGGCATGGAGATGCTGGCCGGCCTGGCGGCCGGCGCGACCATGATCCTGGCCGACGATGCCGAGCACCGTGACCCGGAGGCCCTCGGCGACCTGATGAACCGGCATTCGGTGGCCCAGGTGACCGCGGTACCGAGCCTGGTCTCGGCGTTGGTGGATAGCAGGCCCGAGGCCGTGTGTTCGCTGGCACGGTTGGTGTGCGGTGGCGAACCGGTGAGCGCGTCGTTGCTGCAGCGGCTGGTGTCGGTGTGCACCGACGAGGACGGCGCCGGCACCGAACTGTTGAACAACATCGGTTCCACCGAGACCTCCGGCGCGGTATCCCGCGGGCGGTTGGGTCTGCCGAATCCGCTTGTCGGAAAGCCGGTTCCGGGTGCGGCGGCCTACCTGCTCGACGACGGGCTGCGTCCGGTACCAGTCGGTGTGGTGGGGGAGCTGTACTACGCCGGTGACCAGCTGGCGCGAGGGTATTGGAAACGCCCGGGCCTGACGGCGACGCGGTTTATCGCCAATCCCTATGGTGTCGAGCCGGGTTCGCGGCTGTACCGCAGCGGTGACCTGGCCCGGTGGACCGAGGACGGCCGACTGGAATTCGTCGGGCGTTCCGACCACCAGGTCCAGGTCCGTGGTTTCCGCGTCGAGCTGGCCGAGGTCGAGGCGGCCCTGGCGGCCGCCGCCGGCGTCGCCGCCGCGGCGGCGCGCACCTGGGAGGTGCACGGCGGCACGTCGCTGGCCGGATACGTTGTGCCGCAACGGCCGATCACCGATGGCGCCGAGAGGGCGATGTTTGCCGGCGAGGTGCGCGCCGCGATCGCGACGACCCTGCCGGGCTACATGCTGCCGTCGTCGCTGACCGTGCTCGATGCCCTTCCGAAAACCGAATCGGGCAAGCTGAACCGGCCCGGCCTGCCGCGGCCTGCGGTCAGCACCGGCGGGCAGACCGAACCCGCGCGCACGGACACCGAACGGGCGCTTGCCACGGTATTCGCCGAGCTCCTGTCGACCGCCGACGTCGGGCGCTTCGACGACTTCTTCGCGCTCGGCGGCGACAGCATCCTGTCGGTGCAGCTCGCCTCGCGGGCCAGGTCGGCCGGTCTGGCCGTGAGCCCGCGGATGATCTTCGAGAATCCGACGGTGCAGCAGTTGGCGGCCGCGCTGGATGCCCTCGGCGACGCGGGAGCCGGCGTCGAGCACGACGGGCAGGGGACCGACACCCGTTTCGAGCCGATGAGTACCTCGGGGCTGTCGTCCTCGGATCTGGCCGCCGTGACGCAACTTTGGTCGGCGTCACGCGAGGGCACCACATGACGGCCACCAAGACCGATGCCGCGCCCGACATCGAGGACGTGATGGCGCTGAGCCCGCTGCAGGAGGGCTTGTATTCGCTGACCACGCTCGCCGAATTCACCGACGGCCAAGCGGCGGACGACCCGTACGTGATCGGGATGGCGGCGGACATCTCCGGCGGGCTCGATGTCGCACTGTTGCGTGACTGCGCGGAGAAGATGTTGGTGCGGCACCCGAATCTGCGGGCCAGCTTCTTCAGCCGTGGCATCCCGCGACCGGTACAGATTGTGCCGTCCCGCGTCGAGCTGCCCTGGCGGCTCGTCGCCGCCACACCCGAGGACGTGGCGGCGCTGGAGACCGGCGAACGCCGGCGACCGTTCGACCTGGAACGCGGGCCGGCCATCCGCTTCCTGCTGATCGAATTGCCCGGGGCGCGATGGCGTTTGGTGCTCACCGCGCACCACATCGTGATCGACGGATGGTCACTGCCGGTGTTCGTCAACGAGATGATGATCCTGTATCGGGCCGGCGGTGATCTATCCGCACTGCCCGTCGCCCCGCGGCCCTACCGCGACTACATCGGCTGGCTGGCGAGCCGCGATCCGGAAGCCAGCCAGCGGGTTTGGCGCGAGCACCTGGCCGGTCTGCCCGGCCCCACCCTGCTCGCGGCTTCGCTGGGATCCCTGGACACGACCGAGGGCCGGCGGACGGAGCTGCCACGCACCACCCGACTGCGACTGCCGGCCGAAACCACCGCGCGGTTGATCGATGACACCCGATCCCGCGGCATCACCGTCAACACCCTGATGCAAATGGCGTGGGCGCTGGTGTTGTCGCGCCTGACCGACGCCCACGACGTGGTCTTCGGAGTCACCGTCTCCGGTCGGCCGCCCGAACTGACCGGCGTCGAGACCATGGTCGGCCTGTTCATCAACACCGTGCCGCTGCGGGTGCGCCTCGACCCGGCCGCGACCGCCGGTGAGCAATGCCGCGCTGTGCAGCGCGACGCCGCACGCCTACGTGAGCACAGCTACCTCGGGCACGCCCAACTTCGGGCCCTCGGCGGGGTCGGGGAGATGTTCGACACCCTGCTGGTCTACGAGAACTTCCCGATGGTCGGACTGACCGCGGGTGGCGAATTGATCGCCGGCGGTGCGACATTCCGGCCGTCCGCCCTGCAAACCCTGTCGCATTTCCCCATCGCCATCGCCGCCCACATGGAGGCCGGCGAGCTGGTGGTGCTGATCGAAGCGATCGACGGAGCGTTGGGCGCCATTCCCGCCGCCGTGTTCGGACAGCGCGTGCTGACCACCGCCGAGAGGCTGCTGCGAGGCTGGGAGCGACCGCTGCGCGACGTCAGTGTGCTGCTGGAGGACGAGGCCGCTCCGCTGCGCGCCGCTCCCGCGCCAAAGCCATTGTCGCCGTTGAGCATCCACGCGCGGTTCGCCGACGTCGTTACCGGGACGCCGGACAACCCGGCGGTCAGCTGGGCGGGCGGCACGCTGAGCTACCGCGAACTGGATCTGCACACCACCCGGCTCGCGGTGCGACTCGCCCGCAGGGGGGTCACACCCGAAACACCGGTGGGCATCAAGCTTTCGCGTGGCCCGCAGTACATCATCGCCATACTCGCCGTGCTCAAAGCCGGCGGCATGTGCGTGCCGATGGAGCCGGGAATGCCGCCCGAACGGGTGAAATCGATCCTGCGCCAATCCGGCGCACTGATCGTGCTGGACGAAGAGCTCACCGCAGAACTCCTGCAAGCGGCCGAACCGCCCGACGACGATTTCAAACCCGTCGACGCGTCACCCGCGCAGGCCGCATATGTCGTGTTCACCTCGGGCACGACGGGCGAACCCAAGGGCGTGATCGGAACGCACGGCGCGGTGAGCGCCTACGCCGACGATCATCTGGACCGCGTATTGCGGCCCGCGGCAGTCAAACTGGGCCGGCCGCTGCGCATCGCACACGCGTGGTCGTTCGCCTTCGACGCCGCCTGGCAGCCGCTGGTCGGCCTGCTCGACGGGCACGGCGTACACATCGTCGATGAGCAGACGCAAACCGACGCAGAGGCGCTGGTCGCGCTGATCTCCGCGCAGGGCATCGACATGATCGACACCACCCCGTCGATGTTTGCCCAACTGGAGGCTTTCGGTCTGCTGACCGAGGCGCCGCTGACCGTCCTGGCGCTGGGCGGCGAAGCCGTCGGCAGTTCGGCGTGGGCCCGCATCCGCAACACGTGCGCCACCACGCCGATGACGGCATACAACTGCTACGGCCCGACCGAGACCACGGTCGAGGCCGTGGTCGCCGCCATCGCCGAGCACGACGAGCCCGCCATCGGACGCCCGACCCGGCACACCCGCGGCTACGTCCTGGATTCCGCGCTGCGCCCGGTGCCGTGCGGCGCGACGGGCGAACTGTATCTGGGGGGCGCCCAGCTGGCCCGCGGCTACCTGGGCCGGGCCCCGGAGACCGCGGCGCGCTTTGTCGCCGACCCGTTCGCGGCGACCGAACGCATGTATCGCACCGGCGACCTGGTGCGCCGGTTGCCCGACGGCTCAGTGCAATACGTAGGACGCGCGGACGCCCAGGTGAAGATCCGCGGCCACCGCGTCGAACCCGGGGAAATCGCGGTCGCCCTCGAATCGCATCCGGCGGTGCGCCACGCGGGGGTGCTGGTGCGGCAGCGCCGGGGCGTTGCACGGCTCACCGCGTACGTGGCCACCGACCCGGCGACCGACCGGCCTACCGCGTCGGAGCTGCGGAGCATGCTCGGCACTCGGCTGCCGCGCTACATGGTTCCCCAACGCATCGTCATGGTCGACGAAATCCCGTTGACCCCCAACGGAAAGCTGGACGAAGCCGCGTTGACCGCGATCGACGCCGCCGAATCCGAGGTCAGCGCGGCGAAGCCCGAGACCGCCACCGAATCCGCACTGGCCGAGCTGCTTGCCGAATTGCTCGGACAACCGCGAATCGACGTCACCGCGGACTTCCTGCAGCTGGGCCTGGACAGCATCATGGCGCTGTCGGTGGTGCAATCGGCGCGAGCACGCGGAATTGCGCTGCGCGCCAGGCTCATCCTCGAGTGCAGTAACGTCCGCGAACTGGCCGAGGCGATCGATTCGGAAACCGCGGCCGCTGCCCATCGGCCGCACACCGGGACCGGGCCAATGCCGTTGCTGCCCAATGGCCGATGGCTCTACGAATTCGGCGACCCGCGCAGGCTCGCCCAGACCGAAGCCATTCGGTTGCCCGAGACGCTGCGCCGCGAGCAGCTGGATGCGGCCCTGGCCGGCATCATCGCGGGCCACGAAGTGCTGCGCACCCGGGTGGACCGTTCCGCCATGACCCTGGTCCCGGTGCCGGCCGCCGACATCGCGCTCAAAGAGGTTGCGGTGGTTGGCGATCTGGTCGCAGCGGTACCGGCCCACGTCGCGGAGGCCGTCGATCGCCTGGACCCCGAACTTGGAACGCTGCTGTCCGCGGTGTGGCTTCGGCCGCCGGCGGGCGAGAGCGTTCTGCTGCTGTCCGCGCACGTGGTCGCGCTGGATCCGGCGTCGTGGCGCGTGATCCTCGGTGAACTCGGTGCGGCCCTGACGGCCTCGGCCACCGGACACTCACCGGCACCCATCCGCGAGCACACCAGCTATCGGCGCTGGGCCGAGGTGCTCATCGCGCGGGCGCACCGGTTGGACACGGTGCAGTTCTGGGCGTCTCAGCTGGACGGTGACGATCCCGACCTCGGTGCCCGCCGGGTCGATCCGAGCCGTGACCGGGCGCGTGATCTGATCGTCCGCAACGCCGCCACCGACGCCGACGTCACCCGCCGGCTGCTGAATTCGGGCCTGCCGTTGCCCACCCTGCTGGTCGCCGCCACCGCCGCGACGATGACCCGCTGGCGGCAGCTGCGCGGTCAGGCCACACCACCCCCGCTGCTGGCACTCGAAACACACGGCCGCGCCGACGGTTTGGTGGACGGTCCGGGTGCACACACCATCGACACCGGCGACACGGTGGGATTGCTCAGCTCCATCTACCCGGTACGGCTGGACTCGATTGATCCGCACCAGGTGGGGGAGCGGCTGGCGGCGATCCCCGGCGACGGCCTCGACTACGGGTTGCTGCGCTACCTGGGGGACGATCCCGCCGAGCGGCTCGCCGGCCTCCGCTCCCCGCAGCTGCTGCTCAATTATCTCGGTGCCGCCCACACCGACGGCGGCACCGGGCTACGGCTCGAGCGCGAGCTACTCGCCCGGGTGTCGCCGGTCCCGGAGCCGGAGCTGGCGGTGCGCCACGAGCTCACCATCGCCGCGATGGTGCTCACTTATGGCGGGGAGAGGGTTCTCGCCGCGCAGTGGCGCGCCCTGCCCGACATTCTCGATGACGCGGATATCGCTGCGCTACAGGATCTTTGGATCGACTCACTGCGGGAGATGGTGAAATGAGCACACTGGCGATCGTCGGTGCCGGCGCCAAGGCGGTGGCCGTGGCCGCCAAGGCTTTCGCGCTGCGCGACATGGGTGTCGAGGTGCCCGACGTCATCGCCGTGGAGCGCATCGGTGTCGCGGCGAACTGGCAGGCCAGCGGCGGCTGGACCGATGGCGCACACCGGCTGGGCACCAGCCCGGAAAAAGACGTCGGGTTTCCCTACCGCTCGGCGCTGGTGCCGCGCCGCAACGCCGAACTCGACGAGCGGATGACCCGCTACAGCTGGCAGTCCTATCTGATCGCGACGGCGTCGTTCGCCGAATGGATCGACCGTGGCAGGCCCGCGCCGACGCATCGCCGCTGGAGCCAGTACCTGAGTTGGGTCGCCGACCACGTGGGGATGAAGGTGGTGCACGGTGACGTCGAACGCCTGGCGATCGCCGGGGACCGGTGGGCGCTGCACACTCACGAGACCACCGTGCACGCCGACGCGTTGATGATCACCGGCCCCGGCCAGGCCGAAAAGTCTTTGCTTCCCGGCAATCCGCGTATGCTGTCGATTGCCCAGTTCTGGGACCGCGCCGCCAATCACGACCGGATCAATGCGGAGCGGGTAGCGGTGATCGGCGGTGGCGAGACGGCCGCGGCCATGCTCTATGAGCTGTTCCGGCACCGGGTGTCGAGCATCACGGTGATTTCCCCGCAGGCCACGTTGTTCACCCGCGGCGAGGGCTTTTTCGAGAACTCGCTGTTCTCCGATCCCACCAACTGGCCGGCCCTCACCCTCGCCGAACGCCGCGATGCGTTGGCCCGCACCGACCGTGGGGTGTTTTCGTCCAACGTGCAGGAAGCCCTGCTGGCCGACGATCGCATCCACCACCTGCGGGGCCGCGTCGCCCACGCGGTCGGCAAGGAGGGTCAGATCCGGTTGACGCTGTCCACCAACCGCGGCAGCGAGAACCTGGAGACGGTACACGGGTTTGATCTCGTCATCGACGGCTCCGGCGCCGACTCGCTTTGGTTCGCACCGTTATTCAGCCAGGACGCACTTGATCTGCTGGAACTCGGTCTGGGTGGACCCCTGACTTCGGAGCGGCTGCAGGAGGCGATAGGTTACGACCTGGCCGTCACAGACGTGACACCCAAGTTGTTCCTGCCGAACCTGTCGGGACTCACCCAGGGGCCCGGGTTTCCCAACCTGAGCTGCCTTGGACTGCTGTCCGACCGGGTGCTGGGTTCCACCGTCAGCCCGTCCAAGTATCCCGTGAGAAGGAGACACGATGAGCGCCAACCCCTTTGACGACGACAACGCGAGCTTTGTGGTGCTGGTCAACGACGAGGAGCAGCACAGCCTCTGGCCGACCTTCGCTGACACGCCGGCCGGCTGGCGGGTGGCGTTCGGCGAAGCCAGCCGCGCGGACTGCCTGCAGTACGTGGAGCAGAACTGGTCGGACATCCGGCCCAAGAGCCTGATCGAGGCGCTTGCCGTCCAGTGACCGGCCGCGAACCGCGCGGGTTCTGCGGGGGCAAAGGTCGCCGTTACCGGCTTGCGGCACAGTTCCTTTAGCGTGCTTTCACAGGTCGCGGCCGTAGCGTCGTCGTAACGTGACCGGCCTGAGACACAAATCCGCGAGTCGCAGGGCACACTTACACCATCTTCAACCATGGAGACGTGGACCACGCGCGGCCATCCGCAGGATCCCGCCACGGTCCATGTGCATCGAAGGGGGACCTGTGAAATCCGTGATGTCCATTGCCACGGGCGTGGCGGCACTGACCGCCATTGGCGGCGCCGCCGCCGGTGTGGCTTCCATTGCAGCACCGATCGGCCTGGATCAGGTGCAACTGGCGGCCGTCGGCGCGCCACTGCCGCAGGATCCGCCGCCGCCTCCGCCCCCGCCGCCGGGAGCGCCGGGGCAGCTGCCGACGGCGGATCAGTTGGCGAACCTCTGCAACCAAGTAACCGACCCCGGCGTCAACTACAGGGACAAGAACAACTTCGTTGAAAACGGCATCAATCAAAACGAGGGTATGGTCGCCGACCACGACCTGAGGAAGGCCTACCGCAACGGGAACTTCCCCGAGCAGTTCAACGTGACGAACATCGCGCCGGCGGGGCCGAACATGGCCCAGGCCGATGTCGGCATCACGGGGCCCAAGTTCGCCGGGCCGGTCAGCAAGCACCTGGTGTTCGTCAACCAGGGCGGCAACTGGGTCTTGCAGCACGACGCGGCGATCGCCCTGATCCAGGCGGCGACCGCGATGAACTAGGTGGATCGCGGTGCATACCGCGTAAGCCGTTGCCAATTTGGTGGATTCGCCGGCGCATGCCGGCGGTCACGAAGACCCCATGCGCCCCGGAAGGCGGCGCATGGGGTTTGGCATCTCAGCCGGCCCCCGGGGCACCGAGCCGCTCGACCCCGTCGGCGCCGGACGTCGTCGCACAGCCGGCGCACAGTTTGCTCATGTTTTTTCCACATCGGTGGGCCGTAACGTATCGGTGCCGAGACACGAAACAACAGACGCAACGGGCACGCTGACACCATCCACACCGTCGCGAAGGCGCGGTGCGGATTGCCAACAATGCGTCGACATTCGTGCCCATCGAAGGGGGAACTATGAAAACCGTCAAGACCATTGCCACCGGCGTGGCGGCGCTGGCTATCGTCGGGGGCGCTGCCGCCGGCGTGGCCTCCGTCGCGACGCCGAGCGCGCCGGCCGCCGGAGTGCGGCTCACCACCGTCGGCGCACCGCTTCCGCAGGATCCGCCGCCGGCCCAGCCGGTCGCGGGTGCCAATGTGCCGACACCCGACCAGCTGACGGGCGTCCTGAACAGCCTGGCCGACCCGAGTGTTTCGTTCACCAGCAAGAGCAACCTGGTGCAGGGCGGCATCAGCGGGATCGAAGCGCACGTCGCCGACAAGAAGCTGCAGAAGGCGGCCAAGAACGGCGACCTGCCGCTGTCGTTCGACGTCACGAACATCCAGCCGGCCGCGGCCGGTTCGGCGACCGCCGACGTTGCGGTCTCCGGCCCCAAGCTGGTGTCGCCGGTCACGCAGAACGTCACCTTCGTCAACCAGGGCGGCTGGGTGCTGTCACGGGCGTCGGCGATGGAGTTGCTGCAGGCCGCCGGTCAGTGATCGGCGCGTAACGCGCGCAGGTCCAATTTGGCGATGCGGGCCGGATCCGCGAGCACGTCGATCGCGCGGATCCGGTCGCCGCGCACCACGAAACCCATGACGGATGCCGCACGGCCGGCGATGAAAATCACCGCGCCGGCGGCGCCGTTCACGGTCGCGGCACGCACCTCACGTTCCGGCCCGGCGTACCCGCGCGCCAGCTCGGCCACCGAGGCCGCGCCCTCGGCGCGGAAGCCGGCCGCGGCGGCACCGAAGTCGCCGCGCAACACGACGTCGGGATGGAGCACAGCCACCAGGTGGCCGAAATCGCCGCTGCGCCCCGCCGCAAAGAAGGCGTCGATCACCTCGCGCTGTGCGGCCAGGCTGCCGTCGGGAGCCGGGTCGGCCTGCTCGATCCGTCGCCGGGCCCGGCTGGCCAGCTTGCGGGCCGACTCCGGCGTCCGGTCGACGATGGCCGCGATCTGATCGAACGGCACGGTGAAGACGTCGTGCAGCACGAACGCCAGCCGCTCCGCCGGCGGCAGCGTGTCCAGCACCACGAACAGCGCCAGCCCCACCGCATCGGCCAGCATCGCGCGGTGCTCGGGGTCGAATTCACCTTCCGCCTCCACGATCGGATCGGGCAGGTGGGCCACCGGCTCGTCGCCGCCACGGGTTCGGCGGTCGCGCAACATGTTCAGGCAGATGCGCGCCACCACGGTGGTCAGCCAGGCGTCCAGGTTGGCGATACCGTCGGAGTCGCTGCGGCTCAGCCGCAGCCACGCCTCCTGCACCACGTCCTGCGCGTCGTCGATCGAGCCCAGCATCCGGTAGGCGACGGCGCCCAGCTGTGGCCGGGCCGCCTCGAAGCGTGCCGCCAAGGAGGCATCCGCCGTCACGGCCGGCCGGTCTCGGGCAAGGCGCACACCCGGTTACCGGAAAAGCCCGACGAGCCGATATCGAGTGCGAGGTTGAATCGGGCACGAAGGTTGCCCAGCGCGATGACGTGGGTCAGGGCGACCAGTTGGGCGGTGTCGAAGTGCGCGCGCAGCGCGGCGAAAAGTTGATCGCTCACCTCGACCGGGGTGCGGCTGATCGCGGTGGCGTACTGCAGGATCAGCTTGTCGTCGTCGGAAAAGCATGACGCGTCCTGATAATCGGCCAGGGCCAACAGCTCTTCATCGGTGATGCCCCAGCGGCGGGCGATCTGGGAGCCGAGGTCGATGCAGTATTCGCAGCCCACCGTCGTCGCCGACTTCAGCTCGGCCAGCGCCCGCTGACGGGGACTGAACACGTCCAATTTCGACTCGGCCTGCTCCAACTTTCCGTAGGCGTTGAGCAGTCGCGGGATGTGCGCATACATCCGCAGCGGTTCCAGCATCCCGGCAGTTTCCAGCCCGGTCATCTGCGCGAGCTTGCGCCTGGTGAAAAAGAAGGCGATCTTCGCGCCGAGGCCGGCGTCGCGGTCGGAGACTCCTTGCAGCCGTGGCATGGCGATCCTCCTGGCAAGTTGTGGTGGGAAACCAACGTCCTTACCAGGTCGACACGCGGCGAGCCCCGAACGTGACACTTACCCGTGCGGAGCCGGCGGCATATCCATGTCGTACACCCGGGCGTGCAGCACGGTGCGGTTCCGCAGCGCAGCCCGCACCGCACGATGCAGGCCGTCTTCGAGGTAGATGATGCCCCTCCACCGCACCGCGTGGGGGAAGAGATCGCCGTAGAAGGTCGAGTCCTCGGAGAGCAGCCGGTCCAGCGCGAGCACCGTTGTGGTGGTGACCAATTCGTCGAGCCGAATCTGCTGTGGCGGTATCTGCGACCAATCCTTGTAGGACAGGTTGTGCTCGGGATACGGCTTGCCGTCGCGCACGCCCTTGAAGATCATCGGCCGACCTTTCCCGACTGATTGTTGTGGCCCGACCGGTTCATTCTGAAAGGCTAGCCGGGTCGTGGTCCGTCAGTACCGATGTGCTCCAAGAACGTCCTCCGACAGCCGCCGCCCGCGTCGCGGCCGCTGGTAACGGCCGGCGCCGCCCGAGCCCGTAAAATGAATCCGGTCAACGCGGTATCGAAGGAGGTGGCGGCCGGTGGGAAGTGCCGATGACCGTCGGTTTGAGGTGCTGCGCGCCATCGTCGCCGACTTCGTCGCCACCAAAGAACCGATCGGTTCCAAGGCGTTGGTGGAGCGCCACAACCTCGGCGTCTCGTCCGCCACCGTCCGCAACGACATGGCGGTACTCGAGGCCGAGGGCTACATCGCCCAGCCGCACACCAGTTCCGGACGGGTGCCCACCGAAAAGGGCTACCGCGAATTCGTCGACCGGCTCGACGACGTCAAGCCCCTGTCCTCAGCCGAACGGCGCGCGATCCAGAGCTTCCTCGAGTCCGGGGTCGACCTTGACGACGTCCTGCGCCGGGCCGTGCGGCTGCTGTCGCAACTGACCCGGCAGGTGGCCGTCGTGCAGTACCCCACCCTCTCGTCGTCCACCGTGCGCCACCTCGAGGTCATCGCCCTGACCCCGGCGCGGCTCCTGATGGTCGTCATCACCGACTCCGGCCGGGTCGACCAGCGGGTCGTCGAACTCGGGGACGTCATCGACGATCACGAGCTGTCCCAGCTGCGGGAGATGCTCGGCCAGGCGCTGGTGGGCAAGAAGCTGTCGGCCGCTTCGGTCGCGGTGGCCGACCTCGCCGGACAGCTGCGCAGCCCGGACGGCCTGGGTGATGCCGTCGGCCGGTCGGCGACGGTCTTGCTGGAATCCCTCGTCGAACACACCGAAGAACGCTTGCTGTTGGGCGGCACCGCCAACCTGACCCGCAACGCGGCCGATTTCGGTGGCTCGTTGCGCTCCATCCTGGAAGCGCTGGAGGAGCAGGTGGTGGTGCTGCGATTGCTGGCCGCCCAGCAGGAAGCCGGTAAGGTTACGGTGCGCATCGGCCACGAGACGGCCGCCGAGCAGATATTGGGCACGTCCGTGGTGACCACCGCCTACGGCACCTCCGACACCGTTTACGGAGGAATGGGTGTGCTGGGGCCCACCCGGATGGACTATCCGGGAACTATCGCCAGCGTTGCTGCAGTTGCCCTTTATATCGGCGAAGTCCTGGGTGCCCGATGAACGCGCACCAACAGAGTGGGTAGGCGCGGGAAAAACCAGATATAGGAGAGTCAAGCGTGGCACGCGATTACTACGGGCTGCTCGGCGTGAGCAGAAACGCCGGCGACGCGGAGATCAAGCGCGCCTACCGCAAACTGGCGCGCGAACTGCATCCCGACGTCAACCCTGACGAGGCCGCGCAGGCGAAATTCCAGGAGATCAGCGCCGCCTACGAGGTGCTGAGCGACCCCGAGAAGCGGCGGATCGTCGACATGGGCGGGGATCCGCTGGAGAACGCCGCCGCTGCGGGCGGCGGGTTCGGCGGATTCGGCGGCCTGGGCGACGTGTTCGAGGCCTTCTTCGGTGGCGGCTTCAGCGGCGGCGGGACCGGCCGCGGCCCGATCGGCCGGGTCCGGCCGGGCTCGGACTCGCTGCTGCGGATGCGGCTCGACCTCGAAGAGTGCGCCACCGGGGTGACCAAACAGGTCACCGTCGACACCGCGGTGCTGTGTGACCGATGCCAGGGCAAGGGCACCAACGGCGACTCGGCACCGGTCCCGTGCGACACCTGCGGTGGTCGCGGCGAGGTCCAGACCGTGCAGCGTTCGCTGCTGGGTCAGGTGATGACGTCACGGCCGTGCCCGACCTGCCGCGGCGTCGGTGTCGTCATCCCCGACCCGTGCCACCAATGCATGGGCGACGGCCGGGTGCGGGCACGCCGTGAGATCAGCGTCAAGATCCCCGCCGGTGTCGGCGAGGGCATGCGGGTGCGGCTCGCCGCCCAGGGTGAGGTCGGGCCCGGCGGAGGCCCAGCCGGTGACCTGTACGTCGAGGTGCACGAACAGCCCCACGACGTCTTCGTCCGCGAAGGCGACGACCTGCATTGCACGGTGTCGGTGCCGATGGTCGACGCGGCGCTGGGCGCCACCATCACCGTCGACGCGATCCTGGACGGCATCAGCGAGATCACCATCCCACCCGGAACCCAACCGGCTTCGGTCATCACGCTGCGTGGCCACGGCATGCCGCACCTGCGGTCCGGCACCCGTGGCGACCTGCATGTGCACGTCGAGGTGGTGGTTCCCGCCCGGCTGGACCACCGCGACACCGAACTGCTGCGTGAGCTCAAGACCCGCCGCAGCCGCGACGTGCCCGAGGTCAACTCGACCCACGCCGGCGGGGGACTGTTCAGCCGGCTCCGCGAAACCTTCACCGGGCGCTAGTCGGGGGAAGGCGCGCAGATGGTCGCGACCCTGTTCTATCTTGACGACCTGCCAGAGCCCGGTTCGCTCGCCGTGCTGGGCGGTGACGAGGGTTTTCACGCCGCTACTGTGCGCCGAATCCGCCCAGGTGAGCAACTCGTGCTCGGCGACGGCGCCGGAGCCCTGGCCCACTGCGAGGTGGAGCACGCCGGGCGCGACGGGCTGCGCGCGCGGGTGCTCGAGCGCTGGAGCGTCGCGCCCGGTTCCCCACCCGTGACGGTGGTGCAGGCGCTGCCGAAGTCCGAGCGTTCGGAGTTGGCCATCGAGTTGGCCACCGAGGCCGGCGCCGACGCTTTCCTGGCATGGCACGCCGCGCGGTGCGTGGCCAGCTGGCAGGGCAACCGGGTCGACAAGGGCCTGCGCCGGTGGCGGGCGGTCGCCCGGTCGGCGGCGCGGCAATCCCGTCGGGCGCACATTCCGCCGGTCGACGGCGTGCTGTCCACCGCGGCGTTGGCTCAGCGAATCCGCGATGACGTTGCGGCTGGCGCGACTGCGCTGGTCTTACACGAGTCGGCCACCGATCCACTCGTCGGTGTCGAGCTTGCGGAAGCGACATCAGTGCTGCTGGTGGTCGGTCCCGAAGGCGGCATCACGGAGGACGAGATGGCCACGTTGTCCGACGCGGGCGCGGCGGCGGTGCGGCTCGGTCCCCAGGTGCTGCGGACGTCGACCGCTGCGGCGGTGGCCCTGGGCGCCCTCGGTGTGCTGACCCCACGCTGGGAACAGCGCGGCGAGGTCCCGGCAAACGGCCACGTGCTGCAGGTTCGCGACACCGGCCCGCCGTCGAGTACGTTGCTGAGCACTGACCAAACCGGGCCCTCGGCGTAGACTGAGGCAGCCCCGCAACCCACCGACAAGCCCGAGAAAGCAGGCATCGAGAGCCACGTGACGCCCCGCGAGACCAGCGCTGCTGACGCAGCCGCCGCTGTCCCGTCCTCTGCTCAGGTTCGCAGCAGCATCGACGTTCCGCCCGATGTCGTCATGGGCCTGTTGGGTTCGGCGGACCAGAATCTCCGGGCTTTGGAGCGCAGCCTGAAGGCGGACCTGCATGTGCGTGGCAACGCGGTCACCGTTGCGGGTGAGCCCGCCGACGTCGCGCTCGCCGAGCGGGTGATCTCCGAGCTGGTCGCCATCGTTGCCGGGGGTCAGCCGTTGACCCCGGAGGTGGTTCGCCACAGTGTCGCCATGGTGGCCGGCACCGACAACGAGTCGCCGGCCGAAGTGCTCACGCTGGACATCTTGTCGCGGCGGGGGAAGACGATCCGGCCCAAGACGCTCAATCAGAAGCGCTACGTCGACGCCATCGATGCCAACACCGTCGTCTTCGGGGTCGGCCCGGCCGGCACCGGCAAGACGTATCTGGCGATGGCCAAGGCGGTCAACGCCCTGCAAAGCAAAGAGGTAAGCCGCATCATCTTGACTCGCCCGGCCGTGGAAGCCGGTGAGCGCCTTGGCTTTTTGCCCGGAACGCTGAGCGAGAAGATTGATCCGTATCTGCGTCCGTTGTATGACGCGCTGTACGACATGATGGATCCCGAGCTGATCCAGAAGCTGATGACCGCCGGGGTCATCGAGGTGGCGCCGCTGGCCTACATGCGCGGTCGCACCCTCAATTCCGCGTTCATCGTCCTCGACGAGGCGCAGAACACCACCGCCGAGCAGATGAAGATGTTCCTCACCCGGCTCGGCTTCGGATCGAAGATCGTGGTCACCGGAGACATCACCCAGGTCGACCTTCCGGGCGGCGCCAGGTCGGGCCTGCGCTCGGCGATGGAAATCCTGGACACCGTCGATGACATTCACGTCGCGGAGCTGACCAGTGTGGACGTGGTCCGCCACCGGCTGGTCTCGGAGATCGTGGACGCCTATGCGAAGTTTGAAGAGCCCGGTCTGACGATGAACCGGGCGTCTCGGCGGGCCACGGGCTCGCGCGGTCGCCGATGATGGTGCGGTGAGCGGGTTATGAGCATTGAGGTATCCAACGAATCGGGTATCGACGTCTCCGAGGCCGAACTGATCAGCGTCGCGCGGTTCGTCATCGCCAAGATGGACGTCAATCCGGCGGCCGAGCTGTCGATGGTGCTGCTGGACACGGCCGCGATGGCCGACCTGCACATGCGGTGGATGGACCTGCCCGGTCCGACCGACGTGATGAGCTTTCCGATGGACGAACTCGAGCCGGGTGGGCGTCCGGACGCCCCCGAGCCGGGCCCCTCGATGCTGGGCGACATTGTGCTCTGCCCGGAATTCGCGGCCGGCCAGGCCGCCGCGGCAGGGCACAACCTGGGGCACGAGCTGGCCCTACTGACCATCCACGGGGTGCTTCATCTGATCGGCTACGACCACGGCGAGCCGGCAGAGGAAAAAGAGATGTTCGCCCTTCAGGACCGGTTGCTCGAAGAGTGGGTCGCCGAGCAGGTCGAGGCGTACCACCAGGACCGCCAACAGGAGCGGGACCGCCGATTGCTAGACAAGTCAAGGTATTTCGACAATTGAGGCCACTCAGCATCTTGGCGGCAGCCGCCATCGCATTCGCACCTTTGTCGGTGTTGGTCACGACCACCGAGGCGCAGGCCGCCCCGTGCGCAGGCCCCGGATCCAACCCCGTCGCCTGTCAGCACTGCATGTTCTACGTGAACGCCTATCACACGGCGAACGTCTGCAACGAGGACCGCCGCGGGGTCCAGGGGCCTCCGAGCAACGCGCCTACGCGGGCTCCGGAAGTTCCCATCCCGGTGTACGAGCCGCCCCCGATGCCACCGCCGGCGCAGAACCCATTGGTCCTGCCGCCGCCGAACTCGGGTCAGAGCGTTCCGGCGCTGGAGATCAACCCGCCGGGCCCCGACGCGCCGCGCAACGCCCCGGTCGTGGCGCCGCCGAGAGGGCTGGATGCGCCGTCGCTGGCGATCGCGGCGGCCAAAGCCGCACCGGTGACGCGCGTCGACCCCGCCAACCCGCCGAAGCCGCCGACCCAAATGGATTTCAACCAGCAGGTGCAGAACGTCGTGAGTTCCCACCGGGAGAACGTCGACATCCTCAAGATCGACGATCAGAAGTTTGTCCGTCCGCGCCACTGGGACTACATCGACTACGACGATGCCTATCGCCGCCCGACCATCTACAACCCGCTCAATCAGCCGATCACGTTCCGCTACCTCTATAACGGGGCCTACCAGCAGGCCTACCTGGCGCGCGGCGCCCGGATGGTGCTCGACGCCACGACCGTCGGCGTCGTCCCGTTCACCGCGGTCGGCGACAGCTACGTGGCGGCTGGCAGCTTCTACGGCGGAGGGTCAATACCGTTGAACGGCTACAACGGTCCGCCGCCGCCCGATTACAGACCGCCGGCGCCCCCGAAGCTGTACGAGAACGTCACGGTGTCCGTGCCCGCCAAGAGCGAGACCGTCGAAGTGGGCCACGTGGCCGTGGTGGGTCACGACGGCAGTCAACCCGCGGGCGGCCAGGACACCTTCCTGTTCGACGACTCCACTCTGGCTTGGGGGCAGGTCGACAACTCCACCAGCGCCCCCGCCCAGCTCAGGGTGATCAAGACCCAGCCGACGCCGGGCGTCGGTCCCACCGACGACGGCAGCTTCCTGGTGCTGCTGGCAGTTCACCACCAGGAACCCGGCGAACCCCACCAGTCCGGGTGGACCCTGGCGCTGCGCTTCGGGGGATTCGCGGTGGTGGTGGGCCTGATCGCGTGGCTGCTGGCTCGACGGAGCCGCACCGAGGAGCAGAACGCTGACACATGACCGGCTGGTCTGAGCTGCTCGGCGCGGTGGCGCTGATCGCGCTGGGTGGATTGTTCGCGGCGATCGATGCGGCCATCAGCACGGTGTCGCTGGCCCGGGTTCAGGAGTTGGTGCGCGACGAGCGGCCCGGCGCGGTGGCGTTGTCCAAGGTGATGTCGGAGCGGCCCCGCTACATCAACCTTGTCGTGCTGCTGCGGATCACCTGCGAGATCACGGCGACCGTGCTGCTGGTGGTGTTCCTCTATGACAACTTCGGGCTGCGCTGGGGATTGTTCGGCGCCGCGGCCATCATGGTGGTGACCAGCTTCGTCGTCATGGGGGTGGGGCCGCGTACCCTCGGCCGTCAGAACGCCTACTCCATTGCGTTGACGACAGTTCTTCCCCTGCAAGCGATTTCGTGGCTGTTGATGCCGATCAGCCGGTTGCTGGTGGTGCTGGGTAACGCGGTGACTCCGGGCCGCGGCCTGCGGAACGGGCCGTTCGCCTCCGAGATCGAGTTGCGCGAAGTCGTTGATCTGGCCCAGCAGCGCGGTGTGGTCGCCGCCGAAGAGAGACGGATGATCCAGTCGGTCTTCGAGCTCGGTGACACCCCGGCCCGCGAGGTGATGGTGCCGCGCACCGAGATGATCTGGATCGAAAGCGACAAGTTCGCCAGCCAGGCGATCAACCTGGCGGTGCGCAGCGGGCATTCCCGAATCCCGGTGATCGGCGAGAACGTCGACGACATCCTCGGCGTCGTGTACCTGAAAGATCTTGTGCAGCAGACTGTTTTGTTGGGCGACGGCGGCAGGACCCCGCTGGTGTCGAAGGTGATGCGGCCGGCGGTATTCGTGCCGGACTCCAAGCCGTTGGACTCGCTGCTGCGGGAAATGCAGCGAGACCGCAATCACATGGCTCTCCTCGTCGACGAGTACGGTGCGATCGCAGGTCTGGTCAGCATCGAAGACGTGCTGGAGGAAATCGTCGGCGAGATCGCCGACGAGTACGACCAGGCCGAAACGGCGCCGGTAGAAGATCTGGGCGACAAACACTTCCGCGTGTCGGCGCGGTTGCCGATCGAAGACCTGGGCGAGCTGTATGACGTGGAGTTCGACGACGATCTCGATGTCGATACCGTGGGCGGTTTGCTCGCCCTGGAATTGGGCCGGGTCCCGCTGCCGGGCGCCGAGGTGGTCTCCCACGGTGTGCGGCTGCAGGCCGAGGGCGGCGCCGACCACCGGGGCCGGGTGCGGATCAACACCGTCCTGCTCAGCCCGGCCGAATCCGACGGTTCATCCGACGGCGAGGTGTCCGCCCAGGATGACTGAATTCCGTTCCGGTTTCGTATGTTTGGTCGGTCGCCCCAACACCGGGAAATCGACACTGACGAACGCGCTCGTCGGGACCAAGGTCGCGATCACCTCGATGCGGCCACAGACCACCCGGCACACCATCCGCGGCATCGTGCACCGGGAAGACTTCCAGATCATCCTGGTCGACACCCCCGGGTTGCACCGGCCGCGCACCCTGCTGGGCAAGCGCCTCAACGATCTGGTGCGCGACACCTATTCCGAAGTCGACGTGATCGGGCTGTGCATCCCGGCCGACGAGACGATCGGTCCGGGAGACCGGTGGATCGTCGAGCAGATTCGCGCGACCGCACCGAAGACGGCCCTGGTGGCCATCGTCACCAAGATCGACAAGACGCCCAAGGATCGGGTAGCCGCGCAGTTGGTGGCGGCCAGTGAGCTGGTCGGCGACTCGGCCGAAATCGTCCCGGTGTCGGCGGTGACCGGGGCGCAGGTCGACATCTTGATCGATGTGCTGGCCGCGGCGCTGCCGCCCGGTCCGGCCTACTACCCCGACGGTGAGTTGACCGACGAACCCGAAGAGGTCCTGATGGCCGAGCTCATCCGCGAGGCCGCCCTGGAGGGCGTTCGCGACGAGCTGCCGCATTCGCTGGCGGTGGTCATCGACGAGGTCAACCCGCGGGAGGATCGCGACGACCTGATCGACGTGCATGCCCTGCTCTACGTCGAACGCGACAGCCAGAAGGGGATCATCATCGGCAAGGGCGGTGCCCGGCTGCGGGAGGTCGGCACGGCCGCGCGCGCCCAGATCGAAAAGCTGCTGGGCACCAAGGTTTACCTCGACCTGCGCGTCAAGGTCGCCAAGAATTGGCAGAGCGACCCCAAACAGCTTGGCAGGCTTGGTTTTTAGCGCTGGCATTCGGTGGGCGAGTCCGGCGCGCGATCCGGCCGGCGCATGCCCCGCCGGCGACGGCGACGCCCCGCCCGGCGATGGCCACGCCCCCTCGGCCCAACCGGCGCACCCCCGCGGCGGCCGCCACACGCCCCGCCCGGCCTCCGATCAATAGGTGAGTTTCATTCGTGCTAGCGCCGGTGCTAGCGCAATCGGGAAAACCCACATGCCAGGCACAGGCTACGCATGTGGCTCATGTGAGTGGTGATGCGAATCATCGCCACATCAGGCGAGCACCCGGATCGTCTGCAACGACGGATCCGCGGCGTCGGGTAGGTTCATGCCGGCCTCGACGCCCGAGCAAAGGTAGTCCAGCACAGCCTCATTGAGGCGTTCACCGGGAACGACGGCGAGATGCCCGGGGGATAGGGCGTGATCAGCCGTTGATCCCGCCGGGCGGCTCCGCGGTCTCGTCCCACCACGGCTGCGGCTGTTGGCTCGCCCATCCGCATACGGCTTCCAGCTCTGCGGCCAGCGAAATCAGCATGCCCTCGCTGTTCGCCGGGCCCATCAGCTGCACACCGATCGGCAGACCGTCGGACGTGAAGCCCGCCGGGACGTTGATCGACGGCCAGCCCAGGACGTTCCACGGGAACGTCAGCGGGCACGCCGCGACCATGGCGCGGTCGGTGCCGAAGCCGCCCAATCGGTCGAAGGCGCGCGCCAGCGGCGGTGGCTGCGCGGTGGTCGGCGCCAACACGACGTCGACGATGTCGAAGATCGAGCCCACCCGGCGCTGGTCGGCCGCTTCGTGGCGGCGTGCGGTGCGCAGGATCGCCTGTCCCAGCACGGCGCCCACGCGCAGGTTGGACAGTGTGCGGGGATCCAGCACGACGCCGTCGCCCAGCCGCTCTTCCCAATCCCGGAGGCCCGAGGTCGACCGGGCGAGAAAGTCCCACGACAGCCGCATGCCGTAGTCCGGGTTGCCGGGCACCACGGTGTGGCCGAGCAGCTCAAGTTGCTTACCGACGGCGCGCGTCGCGGCCAGGATCTCCGGGTGCAGCTTCGGACGAAAACCGGTGTACGGGAACCGGGTGGACAGCGCGATGTTCAGCGGGCCCGGCGCCTTCCCCACATAGTCGGAGGCGGTGATCCGGGGCGGCTGGTGCCGGTCGCCCTCGACGTTGCCGGACGCGGCGTCGAGCACCAGCGCCGCATCGGCCACGGTCCGGGCCAACACGCCGTTGACCGTGATGCCGTTGAACGCCTCCGGCAACGGCCAAGTCGAGATGCGTCCGCGCTGCGGCTTGATACCCACCAGGTGCGTCCACGCCGCCGGGATGCGGATGCTACCGGCGCCGTCCGAGCCGATGGCGGCGGTGACCAGGCCGGCCGCCACCGCCGCGGCGCTGCCGCCCGACGATCCGCCCGGGGTGTGCCGGCGCGACCAGGGGTTGCGGGTATGCCCGAAACCGGGCCCGCTGGTGAACGGCCATTGGCCGAGTTCGCAGGTGTTGGTCTTGCCGACGATCACCGCGCCGGCCGCCTTGAGTCGCCGGACCACCTCGGCGTCCTGCACCGCGGGCGCGACCGACCCCTCGGTCCCGAAGGCGGTCGGCACCCCGGCGACGTCGACATCGTCTTTCACGGCGATCGGAATCCCCAGCAGGGGAGCGGTGTCGCCGGCCGCGCGGCGCCGGTCGGCCTCCGCCGCGTCGGCCAGCGCCGACTCGGTGAGCACCACCCGAAAGGCGTTCAGCGTGGGCTGGCTGGCGTGGATGGCGTGCAGGGAGCGACCCACCAGTGTGGTGGACGTCACTGACCGGCTGGCCAGCTGATAGAGCAGGTCAGTCAGTGTGGGCAGGCGCCGGCGGCGGGATCCGGAAATGGACCCAGGACCCGACCCAGAAGCGCCAATCACGGGGTACGAGACTAACGGCGCGGATACCCGTAATGTCGCGGCGGGGTGCAAAACTATTGTGATGCGGCTATACCGAGACCGAGCTGTTGTGTTGCGCCAGCACAAGCTCGGCGAAGCCGACCGGATCGTTACCCTGCTCACTCGTGATCACGGGCTGGTCCGCGCGGTGGCCAAGGGCGTGCGCCGCACCCGCAGCAAATTCGGTGCGCGACTGGAGCCGTTCGCGCACATCGACGCGCAATTACACTCCGGCCGCAACCTCGACATCGTCACCCAGGTCGTCTCGATTGACGCGTTCGCCACCGACATCGTCAACGACTACGGCCGCTACACCTGCGGCTGCGCCATGCTGGAAACCGCCGAACGCCTCGCCGGCGAGGAGCGGGCGCCCGCCCCTGCCCTGCACGGGCTCACGGTGAGCGCGTTGCGGGCGGTGGCCGACGGGCGCCGGTCCCGGGATCTGCTGCTGGACGCCTACCTGCTGCGTGCGATGGGCATTGCCGGATGGGCGCCGGCGCTGACCGAGTGCGCCCGTTGCGCCACGCCCGGTCCGCATCGGGCGTTCCATGTCGGCGTCGGCGGCAGCGTCTGCTCACACTGCCGCCCGGCCGGTTCGACGACACCGCCGCCGGGGGTGCTGGATCTGATGTCCGCACTGCACGACGGCGATTGGGACTTCGCCGAAGAGACGCCGCAATCGCACCGCAACTACGTCAGCGGTCTGGTGGCCGCGCACCTGCAGTGGCATTTGGAGCGCCAGCTCAAGACGTTGCCGCTCGTGGAACGGACGTATCACGCCGACCGCACCATCGCCGAACAGCGCGCGGCGCTGATCAGGCAGGATATGGACTGTGGCTAAACTCTGGGCCGGCGGCTCTGACCAAAAGGCTGAGCGCGCCACGGCGGCAGCCGATTTCCCGCAGTTGCCGCCCGCGCCCGACGATTATCCGGTGTTTCCCGACAAGTCGACCTGGCCGGTCGTCTTTCCGGAGCTGCCGCCGTCGGCCGACGGCGGCCCGTGCCGCCCACCGCAACACATCTCCAAGGCGGCCCCGCCCAGAATCGAGGCCGATCGGTTGCCCAATCATGTGGCCATCGTGATGGACGGCAACGGCCGCTGGGCCACCCAACAGGGATTGACCCGTACCGACGGCCACAAGGCGGGTGAGGCCGTGGTCATCGATATCGTCTGCGGTGCAATCGAACTCGGCATCAAATGGCTCAGCCTCTACGCCTTCTCCACCGAAAACTGGAAGCGTTCCCCCGAAGAGGTGCGCTTCCTGATGGGGTTCAACCGCGACGTGGTGCGCATGCGCCGGGTGAACCTGAACGCGATCGGCGTCAAGATTCGGTGGGTGGGTTCGCGGCCTCGCCTGTGGCGCAGCGTGATCAATGAGTTGGTGATTGCGGAGGACATGACCAAGGGCAACGACGTCATCACCGTCAACTACTGCGTCAACTACGGCGGTCGCGCCGAAATTGCCGAAGCCACAAAGGAAATCGCACGCCTGGCCGCGGCCGGACGGTTGAACCCGGAGCGCATCACCGAGTCGACCGTGGGGCATCACCTGCAGCGGCCCGACATCCCCGACGTGGACCTGTTCCTGCGGACGTCGGGGGAGCACCGGTCCAGCAATTTCATGTTGTGGCAGGCGGCGTACGCCGAGTACGTGTTCCAGGACAAGCTGTGGCCCGACTACGACCGCCGCGACTTATGGGCGGCGTGTGAGGAATACGCCTCCCGCAACCGCAGATTCGGGAGCGCATAGTGCCGTCGTTGCAGGAGCGTCTGGCGTCGATACTCGGCGACGTCCTTCCACTCGAGGAGGAGGCCGACGGCGCGGTGACGGTGCGCCACGGCGGCACCATCGCCTCGTTGCGGGTGGTGAACATCGCCGAGGGCCTCGATCTGGTATCGCTCACCCAGATATTGGCCTGGGATCTGCCGCTGACCAAGAAGATCAGCGAGCAAGTGACGAAACAGGCCCGCGACAGCAACTTCGGCAGTGTGAGCCTGATCGAGAAGGTCAACGATAAGGCCGTGCAACGCAATTCGGGCAAAGGCGCATCCAAGACCGCCGACGTGATGCTGCGTTACAACTTCCCGGGCGGCGGCCTGACCGACGAGGCCCTGCGGACCTTGATCCTGTTGGTGCTGGACACCGGCGCCGAGATCCGTCGGGCTTTGACGGCGTAACCGGCTAACGGCCGCCGCAGTCCGAACAGGTGCCGAAGATTTCAATCGTGTGGCTGACGTCGGAGAAGCCATGTTTGGCGGCCACTGCCGTCGCCCACTCCTCGACCTCGTGATCGCCCACCTCGATGGTGGCGCCACAACTGCGGCACACCAGGTGGTGGTGATGGTGCTCCGAACACCTGCGGTAGACCGATTCACCGGTGTCGGTGCGCAGCGTGTCGATCATCCCCGCCGCCGCCATCGACTGCAGCGTCCGGTAGACCGTCGTCAACCCGATGTTCTCGCCGCGGCGGCGCAACTCGTCATGCAGCTCTTGCGCCGAGCGGAACTCGTCGAGCGTCTCCAGCAGCGTGGAGATCGCCGCACGCTGCCGGGTGGAGCGGACGCTGGTTCCTGTCATTGGCGCGGCTCCTTCTCAGCGCTGCGCGCTGCATCGTCGCCGACGCGGGTCATTGGCGCGGCTCCTCACTCGCGTGCGCGACGGCGTCCACCACGATGTGCGCGAGGTGATGGTCGGCGAGCCGGTAGAGCACTTCGCGACCGGATCGCTCCCCGGTGACCACCCCGGCCGCCTTGAGAATCTTCAGATGCTGGCTGACCAGCGGCTGGGGCACGGCCAGCGCATCCACCAGCTCGTGCACGCAGCGGTGGGACTCGCGCAATTGCAGCACGATGGCGATGCGCACGGGCGCGGCCAGCGCGCGCAACAGCTCCCCGGCGGCATCGAGGATGTCCCGCGGCGGCGGAACGGGGTATGCCGCGGCTCTGGCATGCCCACCGGGGGCGAGCGCGTCGTGGCCGTGGGCGACCGCGCCCACGCCCGGGTCGTTCGCGGCGGCCGGAGCCGGGGGAGAAGATGACGGGGACGTCATGGGAGCGGCATCACCTCGAGAAGTGCCAGGTAGTGGGAAAGTATCCGCCATTGAATATCGTTATCGGCTGCCTTCCACTGTCACATGCATGATGACGCATGTCAAAGAGCGCGGCGTCGATCGCTACCATGACTGATGCTCTGCGCTGCGTGGCTGACCGCCGCGCGTGCCCGCCAAATCCGGAAAGGGAGTGCACCGCCCCGTGGCGTCCGTCATCGACACCGTAGTGAACCTGGCCAAGCGCCGCGGCTTCGTCTTTCCCTCCGGGGAGATCTACGGCGGCACCCGGTCGGCGTGGGATTACGGCCCGCTGGGCGTGGAGTTCAAGGAGAACATCAAGCGGCAGTGGTGGCGCTCGGTGGTCAGCGGTCGCGACGACGTCGTCGGGCTGGATTCGTCGATCATCTTGCCGCGCCAGGTGTGGGTGGCCTCCGGCCATGTCGAGGTCTTCCACGACCCGCTGGTCGAGTCGTTGATCACCCACAAGCGCTATCGCGCCGACCATCTCATCGAGGCCTACGAAGCCAAACACGGCCATCCGCCGCCCAACGGGCTGGCCGACATCCGCGACCCGGAGACCGGCGAGCCGGGCCAATGGACCGAGCCGCGCGAATTCAACATGATGCTCAAGACCTACCTGGGTCCGATCGAGACCGAGGAGGGCCTGCACTATCTGCGTCCGGAGACCGCGCAGGGCATCTTCGTCAACTTCGCCAACGTGGTGACGACCGCCCGCAAGAAGCCCCCGTTCGGTATCGGTCAGATCGGCAAGAGTTTTCGCAACGAAATCACCCCGGGAAACTTCATTTTCCGGACCCGTGAGTTCGAGCAAATGGAGATGGAGTTCTTCGTCGAGCCGTCGACCGCGAAGGAATGGCATCAGTACTGGATCGACACGAGGCTGCAGTGGTATGTAGAGCTGGGCATCGATCCGGAGAACTTGCGGTTGTTCGAGCATCCGGCCGACAAGCTTTCGCACTACTCCGATCGCACCGTCGACATCGAGTACAAGTTCGGTTTCGCCGGTAATCCGTGGGGCGAACTGGAAGGTGTCGCGAACCGCACCGATTTCGACTTGTCTACGCACGCAAAGCATTCCGGCGTCGACCTGTCGTTCTACGACCAGGTCACCGACACCCGCTACACCCCGTACGTCATCGAGCCGGCCGCCGGTCTGACGCGGTCGTTCATGGCGTTCTTGATCGACGCCTACGTGGAGGACGAAGCCCCAAACGCCAAGGGCAAGATGGAGAAACGCACCGTTTTGCGTCTGGACCCGCGGCTGGCTCCGGTCAAGGCGGCGGTGCTTCCGCTGTCCCGCCACGCCGACCTGAGTCCCAAGGCGCGGGACTTGGCCGCCGAGTTACGCAAGTTCTGGAATATCGATTTCGATGACGCCGGCGCGATCGGGCGACGGTACCGGCGCCAGGACGAGATCGGCACGCCGTTCTGCGTGACGGTGGATTTCGACTCACTCGAGGACAACGCCGTGACGGTGCGCCGGCGCGACGACATGTCCCAGGAGCGGGTCGCGATGAATGCCGTGTCCGATTATCTGGCGACGCGCCTCAAGGGCTGTTAATCGCCCGATCGCGGGGCCGTCTTGTAGGTAGATTCTTCCGTTGCGGCGGCGCCCGTCTCGTCGACCCCCGTTGGTGCTGACGCGCCATCGCTGAACACCGGATTCGCGAAATAAACTTTGCCTAAAAGTCCGGCGTACGGCGGTGAGGTTGCCTTAGGATCACCTCTGGGCCATAAGTGGATAGCTAGTCGCACCGCGGGCGGAAGTCGAACCGTCCGGGGGCGGAGCCGTTGACACGGTCAGTTGGGGTTGGCGAATGATTCCCTCGTTTGTGTTCTTCCCTCCTGAGATCAACTCGGCCTTGATATTTGGCGGCGCGGGCGCCGGACCTCTGTTCGAAGCGGCCTCGGCGTGGGACGGGCTGGCGGTTGAGCTGTCGACCTCGGCATCGTCTTTTCAAACCGTAATTTCGGATCTGGTCGGTGGCGCCTGGATGGGGCCGTCGTCGATCTCGATGACCGTGGCCGCGGCGCCCTATCTGCAATGGCTGGTCATCGCGGCGGCACAAGCCGAGGTGGCGGCCTTGCAGGCCCGGATCGCGGCGTTGGCCTTCGAGGGGGCTGTGGTGGCGACGGTGCCGCTACCGGCGGTGCTGGCGAATCGGGCCCGGCTGCTCGTCTTGATCGCGACGAACTTCTTGGGCATCAACACGGCCGCGATCGCACAGACCGAGCTCGAGTACCTCGAGATGTGGGCGCAGGACGTGGCCGCGATGCTGGGCTATCACGCCGGGGCGCAATCGATGGCGCAGGCATTGCCGGAGTTCAGCGTGCCGCCCCCGGCCCCGAGCGGTGGCGGAGCGTCCGCGGGGCTGGCGGGCCTGGCCGACTTGGTGACGGCACCCCTGAATTTCGCGTCGCAGTTCTTCCAGGGCTTGTCCTCACTGGGGACCGCGTTCGTCACCGAGCTGCAACCGTTGTTGTCGGTGTTCTCGCCGGCCGTCTCGTTGCTTTCCTCAACACCGGTAGCAACATTGACGACGGTGGCGCAGGCCGGCATGTATCCGGCGGCCGCGCTGATGACGCCGATGGTGACGCTCGCCCACAGCCCCGGCCCGGCGGCACCCGCCGCGTCGGCGCCGCTAACGGCACCGACGTTGGTCGGCGTGACCAGCCCGCCCCTCAACTCGTCACACAGCACCGGTAGCGCGTTATCCGACCTGCAGCCGTTGGCCGGCGGGGGGTTGGGCGCCTTGGGCATTGCGACGGCCGGCCTGGGTAGCGCGCGCTTCATCGGGTCGATGTCGGTGCCGGCGGCGTGGGAAGGGTCGATGCCGGCGTACATCGCGACGCCGGCGATGTCGGGTGTGGGCTCCGGGGCGCCGGCCGCGGCGGCGGCCGCGTCGGGCAGTGGTGTGCCGGTGGCGGCGATGCCGGTCGGGGAGAAGAACACCGAGGGCGAGGACCGCGGCACCAAGGCGGAAGTGGTGAGGTCTCGTCCCAAGGTGGTTCCGCGCAACCGCCCGGGATAGTGCGTCGGTGCTGCTGTTGCAGACGTGAATGGTGTGCAAAACAGCGAGAATTCAATACCTTGGTTATGTAAGCTTTGCGCCGGAATCCGTGTTGTATCCGCAGCGCGGAATTATCTGATGCGTCTAGTGAAAATCGTGGGGGCCGGTCCGCTCACACACCGGATGGACCGATTAGCGTGGCACGCTCCAAACCTCGTCCGTCCGTCGGATTCAACTGCCGTCGAGTTGTAAAGTGTTGTGCGGCAACGATTGTGTGATCACCGATCCGTTGCATGAAGATTTGAGTCAGCCATGAATTTCTCCGCGTCGGCCATCCGGGGGACGATGCCCGGCGTCCGCGATCGCGGACCCGGCCGGGGGCCGCGCGGCTGTTGAGCGTGCGCTCAACCAAGGAAAAATTGGCAATTCCCGCATATTTTCTTCACTTTGTCTTACGATGTGATCCGGTTGGTGTAAGTAGATTCGCCACAGCGCCCGAACGCTCTAATCGGCTGTGGAAGGGGGCAGGGGTGCTATTGCCTCTCGGTTCGCCGTTGCCGGATGACACGGTGTCGGCAGTTCGAGGTGAGTCCGGCGTGCTCGGTGGCCTGTCGGTCCCACTCAGATGGGGCGTGGTCGTCCCGCCGGATGACTACGACCACTGGGCGCCCAAGGTGGAAGCCGGCGCCGAAGTTCCCGAAGAGACGGTTGACGTTCCCCGCCCGACTGCGGTCGCAGACGGTGTGTGGAGCGGGTGGGAAGGCGACACCGTGCCACGTTCTCCGGGCGTGATACCGCATTCCCCGGCCGCTGGTTGAGACTCAGACAACCCAGGGCGCGGACGATCGCCGGCGTTGGGCGTTGTTCAGAATCGGCCGCCGCCACCCAGGAAACCGCCACCGGACGAACTGCCGCCGAATGACGTCGGGCTCCAGCCGCCGAATCCGCCCCGCATGCCTCCGCTGAGGACGTTGCCGATAATGATGCCGCCGAGCATCGCACCCATGTCACCGCCGCTGCGGCCCGCGTAGGCGCGCTGCGCCGTTTGCACGTCGTCGTTGGCCAGGGATTGCGCCGTGGCGGCCAGCGTCGATGCCGCGTGGGCGTGGGCGATGGCCTCGGTGGGCAGCGTCGAGCGTTTGTCCTCGGCGGCCTGTAGATGCCGTTTAGCCTCGGCCAGCCGGGTGCGCGCTTCGGGTCCGATGCTGCCCCGCCGCGTGTCGATGTAGTCCGACACCGCACGTACCCGCGACTGCGCGGTGAACAACGCCTGCTCCAAAGCCCGGTTCAGCTGCTCGACCGCGGCTTGCTCTTGGGCCAGCGTGGCGAGTAGCCCGTTGAGCCCGGCGTCGGCTTTGGTCAGCTGTCCGAAAGCGCCCAGCGGATCGTCGGAGGCACCGGCCCGGGCGCGCTCGACGGCCCCGATGGCGGCGTCGCGCGCGGCAACCAGATCACCGGTGTGCGTGGTTTTGGGGTTCGGTGCCTTCTGCAGCAGGTCGTCGGCGCGCTTGATGTCGTTCTGGATATCGGTCATGGCCGACGGCAGCCGGTCAATCGCGTGCTGAATGTCGGTGGCCGCGTTGTCCACCGCGTCGAGCAGTGCGCGCGCCTGGCCCAGCGCCGATTCGGCGGCGCGCACGGCATCGACCAAACCGGCCTGTTTCCCACTGACAGCCTGGGCGGCAAGCTCACGGGCGCTGCCGATATTGCGGTCGGCGAACGCCAGCCGCTCCTTGGCCGCCGTGACATTGCCGGACACCGAAGTCAGCGCGGCGGCGCTGAAGTCGTTGTGCAGTGCGGCAAGTCGTTGCTCGGCCGGCGCGATGCGGGTGGTGAGTTCCACGTACTGCTGGGTCAGTGAGTCCAGCCGGGTCGGGGCGTTGATCACCAGATCGCGCAACTTCTCGAAGGCCTCGGTTTGCGACTCCAATTCGCGGTCGGCGCGCGCGGCCGAGACGATCACCTGGGTGAGCAGTTCGCGGTGCTGCGCCGGGGTCTCGGGCGTTTGATCGTCGAGTTGCTGGCGGATCGTGAAGGCCTGGGACAGAGCCGCTTTCGCCTTGGTCACGGCCTGGGTGAAGGGCTGGGTCCGCTCTTCGCCGAATTCGGTGACCGCCAAATCCAATTCGTTGGCGCTGGTGCGTAACGCATTGTCGACGTCCACCACCAGTTCGCGGGACAGGTCGTCGAGCGCCTGTGGCGACACCCCGGCCAGCGCCGCGGCATCGGTGGGGTCGACTCGCCGTGCCGCGGCCAACGCCGCGGCGCGGCGGCGCCGGCCGCGATAACGCATGACCAGCAACAGGACTCCCAACGCGAGCAGAACGCCCACCAGTACGGCCAGCAGCGCCACCCGGCCCGTTGACCCCGGCGAGGTGTCGAGTCCGTTGGCCGCCGCGACGGCAGCACCGCTCCAATCGCCGTTGTGCAGGGCGGGCTCGATCTTGTTGTGCCGCAACTTGTCGACCTGATTCGCGTTGACGCCCTTGATAGTGGACGGCACCAGGAAGGCGTATTCACGACCGCCGGTGCCGACCGCCAGCAGCGCGTCGTAGGTGCCCAGGTCGCTGTCGCTCATGGTGCGTTGTGCCCACCCGGTGGCGGTCTGCCCGGAGAAGTTGTCGACGTAGACCACCCACAGCCGGATGTGGCGATCGGTGTACAGCTTGTCCAGGGCAGAGTTCACCGCGCCGCGACCGGAATCCGACAGGGCTCCGGCGTGGTCAGTGATGTAGTCGGCCAACCGGAATGGCGGTTGCGCGTTGGCGGGCGGCGCGAGGAGGAACCCGCCGCCGCAGCCGACCGTGAGGATCGTCGCGATGACGGCGATCAGGCGAGCGGTGCAACGCATAGGGCCAATCTAGCCCCGCGACGATGCAGGCCTGTAGGCCTGAGGAGGAGTGGGGCGGTTGGGCATAGCCCCGCGACGATGCAGGCCTACAGGCCTGAGGAGGAGTGGGGCTTCGGCGGGCATTCCCTGGCAGACTGTGCGTCGGTGACCGGGAATCAGCACGACCCATACGACGACTTCGACCGTCAGCGACGGGTGGCCGAAGCGCCGAAGACTGCGGGTCTGCCGGGTACCGAAGGTCAGCACCGCACCGACTTCGCCCGGGACCGCGCGCGGGTTCTGCACAGCGCCGCGCTGCGCCGACTGGCCGACAAGACCCAGGTGGTCGGGCCCCGAGAGGGTGACACACCGCGCACCCGGTTGACGCACTCGCTCGAGGTCGCCCAGATCGGGCGGGGAATGGCGATCGGGCTGGGCTGCGACCTCGACCTGGTCGAGCTGGCGGGGCTGGCCCACGACATCGGCCACCCGCCCTACGGCCACAACGGCGAACGCGCGCTCGATGAGGTCGCGACGGACTATGGCGGCTTCGAAGGCAACGCCCAAAACTTCCGGATCTTGACCAGCCTCGAGCCCAAAGTCCTTGATGCACAAGGCAACAGCGCGGGGTTGAACTTGACTCGTGCCTCGCTGGACGCGGTGACCAAGTATCCGTGGCCCCGGCGCGAAGGGCTGCGCAAGTTCGGGTTTTACGACGACGACCGCGAGCCGGCCGCCTGGGTTCGGGCGGGTGCGCCCGAGGGCCGGATGTGCCTGGAAGCGCAGGTCATGGACTGGGCCGACGACGTCGCCTACTCGGTGCACGACGTCGAGGACGGTGTGGTGTCGCAACGCATCGACTTGCGGGTGCTTGCCGACGATGACGAGGCGGCCGCGCTGGCCAAACTGGGCGAGACCGAGTTTTCCCGGGTGCGCGCCGACGACTTCATGGCCGCCGCGCGGCGGCTCTCCGCGCTACCGGTGGTCGCCGCCGTCGGCAAGTACGACGCCACGCTGGCGGCGTCGGTCGCGCTCAAGCAGTTGACCAGTGAATTGGTCGGCCGGTTCGCCTCGGCCGCCATCGCCACCACCCGCGCGGCGGCCGGTACCGGGCCGCTGGTGCGCTACCGGGCCGAGTTGCAGGTTCCCGACCTGGTGCGTGCCGAGGTCGCCTTGCTGAAAATCCTCGCGCTGCAGTTCATCATGTCCGACCCCCGACATCAGGAAACCCAGGCCGGGCAGCGTGAACGCATCCATCGGGTGGCGCACTGGCTGTATGCGGGAGCGCCCCGAACGCTCGACCCCGTCTTTGCTGCGGCCTTCAACACCGCGACCGGCGACGGTGCGCGGTGGCGCGTCATCGTCGACCAGATCGCCTCCTATACCGAGGGCCGGCTCGAACGGATCGACGCCCGCCAGGGCGGGCCGTAGTCGCCCGTCGCCGATAAGTCGTCCGGTCCGGCGATCGGCGCGGCCGCCGCGAGTTAGGCTGCCCGACATGACGAAATTCAGCGGCCCGCCCTTTGTGGCATCCTTCTTGATGGCGCTTCCCGTCGTCGCCATGACTGCCTGCAGTTCACCGCAGCATGCGAGCACCCAACCGGGCACCACCCCGCCGGTGAAAAGTGGCGCTCCGACGTCGTCCGGTGAGACGACGCCCCCGGCGCCCGGTGGCGGCTCGCTCAGCGCGGAGCTGAAGACGCCCGATGGTCGCTCGGCGGCCACCGCGACCTTCGACTTCACCGGCGGCTATGTGACCGTCACCGTCAAGACGGCGGCGCCGGGCATCCTGACGCCCGGGATCCACGGCCTGCACGTGCACGAGATCGGCAAGTGCGAGCCGAACTCGGTGGCTCCCACCGGCGGTGCGCCCGGGAACTTCCTGTCCGCCGGCGGTCATTACCAGGCCCCCGGGCATACCGGTAAGCCGGAAAGCGGCGATCTGGCGTCGCTGCAGGTCCGACAGGACGGCTCGGCGTACCTGGTCACCACCACCGATTCGTTCAACCGGGACGATCTGTTGGCGGGTAACAAGACCGCACTGATGTTGCACGGCGCCCAGGACACCGAGAACGCGATGGACCGCATTGCCTGCGGTGTCATCGGTACCGGCTAGCTTTCGCCGTCGCGCCTTAGACTGAGCCGATGTCAAGCCCGGCAGGATCACGCGCGGACGGCGACGGCCGTGCCCGGGGTCGTGGCCGGATTCCCGACCGCGACATCGCGGCCATCCGCGACCGGGTGCGCATCGACGAAATCGTCGGCGATTACGTCCAATTGCGGCGTGCCGGCGCCGATTCGCTCAAGGGCCTGTGTCCGTTTCACGACGAGAAGTCGCCGTCGTTTCACGTCCGCCCCAACCACGGCCACTTTCACTGCTTCGGCTGCGGCGAGGGCGGCGACGTGTACGCGTTCATCCAGAAGATCGAACACGTCAGCTTCGTCGAAGCGGTCGAACTGCTCGCCGACCGGATCGGCCACACTATCGCTTACTCCGGCCCGGCGACCAGCGTGCAGCGCGACCGCGGCAGTCGCAGCCGGCTCGTCGCGGCGAACGCGGCCGCGGCCGCGTTCTATGCGGCGGCGCTGGAATCCGCCGAGGCCGCGCCGGCGCGGCAGTATCTGACCGAGCGGAACTTCGACGCCGAGGCGGCCCGCCACTTCGGTTGCGGCTTCGCGCCGTCGGGCTGGGATTCGCTGACAAAGCATCTGGTGCGCAAGGGCTTTGAGTTCAAAGAGCTGGAAGCGGCCGGCCTGTCGCGGCAGGGTCGGCGCGGACCCATGGACCGCTTCCACCGCCGGTTGTTGTGGCCCATCCGGAGTTCGGCGGGCGAGGTGATCGGTTTCGGTGCCCGGCGGCTGTTCGACGACGATCCGATGGAAGCCAAGTACATCAACACGCCCGAGACGCTGCTGTACAAGAAGTCGAACGTGATGTTCGGCATCGACTTGGCCAAACGCGACATCGCCAGGGGACACCAGGCCGTCGTCGTCGAGGGCTACACCGACGTGATGGCGATGCACCTGGCCGGGGTCACCACCGCGGTGGCGTCGTGCGGCACCGCGTTCGGCGACGAGCACCTCTCGATGCTGCGCCGACTGATGATGGACGACAGCTTCTTTCGCGGCGAACTGATCTACGTTTTCGACGGCGACGCGGCGGGGCGGGCCGCCGCGCTCAAGGCCTTCGGCGGCGAGCAGAACCTGGCGGGACAGTCCTTTGTGGCCGTCGCGCCGGACGGCATGGATCCGTGTGATCTGCGGCTGAAGTCCGGCGACGGCGCGCTGCGCGATCTGGTGGCGCGGCGAACGCCGCTGTTCGAATTCGCGATCCGTTCGGCGCTCGCCGAGATGGACCTGGACAGCGCCGAGGGCCGGGTTGCCGCGCTGCGCCGCTGTGTCCCCATGGTGAGTCAGATCAAGGACCCCACGCTGCGTGACGAGTACGCCCGCCAGCTCGCCGGGTGGGTCGGCTGGGACGACGTCGCGCAGGTCATCGACCGGGTGCGCAGCCAGTCCAAAACCTCCAACGCCCAGGCCCGCGGCGGCGCTGGGGTCAAGGCTCCGCGTCGCGGCGCGGACCCGGCCCCTGTCGCCGCCCAGCCCGGGGCCGGCCGTCCGGATCCTCGCGACCCCACGTTGTGGCCACAACGTGAGGCGCTCAAGGCGGCCCTGCAATACCCCGCGTTCGCCGGGCCGGTGTTCGACACGCTGACCGTCGAAAGCTTCACCCACCCCGGGTACGCGGCCATCCGCGTGGCCATCGAGACCGCGGGGGGCACGTCGAGCGGGACCACCGGCGCGCAGTGGATCGAGGCGGTGCGCGATCAGGCAGCCTCGCCCCTGACCGCCGGCCTGGCCAGCGAGCTGGGTGTGGAGGCCATACAGGTCGACGAGGAGAAGCTGCCGCGCTACATCGGCGGTGTGCTGGCCCGGCTGCAAGAGGTGTGGATGGGCAGGCAGATCGCCGAAGTGAAGTCGAAGCTGCAGCGCATGTCGCCGATCGACCAGGGCGACGAGTATCACGCCCTATTCGGCGACCTGGTGGCGATGGAGTCCTACCGGCGCAGCCTGTTGGAGCAGGCTAGCGGCGACGATTAGACGGCGCCAGCACGTCGTCGGCCGAGCCCTCGACGTCGCGTTCCATGATGGCCGTCTGGTCGTCGATCTCCGTGAGCGTGACGAAGCCGGCGTCGGGGGAGATTCGGTTCGCAACCTTGCGCCGGCCCCCTTCGATCATCGACTTGGCCACCGGACTGCTGGTCAGCGCGCGATAAGTGCCGACGAGCTGCTCGTACCGCCGACGCCCGGCCTTCGAACCCAGCACGTAACCCAGTCCAAGCACCACGACATACCGGATCAAAACGTTCCTCCCGACTATCGATGGCTCCATCCTGCCTCACCGGCGGGGGTGCACGTGCGGCGGGCGCAGGCGGTGGTCCGCGTCAGTTGGGTGCGGTCGTGCCAGTACGCTAGAGTCGTCCCGCGATCGGGTTAGTCCCCTGTAGCTCAATTGGCAGAGCATTCGGCTGTTAACCGAAGGGTTCCTGGTTCGAGTCCAGGCGGGGGAGCAAGCAAATTTCACCGTGCCGCGTGCGCGGCCTTCACTGGCCGATCGCGATACCGGCCGGATTTCCCGCCCGCACCGGTGCGGGCAACAGTCCCAGATGCTCGCGCAGCGTGGTGCCGCGGTATTCGGTGCGGAAGCTACCGCGCTCCTGCAGCAGCGGCACCACCTTTTCGACGAACTCGTCGAGGCCGTGCGGTGTCAGGTGCGGCACCAGGATGAAGCCGTCGCAGGCATCCGACTGCACATAGCGATCGATCTCCGTGGCGACCTGATCCGGAGTTCCGACGAACTGCTGACGGCTGGTGACTTCGATGATCAGCTCGCGGATCGACAGGTTCTCGGCTTTCGCTCGGGCGCGCCAGGTCTCGGCGACCGTCTTGGGGTCGCCGTGCCGGACCCGTCCTCGGGTGATGTCCGGATTCTCGACGGGGTCGACGTCGGGCAGCGGCCCGTCGGGGTCGTAGGCCGATAGGTCCACGCCCCACACCTGTTCGAGGAACGCGATCGCGGCCGGGCCGCTGACCTGCTGCTCGCGGATGCAGCGTGCGTTGTCCTCCGCTTCGGCGGGGGTGTCGCCCAGCGCGAACGTCGCGCCGGGCAGCACCTTGAGCTGGTCGGGGTCTCGCCCGTGGGCCGCGGCGCGGCTCTTCACGTCGGCGTAGTAGCGCTGCCCCGCCTCGAGTGACCCGTGCAACGTGAACAGGGCATCGGCGTGCCGGGCGCCGAAGTCACGGCCGTCGCCGGAGTCGCCGGCCTGCAGCAGCACCGGATGGCCTTGCGGCCCGGCGGGCAGCGAGGCGACGCCGCGGACGTCGAATTGCGGACCGTGGTGTTCGACGGTGCCGATGCGGGCCGGATCGGCATAGATTCCGGCGTCGACGTCGGCGATCACGGCATCTGGTGCCCAGCTGTCCCAAAACCGCCGCGCCACGGCGATGAATTCCTCGGCCCTGCGGTAGCGGTCGGCGTGGGCGAGAAATCCGCCGCGACGGAAGTTCGCCCCGGTGAACGCATCCGAGGAGGTGACCATGTTCCACGCCGAACGCCCGTCGGACAGGTGATCCAGCGTCGCGAATTGCCTTGCTACCTCGTATGGTTCGTTGAACGTGGTGTTGATGGTTCCGGCGAGGCCGAGTTTGTCCGTGACCGCGGCCAGCGCGGCCAGCACGGTGAAGGTGTCGGGCCTGCCGACGACATCGAGGTCGTGGATGTGGCCGCGGTGCTCACGCAGCCGCAGGCCTTCGGCCAGAAAGAGAAAGTCGAACAGTCCACGCTCGGCGGTCTTGGCAAGGTGCACAAAGGATTGGAACGCGATCTGACTGCCCGCGCTCGGATCGGACCACACCGTGGTGTTGTTCACCCCAGGGAAGTGAGCTCCGAGATGTATCCGCTTGCGGCGCACTGCTTCTCGAACGGTCATCCGGTCAATCCCCATCGCTTGGCGATCAGTTCATGCGAGCGCAGCCGGTCGACGTGCCGGTGCGTCACGGAGGTGATCAACAGTTCGTCGGCACTTGTGACGCGGCGCAGCAGTTCGAGCCGGTCGGCGACCTCGTCGGGGTTGCCGACGAATTGTGTTGCGGTGCGGTCGGCTACCAGCGCCTGCTGGTCCTCGGTCAGGGGCTCGCAGAAATCGGGATCCGGGTAGGGGATGGCTCCGTGGCCACTTCGGATGGAATACACCCAGCGGCCGTAACCGGATGCGAGGTGCCGCGCGGTGGTGCTGTCCTCGGCGACGACGACATCGGCGGACACCACCACGTAGGGCTCGGATAGCCGGGCGGACGGGCGGAACGCGTTGCGGTACCAGGTGATTGCGTCGAGTGCAGTGCCGGGGGTGATGTGGTAGCTCGCGACGAACGGAAGTCCACGGGCACCGGCAACCTCGGCACTCTGCCCCGTGGTGCTGCCGAAGATCCACGGGGTCAAGTGGGCGTGCTCGCCCGGAACAGCATGCAGCTCATGGCCGTTGACGGAGTAGGTGCCGTCCAGCATCGCTTCGATATCGGCCAGCTGGTCGGCGAAGTCGGGCGGTTGCGCGCATGGCTGAGCGAGCACCGACGCTTGCGCCCGGATCCGCTCGCTTTTCATCAGCGGTGTCTGGTCGAAGGGGGTGGGGATGACCACGCCGTCCATTTCGCGCCACGGCGTGGGTTGGCGTTCGGCGGGGGCCGGAGCCGACGTGGCCGCCTCTTGGCGCCGCTGCCCGGATCGGCCCAGCCCCATGTCTATGCGGCCGGGATGAAGCGCATCGAGGATGCCGAAGCTTTCCACCACGGCAAGCGCCGTCTGGTGCCCGACCTGCACCGCGGCCGACCCGACGTGGATTCGTTTTGTCGCCGCGGCGATCTGGCCGATCAGCGTCACCGGTGACGAGCTGGCCACCGCGACGAAGTGGTGCTCGGCGAGCCAATACCGTTTGTAGCCCCATCGCTCGGCGTGCTGGGCCAGGTCGATGGTGTTGCGTAGCGCCGTGGCGGGGTCACTGCCGGCGCTGATCGGTGCGAGGTCGAGGATCGACAGGGGAGTGACGGTCATGACGGGGCCGTCGCGTAGCGGTTCGGTGCGGGTGCCAGTCCGAGGCGTTCGCGCAGGGTTTCGCCGTCACGGTAGCCGGTGCGGAATCGGCCGGCGCGCTGCAGTCGTGGCACCAGGTCGTCGACGATCGCGGGCAGGTCGAGGGCGTTGACAGCGGGCCGCAGCCGTACCCCGTCGACTCCGGCGTCTTGCCAGGCGAGCAGCAGCTCTACCAAATCGCTTGTGCTTCCGTGGAAGACATGCGCATCGGAGGACAGTGCCGCCACCGGCGCCGATGGATCTTCAGCCAACGCCACCACCAGGTCCGCGTAGACCTGGATCGCTCGGCCCGCAGCGCGCTGCGCCTGGTCGACGTCAGCCAGGATCGCTCGCAGCGAGCCCTCGTCGCGCGGGGTGACGAAGACGAGATCGGCGTTGGCGGCCGCGAATTCGTAGACCCGCGGCGCGTGTGCCAGCGCCGCCACCACCGGCTGGCCCTGGGGCGGCCGCGGGGTGATCGAGGGCCCCTTGATCGAGAAGTGCGCGCCGGCGAAGTCGATGTAGTGCAGCTTGGCCCGGTCGATGTAGCGACCCGTCTCGAGATCGCGGATGACGGCGTCGTCCTCCCAGCTGTCCCAGAGGCGGCGCACCACCTCCACCGCGTCGGCGGCCTCTTCGAAAAGTTCGTCGCCTGCGGGGGCGGGTCGTCGGCCGAACAGCGCCGCTTCGTGCGCCGTTGGGCTCACCCGCACCTGCCAGCCGGCCCGGCCGTGCGAAACATGGTCAAGTGTCGCAACCGCTTTCGAGATGTGGAACGGCTCGGTATGCGTGACCGTCGCAACGAGTATCAGGCCGATGTGGGTGGTGACCGGCGCAACGCGGGCGGCCACCAGCGTGGCATCGGCGCGTCCCGCCAGGCGCCGCGGGGAGATTTCGGCCCGGCGCCCCGGCTGTGCGTCCAGGCTGTCGTCGATGGTCAGGAAATCCAGCAGCCCACGCTCAGCGGTGCCCGCCAGCGCGGCCCAATAGCGGCCGCTGAGTTGTCCGCCGCCGGTCGCGTTGTGCGCGAACGCGTATCGCCACGCCTGGGGGTGCCAACCGTAGCCGTCCAGCGCCACCGCTAGATGCAGCTCGGTCATGATCGGTCCCCGGCAGCTTCGCCGTCGCACGTCGTGGTCATAACCCACTGTGCAACGCTGCGGGCGGCGATGCATTCCACGGCGGGATTAAGTTCAGCGTGAGTAATACTTCGCCGAGCTCAACGCTGTCGCGCGCGCCAATGAGGGTTCGGTGCAGCGTGGCGAATACCCGCGATCAGAACGGGTTCGGCTGAGCTCCACAACCTTTGGGGGATGGGCTCAGATGGAGAAGTCCTCGCCGTGCCAGACGCCGGCCTCGGGCGGCCGGATGACGTGGTTGGTCCGTGCGCCGTCGGCCCGGGCCTCCAGTTTCGTCACGCGGGTAAGCAGCGACTGCAGGCTCACACCGACGAGATCGGGCATCATCGAATCGTCCGGGCTGCCGGGAAGGCTGCGGCTGATGACCTGTCCGGGCACCCCGACGACCACCGAGCTCGACGGAACCTCCTTGACCACCACGGCGTTGGCGCCGATGCGGCTGTCGTCGCCGATTTTGATGGCGCCCAACACTTTCGCCCCGGCGCCAATGGTTACCCGGTCACCGATGGTGGGGTGACGTTTGCCGGTGTCCCTGCCGCTGCCGCCCAGGGTGACGCCGTGGTAGATGGTCACGTCCTCACCCACCTCGGCGGTTTCTCCGATCACCACACCGGTCGCGTGGTCGATGAACAGACCGGGACCCAGCACCGCACCCGGATGGATCTCGACTCCGGTCAGGATCCGGGTGATTTCGGCGGTGATACGTGCGATCAGCCGCGCACCGCGGTGCCACAGCCAGTGGTTGATGCGGTGAGCCCAGATGGCGTGCACGCCCGGGTAGGCGAAGATCACCTGCAGCGTGGTCGGCGCCGCGGGATCCCGTTCCCTGGCGGCTCGGATGTCACGACGGATGGCTGCGAGCATGCTAATCGGCCAGGTCGGCGAAGAGCGGCGTGCTGAGGTAGCGCTCGCCGAAGTCGGGCAGCACCACGACGATGAGCTTTCCGGCGTTTTCGGGCCGGCGCGCCACTTGCAGGGCGGCCACCGCCGCCGCCCCCGAGGAAATGCCGACCAGCAGTCCCTCCTCCGAGGCCAGCCGCCGGGCCAGGGCGATTGACTCCTCGTTGCCGACGGCGATGACCTCGTCAACCAGGTCCATCGCCAGCACCGGCGGGACGAACCCGGCGCCGAGACCCTGAATGGGGTGCGGCCCCTTCTGCCCGCCGGACAGCACCGGCGACCCGGCCGGCTCCACGGCGATGAATTGTGCCGAGGGCTTGCGTTCCTTGATCACCTGAGCGACACCGGTGATGGTGCCGCCCGTACCCACGCCGGCAACGAAAATGTCGATTTTTCCATCGGTGTCGCGCCACACTTCCTCCGCCGTGGTGGCGCGGTGGATTGCGGGGTTGGCCTTATTTTCGAACTGCTGTGGCACGAAATACCGTTGGTCGCTCTTGGCCAATTCCTCGGCCTTGGCGATGGCGCCCGGCATGCCCTCGGAGCCCGGCGTCAAAACGATCTCAGCTCCTAAGGCGCGCAACAACATTCGTCGTTCGACGCTCATGGTCTCGGGCATGGTCAGCACGCAGCGGTACCCGCGGGCCGCGGCCACCAGCGCCAGGGCGATGCCGGTGTTCCCGCTGGTCGGTTCGAGAATGATCGTGTCCGGTTTGATCAGGCCCGCCTGCTCCGCCGCGTCGATCATCGCGACCCCGATGCGGTCCTTGACGCTGTTGCCCGGGTTGAAGAATTCCAGCTTGGCGACGACGTCGGCGACCGCACCCTCGGTGACCCGGTTCAGCCGGACCAGCGGGGTGTTACCGATCAACTCCGTGACGTTCTCCGCGATGCTCATCTACCTTTTGTCTCCAACGACGTAGGACCAGGCCTCATCGACCTGCCAGCTAATATCGAACTCTATGTTCATCTCGGTGGGGATGGCTAGCGCCACGGGCGTGAAGCGGTGCGACGCCTCGTCGAGCGCTACCCCGGTGAGTACGCGTCCATGCAGTTCGCCAACGGTTTTCGCGGTAATCGTTATTCCCGACATGCCAGTCGGCTGGCGTAAATAAAAATCCGTGCCCGGTTCGATCGGGCCGCCGAGCGTGAAGCCGTCGGTGTCCACCACTTCCTGACCGTCGTTGGCGCTGAACAGCAGCGGGATTCGCACCTGAAACGGGCCGATGAGCCCCCCGTCCGCGCCGGCGCGATGGTCGACCAGTGCGGCTTCGCCGGTTTCGTGAACGGCCTTACGCGCCTGCGCAAGCAAGTAGTTGTACAGGTGCACGACCTTATCGGCGTTGCGGTAGTAGCGGGCACCGGTGAGCCGGAAGCTGACGGGCCCGATCCTGGGGGTGTCCGTGTCGGAGCTCGCGGCCAGCCGGTAGTAGCGGTATCCGCGCCCTCCGCGGCCGTGGCTGCTCGACGACAGCGTGCTGCCCTGGCCCAACGTGCGCTGGTGACGGCCTGCCCCGGGGCCCGCGGTCAGCTCCGATCCGGAAACATCCTGCCAGACAACGCCATTGGGTGATTTCTGCAGCTTGAAATTGACCGCGGTGGGTGAGTCGGTCCATACCGAGTAGCCGCCGAGCTGAGGTTCGCCGTCGAACTCGAAGGTGAATACGGGTCCGGCGGACCGGCGAACCGTCACGGGAACATTGAGCGGGCGGGTGTCCAGCGTCAACCTGTTGGTGAAAAACCAAATCGCTGCCTGCGTCGCCGCGATCGCCTCGTGTTCGTTGATGTTGGCCGGTCCCAGCGGATAGCCGGCTTCGCGCACCTGCTGGCTCAGTTCGGCGGTTGAGTGCATCGGAAACGAGTGCCTCAGGATCCAGCCGATCCTGGCTTCGTGACCCGACGTGCGTAGGTGCGGCAGCGCTGACCAGGTGTCCACGCGATAGCGCGACGGGTGCCGCGGTGCCACGCCGGTGAAATCCAGCGAGTAGGCATGCACGTTCGGGTTGAGTCTGATCAGGTCTGTGCGCGCCCAGCTGCCATCGGTGAATACGACCCGATCGACGGTGTGGGAATACGTTCCGCCCCGGTATCGGGTGAGGCGGTTGAGCGCACGGGCCGGCCGGACCACCGAACGACGACGGGTCGTCACGGGTGCCAGCGCACGGCCGGGCTCGGACAATATGGTCATGGGTTGTTGATCTTCCTGAAAAGCTTTTCAAGGGCCTGCATCTTCACGCCGCCGGGTGGGACCCGGCGATACCGCCCTGAGGTGGGCCGGCGCGGGGTTTTCTACAGCGTCAGAGGGCTCAGAAAATCAACAACAACAACAGCAACAACAGTCCGCGACGGCGCAGCGCGACGGGACAAAGCGCGGCTGTACGGGGTGTTGCATGTCCCCACTATAAGGCATCGGCGCACGTCGGCGCGTTTCGCTCAGCCCGGCTCTAAATCTTCTGGCCGGCCCCGAAGTTGCCTACGCTCGGCGCGGACCCGCCTCTGCTGCGGGACGATTGATCATGTGTCCGGCCTCGGCCGCAGCATTCGACCAAGCTAGAAAGGACCACGATGACGTCGGCTCAAACTGAGTCTCAGGCACTTGGCGATCTCGCTGCCAGGCAACTTGCCAACGCAACCAAGACCGTTCCCCAGCTCTCGACGATCACGCCGCGCTGGCTGCTGCACCTGCTCAGCTGGGTTCCGGTGGAGGCGGGTATCTACCGGGTGAACCGGGTGGTTAACCCCGAGAACGTCGCCGTCAAGGCCGAAGCGGGCGCGGGCACCGACGAACCGCTGCCCGAGACATTCGTTGATTACGAGACGAGCCCGCGCGAGTACACGCTGCGCAGCATTTCCACGCTGCTCGACGTCAGCACCAGGGTCTCCGACCTTTACTCCAGCCCGCACGACCAGATCGCCCAGCAACTGCGGTTGACCATCGAGACCATCAAGGAGCGGCAGGAGTCCGAGCTGATCAACAGCCCGGAGTACGGGTTGCTCGCGCAGGTCACCCCGGAGCAGACCATCCAGACGCTCGCCGGTGCGCCGACCCCCGACGACCTCGACGCTTTGATCACCCGGGTGTGGAAGACGCCGAGTTTCTTCCTCACGCACCCGCAGGGCATTGCCGCGTTCGGTCGTGAGGCCACGTACCGGGGTGTGCCGCCCGTGGTCGTGAGCCTGTTCGGCGCGCAGTTCATCACCTGGCGCGGGATTCCCTTGATCCCCTCGGACAAGGTGCCGGTGGAGGACGGGAAGACCAAGTTCATCCTGGTGCGCACGGGTGAGGAGCGTCAGGGCGTGGTGGGCCTGTTCCAGCCGGGGCTCGTCGGGGAACAGGCGCCGGGGCTTTCGGTGCGGTTCACCGGTATCAACCAGCAGGCGATCGCGACCTACCTGGTCACCCTGTACACCTCCCTGGCCGTGCTCACCGACGACGCCCTCGGCGTGCTCGACGGTGTCGCCGTGGACCAGTTCCATGAGTACAAGTGAGTACCGGGCGGTAGACGCTGAGAGCGACTTGCCCATCAGCGCTGCCGAAATCGCGGCGCTGGCCAGTCAGCTATACGCGGCCAGCATCCGGCCGGGTCCGGACAGTCCGCCGCAGTCAGCGCCCGTCGCCCCGCGGGGCAGCGTGCCGGATACGACGGCGGCCACCTCGGCCGCCCACGCCGCTGCGGGCAGCGCCGACGCCTACCCGACACCACTGCCGGCGCTGGGTTTCACGGACATCTACGTTCCGGCTCCGACGTCACCCGCACCGGAAGCGCCTCCGCAAACGGTGCCGGTCGCGCCCCGCGGGAACGCTCCGGACACGACGGCGGCATCGGCCGGCGCGACCAGTGGCAGCGTCGCGGAGCCCTACCTGCCGACCGGTGATCTGACGGCTTTCGCAGTGCCGTCGCAGGGCATCGTCCCGACCGTGCCGGGCGTATTGGCCGGCGCTGCGCCGACCACGTCGGTGAGCCCTCGGACCACGGGTCGGTCAGCGCCGTACACGGTTCCGCATTCGTTGCCCGACGCACCTTCGGTGACCAACCTGGGCTGGTCCGACGGCGTGCCCGCCAACCCGCATGCGCCGGCAGGTGACGAGCACAACTACCACTTCCTGACGGCGACCGAGTCGGTGCCGCGACTGCCGGACGAGCACGAGGTGTTCGACGTCAACGCAATGCGAGCGGACTTCCCGATCCTGAAGGAGGTCGTCAACGGAAAGCCGCTGATCTGGTTCGACAACGCGGCGACCACCCAGAAGCCGCAGGTCGTGATCGACCGGCTGTCACACTTCTACGCCCACGAGAACTCCAACATCCACCGCGCCGCACACGAATTGGCCGCGCGGGCCACCGATGCCTACGAGGAAGCGCGCGACACGGTGGCCGAATTCATCGGTGCCCCGAGTCCAGACAACATCGTCTTCGTGCGCGGCACCACCGAGGCGATCAACCTGGTGGCCCATGCCTGGGGCGGCAAGCACCTGCAGCCCGGCGACGAGATCGTCATCACACACCTGGAGCACCACGCGAATATCGTTCCCTGGCAGTTGGTCTCGCAAAAGACGGGAGCGATCCTCAAGGTCGCTCCGATCGACGACGCGGGCAACCTGCTGCTGAGCGAGTTCGAGGAGCTGCTGGGCCCGCGGACCAAGCTCGTCGCGGCCACTCAGGTGTCCAACGCGTTGGGCACGGTGGTCCCGGTGGACAAGATCGTGGAGCTGGGTCACCGCTACGGCGCCAAGGTCTTGATCGACGGCGCTCAGTCGATTCAGCACATGCCGGTCAACGTCGCCGACCTCGGCGCCGACTTCTTCGTGTGCTCCGGCCACAAGATTTACGGCCCCACCGGAATTGGTGCGCTCTACGGCACGGAAGAAGCCCTGACCGAGACACCGCCGTGGCAGGGCGGCGGTCACATGATCGCCGACGTGACGCTGGAGCGCTCGTTGTATCAAGGGCCGCCGACCAAATTCGAAGCAGGCACCGGCAATATCGCCGACGCCGTCGGGCTCACCGAGGCGCTGCGCTATGTCCAGCGGCTGGGCATCGAACGGATCGCGGCTTACGAACACGCGTTGCTGGAGTACGCGACGCCGCGGTTGGCCGACATCCCCGGAGTTCGTCTGGTGGGCACCGCAAAAGAGAAGGCCAGCGTGCTGTCGTTCGTGCTCGCCGGACACGACCCGCTCGAGGTGGGCAAGGCGCTCAACGCCGAGGGCATCGCGGTGCGCGCCGGTCACCACTGCGCGCAGCCGGCCCTGCGGCGGCTGGGGCTGGAATCGACGGTGCGCCCGTCGTTCGCGTTCTACAACACGTTCGAGGAGATCGACGTCTTCTTGCGCGCGGTGCGCCGGATCGCCGAGGGCGGAACGAACGTCGGCTGAGGTGTGGGCGTGCCGAGCGCCCGGCCAGCCGGGCGAATAGCGCAACCCGGTGGGGCGTAGCAACTTAGGTGCCTGCGCCCCAACCGAATACGCGCGACGTCAGCAGCACGATGCCCAGGGAGACGGTCGCGACGACGGTGAGCCCGATGACCGCGACGACCAGCGGTCGCCACCCGGTGCGTGCGATCTGACGAATATCGGTGTTGAGCCCCACACCGGCAAAGGTCAGCAGGAAGGCCCATTTCGACACGTTGGCAAGGTTGGCGGTTTGGTCCGGGGTCAGCCAGCCAGCGGTGGCGATCGCCGAGACCACCAGGAAGCCGAGCACGAACTTCGGAAACTTGTTCCAGACGAAGGCGGCCTTGGCCGCGGCGCCCGGCGCGATTCGGTCGGCCTGCCCTCGACCCGACCAGAACAGGGCGAACCCCAGCACGACAAACCCGATCAGCGCGTTTCGGGTCGACTTGACCAGCACCGCGATCTTGCCGGCATGGTCGGCGTACAGGTATCCGGTCGCGGTGGTTTCGGCCGTGTTGTCCACGGAAAGTCCCGCCCACAAACCGAATTCGTGGTCGGTGAGACCGATGGCGTGTCCCAGCGGTGGCAACAAGAACAGGGACACCGCACCCAGCGCCAGGATCGCCGCGATCGCGTAGCTAACGTCGGAGTTACGGGCCCGGATCGCGCCCTTGGCCGCCACGATGGCCGACACCCCGCAGATGGACGTGCCTATCGCCAACAGCGAGCCGAGCTTGCCCGACAATCCGAACGCGCGGGCCACGACGATGATGACCGTCCCGGCAATGGTCATGTCCACCAGGATCTGCACCAGGCTGAGCCCGCCGAGCTTGGCGATATCGCCCAGCACGAAGCGCGAACCAAGCGCCACGATCCCGACCTTGAGCCAGAATTCATAGGTCAGCACGCCATGTCGAAATATCGGGTGCAGGCCGACGGTATTGGTGATGAGCAACCCGATCACGATCGCCCACAACACGTATTCGATGTCGGGCACGATCCAGTGCTGGTGCTTGGCCAGTGCGTTCCACCAGATCTGAGCGTACTTGCCCAGCACCCCCACGCCGATCAGCAGCAGAATCCCCGGTACATACTCGAGCGGACGGGTGCTGGTGAAGGTGGGTTCGGCCGACGTTTCGTCGGGCTCCGCCCGGACCGTGCTCACGCCGGTCACCAAGGGATCTTCGGGAGCGCGTTGGCCACCGCCAACGCGACGATCACGCCCGCCACCGCCGTCGCCCACCAGTCCACCGACACCGAACCGAGCCGGGCTGCCCAATCCGACCCTCGCGCAGCGGGGTTCTCTCCGTCAGCTGGCACGCGTTCACCCACGATGACCGCTCCTCAAGCGCCTGTGGCGGCGTCTCTGCGCCGCACGTGTTGACTCCGAATGGTGGCGTCCGCGGCGGCTACATCCAAGTGATTGGCTCGGGCTGAATTTAGATCTGCCCGTCGATCAGGTTGGCAGGCCGAGCTTCTCGGCATCGGCACGGTAGCGGTCCACCCACTCGTCGGAGCGCTGGTCGGCCTGGCGCTCCAGCACCGGGTCGGGTGCCAGTTGTGGGTCGAGCCCCAACGCCTCGAGGATGGACCCTACGACCTGAGTCAGGTTGCGCCACAACACCGGATACGAAATGTCCATGGGTTCGATGTTTTCTTCGGCGAACCAGTTTCGCCAACCCTCTTCTTGCGCGCGCAGCATGGTGACGACGTGGGCGATCGCTGCGGCGTGATAGGTGGCGCGCGCGTCCCGGACCGGGTCGGGCCTGCCGCGCCAGACCCGCGTCTGCACCGCCCGCCAGAACGACACCGCCTGCGAAACCACATCGGGCCGGTAGACGTGGATCAGCAGTGGCCGCTCGCCCACCACATCGGTGATCGCCGCCAGCAGGCCGTCGCCACTGCGATCCGGAAGGTTCTTGGCACGGTCCAGCAGCAGCGGCGTTTGGTTCCACATCAGCTTGCCGCCCCACACCCCGTTCGGTGTCCGTCCGACGGTACGGATGTAGGCACGCCAAATCTCGGGCGGCGCGAGATCGGGCGTCCCGGCGTCCAGTGGGTCGAGCAGGCTCAGGATCGACTCGTCCTGCACCCCCGCGAACCACTCCCGTGGCTGCGGGGACTGGCTGGTGGACGGCAGGTACTGGAAGAACTCCTGAGGCTCGCCGGCCACGCCGGTGGCGCGCAAGGATTCGACCAGCAGCGTGCTGCCGCTGCGCTGCGACGCCAACACCAGGTATGACGACGGGCTACCAGTCACCCGCAGAGTGTATCCAGAACCTTCAAATCTTATCCGGGGTAGCGCGATTAGGGTCAGGGTGAAGGAAACCCTTGCGTCGAAACGGACTTGCCCGGACTGTGGCGTTCGGCGACGACAGCCGAACGGGACGGTGGCCGTGGGTGCTCGACGGGTTTCGGAGAGGATGAAAAGCCGCGCACGCGGCGCGTGCCGCGCTGCTTTGAGTGATGCTGCGTCGCACATCATCTCCGTCATCTCCGGTGGACACCCGGCATCTCCCGCGGGTCGGCCCCACGCTCTGCGCGCGCCACCGCTCGGGCGTCGGTCCGTCTGCGGCGCCGCCGTCGCGCGGCTGCCGGCCGAGGCCGACACCAAAGTTCACACAGGCTAGCGGCCCGCCGCCGACGATTGCGGTCGCCGCACCACATTTCTTCTTGTTGATTGCAAACCTCACGCCGAGCATCGCTTTGCCCGTACATTCCCACATCTATGCGCTCAAACAGACGTGAGCGCTACATGTAAACACTGCTGTTTGCTTAGGGCCAGCGAATTACGAACGTATAAACCATGTTACGAAAATGGGGGTCGGGTTGAGTCAGGGACCGCCATTGGGTTGGGCGAGCAGCGTGAACGCGACGACCCTCGCGAAGCCCATGAACGCATTGGGTCAATTCTTTCTGCTCAGCGCGGAGGCGTTGGTCGCGGCTGTGCGCGGCCCCTGGGCATGGCGCGAAGTTCTCGAGCAGATTTGGTTCGTCGCCCGGGTTTCCATTTTCCCGACCATCATGTTGTCGATTCCATACACGGTGCTCATCGTGTTCGTCCTCAACATCCTGCTCGTCGAGATCGGCGCGGGCGATCTCTCGGGTGCCGGTGCGGGGCTGGCCTCGGTGACCCAGGTGGGGCCGGTCGTCACGGCGATGGTCGTCTCGGGTGCCGGGTCGACCGCCATGTGCGCCGACCTGGGTGCGCGCACCATCCGCGAGGAAATCGACGCGATGAAGGTGATCGGCGTCAATCCGATTCAGGCACTGGTGGTTCCGCGCATCATCGCGGCGACGTTCGTCGCGGTCCTGCTGTACTCCGTGGTGGCGGTCACCGGCCTGACGGGCAGCTACATCTTCGTGGTCTTCGTCCAGCACGTCACGCCGGGTGCATTCGTCGCGGGAATGACCCTGGTCACCGGGCTGCCGCAGGTGGTGATCTCGCTGATCAAGGCGACCCTGTTCGGGCTGTCCGCCGGCCTGATTGCCTGCTACAAGGGCTTGTCGGTGGGCGGCGGCCCGACCGGCGTCGGCAACGCGGTCAACGAGACCGTGGTCTTCTCGTTCATGGCGTTGTTCTTCATCAACATCCTGACCACTGCGCTCGGGGTGAAGGTGACGGCCAAATGACCGACGCCGCGCGCGAGCCCTCGTGGCTCGTCAATCTTGGCCTCCGGCTGGCGGATTCCACCCGCCGGGTGGGCGAACAGACCGCCTTCTACGGGCAATCCCTGACCGCCACCGTCGACGCGATCCGGCGTTACCCGAACGAACTGCTGCGGCTGATCGCCGAAATGGGAATGGGCACGGGCGCGTTGGCCGTAATCGGGGGCACGGTCGGCATCATCGGCTTCCTGACCCTGACCACCGGTGCCCTCGTCGCGGTACAGGGCTACGACACGCTGTCCAAGATCGGCGTCGAGGCGCTGACCGGCTTTCTTTCGGCGTTCCTGAACGTCCGGATGATCGCACCCTGCACCGCCGGCCTGGCGCTGGCGGCCACGATCGGTGCCGGTGCGACGGCGCAACTGGGCGCGATGCGCATCAACGAGGAGATCGATGCGCTGGAGGTGATGGGGATCCGCGCGGTCACCTATCTGGCGTCCACCCGGATCATCGCCGGCATCCTGGTCGTCATCCCCCTCTACGCCGTCGCCGTTCTGATGTCGTTCGTCGCGGCGAAGTTCCTCACGATCTACGTGTACGGGCAGTCACGAGGCGTCTACGAGCATTATTTCGCCACCTTTTTGCGCCCCACCGACCTGTTCTGGTCGTTCCTGGCGGCGCTGACCATGGCGGCCGGGGTGATGGTGGTGCACACATACTACGGCTTCACCGCAACGGGTGGCCCGGCGGGCGTCGGGGAAGCGGTCGGTCGGTGCGGTCATCAATGATCGTCACGGCGTTCGTGTGCCTGATGATCTCGCTGTCCGTCTACGGGCAGTCCGGCAACTTCAATCTGTCGGGATGACCGGATGAGCAATCACAAAGCCAGCGGGCCATTCCAGCGAAACAGGACCCGCAGCAGCAAGATTGACCCGATCTGGTGGGCACCCACGCTGTTCATCCTCATCGGAGGCCTGATCGCACTGACGGTTGCCTCGTTCTCCGGCAAATTTGAGGCCTTCGTCCCGCTCACGCTGGTGTCGGACCGTGCCGGTCTGGTGATGGAAAACGGCGCCAAGGTCAAGCTGCGCGGCGTCCAGGTCGGCCAGGTCGCGTCGATCGGCACCGACGTGAAAATAGCTCGGCTGCAACTGAAGATACAACCGGACGCGTTCAAGTATCTGCCGAGCAATCTCGAGGCCGAGATCAAGTCGACCACCGCGTTCGGCTCCAAGTTCGTCGACCTGATCGTTCCCGATCATCCCAGCGCCACCTCTCTGAAGCCCGGCGCGTTGCTGCGCTCGCGCAACGTCACCGTGGAGGTCAACACGGTGTTCGAGAATCTGCAGTCGGTGGTCCAGGCGCTAGACCCGGCGAAGTTCAACTCGATCTTGTCGGCCTTCGCGCAATCGGTGCGCGGTAAGGGCGATCGGATCGGGCAGGCGATCACCGACGTCAACAACGTGCTGCTCACCGTCAACCCGCGCATGGAGACGATTCACAAGGACTGGCGGCTGTTCGGCGCGACGACGGCCATCTATTCCGATGCGGCACAGAACATTCTGTCCATCCTGGATTCGGCGGCGACGACCAGCACGACCATCACGGACGACCAGCGCTCGCTGGACTCGTTGTTGTTGTCGGCGATCGGCTTCAGCCAGACCGGCATCAATGTGATCGGCCGCAACGAATCCAACATCGTGCGGTCCATGGACCTGCTCGACCCGACCATGGCGCTGCTGGAGAAGTACTCCCCGACCTACACGTGCCTTTTCCAGGGTGCGCAATGGTATGTCGACCACGGTGGTCGAGACGCGTTGGGCGGCAACGGGTATTCGGTGATCCTGGACGCGGCGCTGCTTTTCGGAGACGACCCCTACCGTTTTCCGAAGCATCTTCCCAAGGTCAACGCGACCGGCGGCCCGGGCGGCAAGCCAAGCTGTGGTTCGCTGCCGGATCCCAGCGCGAACTTCCCGGTGCGTGCGCTGGTCACCGATACCGGGTGGGGGGCGGCTCCGAACGAGATCCGCACCAACGTGGCCGCGGGTAATCCATGGTGGGCCAACTGGTTCCCGACCACCAAGAACCCACCCGAAGGGCCACGCTACTTCTGGCGAGGGGGGCAGCCGCCGCCATGAGAAGGAAGCTATCCAGCATCATCCTGCGCGTCGGGGTCTTTACGGCGGTATGCCTGCTGTTCACCTTTGCGCTGATCGCGGTGTTCGGGCAATTGCGCTTCGAGGACCGCACCGGCTATCGCGCGATTTTCACCAACATCTCCGGCCTGAAGTCCGGCAACTTCGTGCGCATCGCCGGGGTGGAAGTCGGCAAGGTCGGCGACCTGAGCCTGCACCATGACGGCTCGGTCACCGTCGGCTTCGAAGTCGACAAAGGTGTGCGGCTCAGCGAGGGCACCAGGGCCGTCGTGCGCTACGAAAACCTGATCGGGGACCGCTATCTCGCGCTCGAGGAGAGCCCGGGGTCGCCGCGCCGGCTGCCGCCTGGCGCGACCATCCCGCTGGTGCGGACCTCGCCCGCGCTCGACATAGACGCCCTGATCGGTGGCTTCCGCCCGTTGTTCCGCGCACTGGACCCCGACCAGGTCAACGCCCTGTCGGGTCAGCTGCTGCGGATATTCCAGGGGCAAGGCGGGACGCTGGCGTCGGTGCTGTCGCAAACCTCGATCCTGACCTCGACCCTGGCCGGGCGCAGCGAGCTGATCGGCCAGCTGATCACCAACCTGAACACCGTGCTGCACACCTTCGCCGCGCGCGACCACGAGTTCTCCGATGGCGTGGACAAACTGGCCCAGCTGGTGGACGGGCTCGCGCAGCGCAGGAACGACATCTCCACCGGACTGGCCTACATCAACGCGGCCGCAGGCTCGATCACCGACCTGCTCGCCCAGTCCCGCCAGCCGATCAAAGACGTTGTGCACGAGACGGATCGCGTGTCGGGACAGGTGCTCTCCGACAAGGAGTACGTCGACAAGCTGCTCAAGGACCTGCCGGACATCTACCAGGTGCTCGCCCGGCAGGGCCTCAACGGTGACTATTTCGGCTTCTACTTCTGCGAGGTATTGCTCAAGCTGAACGGTAAGGGGGGCAACCCGATCTTCGTCAAACTGTTGGGCCAGCCCAGTGGGCGGTGCACACCGCAATGAAGTTGACACTCCCCAAGGTCATATCGGCCGACGCGCGAAGCCCCTTCGTGCTGGGCGTGATGGGAACCATCATCCTGGCCTGCGTGACCGTGGTCGCCTTCCAGTACAACAAGCTGCCGTTCATCAAGAACACCGACGACTACGCGGCGTACTTCGCCGAGGCCGGCGGCATCAAACCCGGTAACACCGTGCGGGTTTCGGGCATGAGTGTCGGCCGGGTCTCCGACCTCCGCCTGGAAGGCACCAAGGTCCGGGTGGGCTTCACCGTGCGTAAGGGCGTCGAGTTGGGCGACCGCACCGAGGCGGCGATCAAAACCGAAACCATACTGGGCGCAAAAATGCTCGAGCTGACTCCGCGGGGAGATGGGCAACTATCGGGCACCATCCCGCTGGAACGCACCACGTCGCCGTATGAACTTCCCGACGCGCTGGGCGACTTGACGACCACCATCAGCGGCCTGGATACCGCCCAACTGTCCACGGCCCTGACGACGTTGGCCAACACACTCAAAGCGACGCCGTCCAACCTGCGGCCCGCACTCGAGGGTGTCGCCCGGTTCTCCGACACCCTCAACGGTCGTGACGCGCAGCTACGCAGCCTGCTGGGCAACGCCAACAAGGTGTCGACGGTATTGGGCAAGCGCAGCCAGCAGATCGCCGGACTGGTCGCGAACTCCAACGCCCTGTTGGCCGCCCTGCTCGACGAGCGCGATTCGCTGGACGCCCTGATGAACAGCCTCACCGCGGTGTCGCATCAGATCTCCGGTCTGGTCAACGACAACCGAACCCAGCTCAAGCCCGCCCTCGACAAGCTCAACGGCGTGCTGGAGATCCTGGACAACCGCAAGGAAGACATCCAGAAGACGCTGCCCAAATTCAAGCGCTACGCGATGTCTTTCGGCGAATGCCTGGGCTCTGGGCCGTTTTTCAAGGCCTATGTGGCCAACCTGGTGCCCGGCCAGATCGGCGGCCCGGTGCTCGACGCCGACATGTATGACCGGTTCTTGGACCCCAACCAGAAGCTGCCGTCGGAGGCGCTCGGCCCGCCCACCGGCACCCCGCCGGTACCGCCGGAGAACGCACCGGTGCCGCTGTGGTCGCAGCCGCCGTCGCCCCCACCGTCGACGCCGCCCATCCGGACCGTTCCACCGCCCTCGCCGCACGAATTCGATTCGCCATGAACGTGAGTCGAGGCGCCCTACGAAAAGCGACCGCCGCCACCCTGATCCTGACTTTGGCCGCGGCCTCATTTCTGGTCGCCAACAAACTGTGGAAAGACGTCGAAAACAACACCTATTCCGCGTATTTCGCGGAGGCCAATGGGCTGTTCGTCGGTGACGAGATCCGGATCCTCGGTGTCGCCGTCGGCGTGGTCGACAAGATCGAGCCGCAGCCCACCAGTTCCAAGGTGACGTTCTCGGTCGACAAGCAGTACGCGATCCCGGCCGATGCGCGTGCGGCCATCCTGTCGCCCTCGCTGGTGACCTCGCGGGCCGTGCAACTCGTCCCGGCCTACTCCGGGGGTCCCAAGTTGAGCGCGGGCTCCTCGATACCGCTGAGCCGCACCGCGGTTCCGGTCGAATGGGATGACTTCCGCAAGCAGCTGGAGAAGCTGACCGACGCCCTGCAGCCCACCAGCCCGGGCGGCGTGAACTCCGTGGGCGAATTCATCGACTCGGCGGCGGAGAACGTGCGCGGCCAGGGAGACACCGCCCGCGACACCGTCATCAAGCTCTCCGAAGCGATCTCGGCGCTCGGCGATCACGCCGACGACATCTTCAGCACCGTGCGCAATCTGCAGCTACTGGTGTCCGCACTGTATTCCAGCAGCGATCTGCTGGCCTCGTTCAACCAGAATCTGGCCAGCGTGACGACGCTGCTGTCGAACACCCCCAACGAAGTCGGCACGGCGCTGAAGTCCCTGGACGGGGCGCTTACGGATGTGCGGGATTTCCTCGCCGAGAACCGCGAAGCGGCGGGTGTCACGTTCGACCGATTGGGTTCCATCACAACCGCGCTCAACGACAGCCGCGGTGATATCAAGCAGCTCCTGCACATCGCCCCGACGGTGTTCCAGAACTTTCTGAACATCTACCAGCCGGCCCAGAGCGCGATGACCGGCATCCTGGCCCTGAACAACTTCGCCGACATCCCGCAGTTCATCTGCAGCTCGATCGAAGCGGCGTCGCGGGCGCGCCTGGCCCGGGTCTCGAAGCTGTGCCTGCAGTACCTCAACCCGATCATCAAAAACCGCATCTACAACTACATTCCGGCGGGAATCAACCCCTTCGTGGGGACGCAGGCCCGGCCCAGCGAGATCACCTACAGCGAGGACTGGCTGCGGCCCGGGTACACATCCCCCGCAGCACCCCCGCCGCGCGACGCACCGCCGCCGCCGGATGGTGCCCCGCCGCCGCCCGACCAGCCGGTGGTCCCCGAGCAGCCGGCGGTCGCCGAGGCGCCACAACCCGCCGAGGCGCCGTCGCCGCCGAACACGGCGTCCAACTCTATCGAGGTGCTGCAGAACCTGATGCTTCCGACGGGGCCCTCATGAGACGCGCGGTGGCCGCGGTCCTCGGACTGGCCTGCCTCGCCACCCTGTCGGGTTGTGGCTGGCGCGGCCTGAATTCGTTCAGCCTGCCCGGCACCGCGGGCGGGGGTCCGGGGTCGTACACGATTCAGGCGCAGATGCCCGACGTAGTCACCATCCAGGACAACACCCGGGTCCGGGTGGACGACGTCAATGTCGGCAACGTCACCAAGATCGAACTGCAAGACTGGCACGCGCTGGTCACCATGAGCATCAACGGTGACGTCCGCCTGCCGGCCAATTCGACCGCGAAGCTCGGGCAGACCAGCCTGTTGGGTTCGATGCACATCGAACTCGCGCCGCCCAAAGGGGAGCAGCCGGTCGGCCAGCTCAAAGCCGGGTCGGTCATCCCCTTGTCGCGCGCGAGCCTGTATCCCACCACCGAGCAGACGCTGGCATCAGTGTCAATCCTGTTGAACGGCAGCGGAATAGGCCAGCTACAGGAAATCACCCAGGCGGTCGCCAAGGCCTTCGCCGGCCGCGAGAACGACATGCGCAGCCTACTCGGCCAGATCGACGAGTTCATCGCCAAAACCAACGGCCAGACCGACGACATCATCGCCGCCGCCGAGAATCTCAACGCGCTGGCCGGGCAGATCGCCGCCAACGGTACCGTTGTCGACAAGGCGCTGACGTCCGTGCCCAAGGCGTTGGACGTGTTGGCCAAGGAGCGCGCCAAGATCGCTGACACCGTCGATCAGGTCGGCAAATTCAGCGCGATCGCCGCCGACACCATCCACCAGAGCAGGGAGTCTCTGGTGAACAACCTGCGCAACATCGCACCGGTGTTGCGGTCGCTCGCCGATGCGGGCCCCTCACTCACCAAGGGCCTGGACGGCCTGGTGACCTACCCGTGGCCGGCATCCACCGTGCGCAATTGGTTCCGCGGGGACTACGCCAACCTCACCCTGATCGTCGATCTGACGTTGAGCCGCATCGACCAAGGGCTGTTCACCGGCTCGCGATGGGAAGGCAACCTCACCCAACTCGAACTGCAGTGGGGTCGCACCATCGGCATGCAGCCGAGCCCGGTCACCGGGGGGAACCCGCTGACCTACCCATACCATTTCGGGGGATACTGAATGCTTCGGTTGAATCGCCGGACGTGGATCCAGTTGTCAACCCTGACGCTGGTGACTGTCGTTTCCTGTGGCGCAATGGCATTCAACTTCATGAAGCTGCCCGCCACGTTATTCGGGATCGGCGAGTACAAAGTCACGGTCGACCTGCCGCAATCGGGCGGGCTCTATGAGACGTCCGTCGTCACCTACCGCGGTACCGACGTGGGCCAGGTCAAGTCGGTCGGGGTCACCGCCACCGGGGTGCGCGCGGTGCTGGCCATGAGATCGGGAGTCAAGGTGCCCGCGGACGTGCAGGCCTCGGTGCACAGCCGCTCGGCGATCGGCGAGCAGTACATCGAGCTGACGCCCCAGCCCGGCAAGGACGGCGGACACTCCCGGTTGCTGCACGACGGCGACGTCATCACCGCCGGCCATGTCGATGTGCCCGTCGACATCGGGCACCTGCTCGACATGACCAACCGTGCGCTGCAGGCGATTCCACGGGACAACCTGCGCACGGTGATCGATGAGACTAGCCGCGCGGTCGGCGGCCTCGGACCGGAACTGTCCCGCATCGTCGACGGGTCGACCGCACTGGCCATCGCCGGAGGCCGGACCGTCGACCCCCTCGCCGCCCTCATCGACCAATCGCCGGCGGTGCTCAATTCGCAGGTGCAGACATCGGACGCGATCGCCACGTGGGCCGGCCGCACCGCGGCCATCATGGCGCAGTTCAAGGCGCAGGATGCCGCGGTGCGAGATCTGCTGACCCATGGCACTTCCGGCATCGAGGAGGGCCGCGCGATGCTGGACCGGGTAAGCCCGGCGTTGCCGGTGCTTTTCGCCAATCTGGTGAGCCTCGGCGATATCGCCGTCGTCTACCGCCATGACATCGAACAACTCCTGGTGCTGCTTCCGCAGGGCATCGCGGCCATGGCGGCGATCATCGTGCCGAGCTCGAACACCAAGCAGGAGTACCGGGGCGCCCAGTTGGACTTCAACCTCAACCTCAACCTGCCGCCACCGTGCACGACGGGATACCTACCCCCGGCGCAGCGACGCTCGCCGGCCAGCGTTGACGCCCCGGACCGGCCGGCGGCGGATTTGTATTGCCGGGTGCCGCAGGACTCGGAGTTCAATGTCCGTGGGGTGCGCAACATTCCGTGTGAGAGCAAACCATGGAAGCGCGCGCCCACCGTCGAACTGTGTGAAAGCGACGAAGACTACGTGCCGCTCAACGACGGCTACAACTGGAAGGGCGACCCCAATGCCACCACCAGCGGTCAGGGCGTGCCGCAGTATCCGCCGGGCCAGGATCCGCGGCTACCACCACCCCGGGGAACCGCGCCACCGCCCGCGCCGGTAGCGGTGGCGACCTACGACCCGGCCACCGGCGACTACGTCGGGCCGGACGGGCGCCGCTACACCGAGTCGGACCTGGCGCACCCACGCGCCAACAGCTGGCAATCACTTCTTGTTCCGCAACCCTGAGAGTTTGAAGGAGCAACATGGCGGACGAACCCGATACCCCCGCGACGGAGGAAAGCGTCGCCGAACCGGCGGCGATCGACGTCGCCGAGGAGACCGAGCCCCAAGCGGCCGAACCGGCGGCGATCGACGTCGCCGAGGCGACCAAGCCCCAAGCGGCCGAGCCGCAAGATGACGGCGATGGCAAGAGCCCAGCCGGAGGCCGGTTCGCGCGGTGGGGGGAACTTGCCCGGCGGCGGCTTTCGCGCGCCGGATCGGCCTTGGTGGCCAGCGGCCTCATCGTGGCGACGCTGGCCGGCCTGAGCGGCTGGCTCGGCTACCGCGCCTACCAAAAGCACGACGCGCAGGCCCGGCAGAACCTGTACGTTGCGACGGCCCGTCAGGGCGCGGTGAACCTCACCACGATCAACTACACCCAGGTCGACGCCGACGTGCAGCGGATCCTCGATCTGGCCACCGGCGCATTCCGGGACGATTTCGAAGAGCGGTCCAAGCCGTTCATGGAAGTCGTCAAGGCCGCGCAGTCGAAATCGGAAGGGACGGTTACCGATGCCGGATTGGAATCCCAACGCGGCGACTCCGCCCAGGTTTTGGTGGCGGTCGCGGTGAAGTCGCGCACCGCCGGAGGCGAGGAGGTGCCCCGGGAATGGCGCATGCGCATCGAGGTCCGATCGGTCGGCGATGACGCCAAGGTATCCAATGTGGTGTTCGTGCCATGACCACAGTGAACGAGGACGTGAAAGTTGTTGCAGCCGAGGAGGAATTGGCCTCGGCGGTCGAGGAGCAACCGCAATCCGACGCCACCGAAACGCCCGCGCAACCCAAGGCCAAGCGGGACAAGCGCCCCATCGTGTGGTCGCGGGTCTTCGCCTACGGGATATTGCCCGCGCTCGCGCTGGTGTTGGCGCTTGGCGCGGGCTACCTCAGGTGGTGGGCCGGCTCGGCCGACGATCTTGCGCTGGCCCGAGCCGAGTCGGTTCAGGCCGCCCGCGACGACGCGGTCACCTTGTTGTCTTACCGGGCCGATTCGGTGGATAAGGACCTCGCCGCGGCGCGCGAACGGCTGACCGGTGAATTCAAGGATGCCTACGCCGAGCTGACCCGCCAGGTCGTCGTACCCGGCGCCAAAGAAAAGCACATCTCCTCGGTCGCCAAAGTCAATGCGGCGGCCTCCGTTTCGGCGAGGGCAAACCACGCCGTGGCCCTCGTTTATGTGGACCAGACCGTGACCATCGGCGCGGGCGCTCCCACCGACACCCAGCCCGTCGTGCGGGTGACCCTGGACAAGGTCAACGGCCGATGGCTGGTGTCGCGCTTCGACCCGGTATGACCCGGGGAACCGCCATGCCCGTACGCCGCTGCGTCCGCGCGCTGCCCGCCGGCGTTGTCCTGCTGGGGATGGCCGCTGTCGCGGCGCCGGTCGCGCAGGCCGACAACAAGCGGCTCAACAGCGCGGTCGTCTCCGCCGTCTACACCCTGCAGCACCAGGCCGGCTGCACGAACGACGTCGTCCGGAACAACGCGCTCACGTTGGCGGCCGAATGGCACGCCGATGACATGATGGACAATCGAAACATCAACGACGACACCGGATCCGACGGATCGACGCCGCAAGACCGTGCCAAGGCCGCCGGCTTTCGCGGCAGGGCCGCCGAGACGGTGGCCATCAACCCGGCCATCGCCATCAGCAGTCTGGAGCTGGTCAACCAGTGGTATTACAACCCGGACGACATGGCGATCATCCGCGACTGCGCCAACACCGCCATCGGGGTGTGGTCGGACAACAGCGTGGATCGCACCGTGGTGGTGGCGGTATACGGGCAGCCGGACCCGCCCAGACGGTAACCGGGTCGGCACGCTCGGCGGGTCAGTGACCACCCAGTCGAGACAGGACCGTCTCGGCATCCGACGTCGCACCGCGGTTGTACGGCAACTTGGACAGCGCCGTTGTCATCGCGCAGGTGTTGGATAACGCGGCGTAGGTCAAGCCCGCTCCGATCGCGGCGCCAAGCCATTTGAGTCGGGGGACGACAATGCTGCCGAGGACCGACGAAAGTACGACCGATCCCGCGACGAGGCGTACCTGGCGTTCGAGCTCCCATCGCTGCGCCCCTCGGTCGAGGGCGAAGCCTCGGCCCTCCCAGTCGGTGATCCCGTTCTTGAGGACACGCCCGCCGGTCAGTCCGGCATTTCGCAGCAACGCTTGCGCTTTGCTTGCACGCTGGCCCGAACGGCACACCAGCACGAAGTCGTAATCACGGTCGAGGCGCCGCGCGATCTCCGGACCGTGCTGATCCATAACGTCGATCGGCACGTTGTAGGAGCCGGCGATGTGTGAAGTCTCGAATTCGGCGGGGGTCCGGACATCGAGGACGCGCGGCGCTCTGGTTGAGTCCAGCAGCGTCCGCAGCTCTGGCGAAGTGATGACGTCGGCGCTCGGCGCCGTTATTGCGGTCATTGTCTGGCTCCTGTAGTCGTGGTGTCTTAGCACTACCTCTGCCCGTGCCGAACCACAGGATTTTGTTCAAAGTGAATTTTTCCGGCGGCGAGCTAGCTTGTGAGGTCTAGTTTTTCGGCGTTGTCGTAGTTGTCATCGATCAGCACGACGGGGCGATGGCGCCGGTCGAGCAGCGCGGCCGCCACCGACGCGCGATATCCGCTGGCGCAGTGGATCCACAACTCGCGGTCGGAGGGAAGGTCATCGAGGCGGTCGGGCAATTCGTGCAACGCGACGTTGACCGCACCGCGCACGTGACCGGCGTCGAACTCCGCGCCTTGGCGGACATCGAGGACGAGGACACGGTCGTTGCCAAACACCTCGGCGAGTTCGCCGAAGTCTGCGACGCGGTAGCTCCTCAGCTCTTCATCGCCGGCTACCTCGCGGATGTCGCCGCTGGCGCTGCCAGTGAGCCGGTCGACGCCGATGCGGGACAGCTCACGCTGCGCGTCCGCGATCTGTTTGGCGTCATCGCCGATCAGGGTCAGCGGCGCGCCCCACTCGTACAGCCAGCCAAGGTAATTGACGAAGGAGCCGGACAGCTCGAATCCGTATGTGCCGGAGAGATGTCCGGCCGCGAACGCGGTTCGGTTGCGCAGGTCGACGACCCATTCGCCCGCGACGATCCGTGCCCGAAGCTCGGACGGCTCGACCAGCGAGGGAGGCGAGAGATCGGGTGCCACAGGCCCTTCCCTGTTGATGACGCCCATATGGGCGTAATAAGCCGGGAAGTCGGCCAGGCCGGCGAGAAGTTCGTCGACGTAATCCTGCTCATCTTGGGTGAGCGCGGGGTTGGTGCGGCGCTGCTCCCCGATGGTGGAATCGTCGCCGTCGGTGGGTGCGGCCGAGCAGAAGCTCCCGAAGCCATGGGTGGGATAGACCGGGGTCGACGGCGGCAATTCGTCAGCGAGGCGCCGGACCGAATGGTATTGCAGCCGAGTCAATTCCTCGGTGTGCTCCTCTCCGAGCAGGTCTGTCCTGCCGGTGCTGCCGAAGAGCATCGAACCCCCGGTGAACACTCCGACAGTGTCGCCGGACTCGCGAAGCACATAGCTGATGTGATGATGCGTGTGTCCGGGGGTGAGCAGCACTTCCAGATGAATGCCGCCGCTGTCGATGTGGTCGCCGCCGTGGACTGTGCGGCAGGAAAACTCGACGTCGTCTCCGGCCGGGAGAATGTATTCGGCACCGGTCGCGGTGGACAACGCCAGCCCGCCGGTCACGTAGTCGTTGTGGATGTGCGTCTCGAGCACATGGGTGATCCGCAGGTCGCGCGCCAGTTCCAGCACTCGATCGATGTCGCGCTGCGGGTCGACGACAACCGCGACCTCGCCGTCGCTCACCAGATAGCTGCGATCGCCCAACCCGGAGGTTTCGATGATCGATACGTTCACCACGCCTCTGCCCCCTCCACCGTCCTTGCCCGAAGGTACGTGCGGAGCGCCCAACTTGCGCGGGGGCGGCGGCTACAACCGGCATGCCCGATTGACAATCGCGGCGGCATGCTGTCCGCCGCTTGCGCGCTCGGCTTCCGACCGGGGGCGGGCACCCGGTGCGGCGTCAGTCGTGGCTCAGCCGATCACGCGGCGGCCCGCGTCAGCATCGAGGGGCACAGATTCGGCGGCGAGGTCGCCGTCGCGTGCCGCTGCGCCGTTGCGCAACGTGCACCAGCGCTTGCGCATCAGGTGCTGGGAGTAGACCTTGTCGCGCTGTGCCTGCGAGAACGCGAAATCCAGGTTGATGGGCAATCCCGCCCAGGTGATCTGCTCCGCCGGCAATTCCTGGTCACCCAGGCGGTCCTCGGTTGACATGCGTGCATCCCTCCATCGAGTACGCACCAGTCTTTGAGCAAATGGTGCGACATCGATGTTTCAGCCGCGGGTGTACTGCGTTTCCACCGTATTACGGGCTTCCGGGGGTGACTCAGTAGACGTCGCGGTGGTAGCGCTTGTCGGCGCTCAGGGATTGGACGTAGTCCTTGGCCGCCTCCGGGTCGAGCTTGCCGAATTCGGCCGCGATCTCGCAGAGCGCCCGATCGACGTCCTTGGCCATGGGATCCGCAGTGCCGCAGACGTACAGCTGGGCGCCGTCCTGCAGCCAGCTCCACAGCTGCGCGCCACGGTTGCGCATCAGGTGCTGCACGTAGACCTTCTGCTGCTGGTCCCGGGAGAACGCCAGGTCCAGTTCGGTGAGGAACCCGTCGTCACGCATCTTCTCGAGCTCGTCGCGGTAGTAGAAGTCGGTGGCGGCGTGCTGCTCCCCGAAGAACAGCCAGTTGGGTCCGGTGTGGCCGAGCGCGCGCCGTTCCTGCAGGAAGCCGCGGAAGGGCGCGATGCCCGTGCCGGGGCCGATCATGATCATCGGCGTGTCCGAGTCACTCGGCGGCCGGAAATTGCTCGATTGCTGCAGATACACGGCGACTCGATCGCCGGGGGAGCGGTCGGCCAGGTAGGTCGAGCACACCCCGCGGCGTGGCACACCCTGGAAGTTGAAGCGCACCGGTGAGACCGTCAGGTGGACCTCGCCGGGGCACGCTTTGGGGCTTGACGAGATCGAGTACAGCCGCGGCTGAAGGCGTTTGAGGACCCGCAGCCACTCGTGGGCTGACGCGGAGACCGGCAGTTTCGACAGCAGGTCGATGGACTGGCGCCCCCACGTCCAATCCGCCAGTGCGCGCTTATTCTCCGGCTTGAGCAACTCCGCGAGTGTCGAATCACCGGTGCGCTCCTGAACGAATCGCACCACGTCGCGACTGATGTGGGCGATCTCGATGCGTTCGGTGAGCGCCGAGCGCAATGACATCAGACCGTGCTCGCCGACCTCGACCGGCGTCTGCCCGTTCAGTCCGGTGACCGACAGCCATTCGTCGACCAACTGGTCGCTGTTGCGCGGCCACACCCCGAGCGCATCACCGGCTTCGTAGCTCACGGCGTCTTCCGGCATGTCGAAAACCAGATGCCGCACGTCTTTCGTCGATTCCGGCTGACTCAACACGGTGTTGCGAACCATGCCGGTGATCAGCGGATGCTTCTTGCTGTAGGTGCTTGTCGCGGGCGCACCCGGGCGCGACGTCACCGGAACCGTGGGCGTGCGGGCCGGCGCCGTTGCAGCACCGTCTCCCCCGACGGACGTGGGCGTGCGGGTCAGGGCTTCGATGACGTCGCCGACCCACTTCGCCGCGGAGTCGTCGTAGTCGGGTTCGCAGTCCATCCGCTCGGTGATGCGGGTCGCTCCCAGCTCGGCGAGGCGCGCGTCCAGCTTGCGGCCGTGACCGCAGAAGTCGTCGTAGTTGGAGTCACCCAGCGCGAGCACGGCAAAACGGGTGTCGGTGAATCGCGGTGCGGCTTCCGACGTCAGCGCCCGCCAGAGGCCGGCGCCGTTGTCGGGCGCGTCCCCGTCGCCGGTGGTGCTGGTGACGAGCAACAGTTCCCGCGTCGTCGTCAACTCGGCCGGCGGGAAGTCATCCATGCTGTGCAGCGCGACCGGCAGTTCGGCTGCGCCCAGTCGCGCGACGATCTCGGCGGCGAGCTCCTCCGCGTTGCCGGTCTGCGATGCCCACAGCACCACGATGGGCGCGCGTTCGGCCGCGGGTTTGGCATCGGCGGGCGCGGCGGGCGGTTGCTGGACGGCCGGCACGGCAGCCGACTGCGACGCCTCGGGCAGCGCCACCGGCTGAGGTCCGTCGATGCGCGAGAACAACCCGGCCAGAAGGCCGTCCACCCACAGCCGGGTGCTGGAATCGAACGGCGCGCTCAGCGGCACGGTTGGCACCCCGCCCGCGCTGCGAGCGGCCTCTGAGCGAAGGCCGGACAGCATGCCGGCGAGATATGCGCGCCCGTTCTCGTTGAATTCCGGCTTGGGTTGTGTTGCCACACCGAGTAATTCGCCGAGGGCGTCGACTTGTGACACGCTGATTTCTCGTACCTCCGTGGGCGCGGACTCTGGTGTGTCGGTGGGTGCCGGCGTCTCGGCACCCGAATCGGGTTGCGAGACGGCGATCTTCGTCAGCGTGACGGCGCACGCCTTGAATTCCGGTTGGTTCGAGATCGGATCGACCGCATCGTTGGTGACGGCGTTGATCGACAAGTATTCGCCGAAGGCGTCGTTCCAGTGGAAGGGCGCGAAGCAGTTGCCGGGCCGCACCCGGTCACTGATGGCGGCGGGCAGCACGGCACGGCCGCGGCGGGAAGCGATTTCGACCTGATCGTCGTCGGCGATGTGCAGACGGGTGGCGTCGTCGGGGTGGATCTCGACGAACGGCCCGGGGTTGAGCTTGTTGAGCTTGGCGACCTTGCCGGTCTTGGTCATGGTGTGCCATTGGTGGGGCAGGCGACCCGTGTTCAGCAGGAACGGGTAGTCGTCGTCGGGCATTTCCTCGGGCAGCAGGTGTGGGCGGGCGAAGAATACCGCCCGACCGGTCGGCGTCGGGAAGGCCAGCCGCGGCACGCTGCCGTCCTCGCGGACCAACTGCGTCTGGCTGACACCATCGTTGACGTAACGGATCGGGTTGCGGTCGCCCTCGCTCTGCGGGGCGCACGGCCACTGCAGCGGGCTCCGGCGCAGCCGCTCGTAGCTGGCACCGCGCAGGTCATAACCGGTCTTCGGGTTCGAGAACCGTTTGATTTCCTCGAAGACCTCTTCGGCGGAGGCGTAGCTGAACGCCTCCGAAAAGCCCATCTCGCAGGCGATCCGGGCGATGATCTGCCAGTCGGGCAAAGCGTGGCTCGGTGCCGCGACCGCCGGCTGGAACAACGTCATGTTGCGCTCGGAATTGACCATGACCCCTTCGGACTCGGTCCACAGGGTGGCCGGCAACAACACATCGGCGTACCCGTTGGTCTCGGTCTCGAAGAAGGCGTCCTGGGCCATCACCAATTCGGCGCGCTCCAGTCCGGCCAGCACCGTCTTTCGATTAGCAACGGAGGCAACGGGATTAGTGCAGATTATCCAGCACGCCTTGATCTGTCCGTCGGCCATGCGGGAGAACATGTCGATGGTGCCGCTGCCGACCTCGGTGCGCAGCGTCCCGCGTGGGATGCCCCATAGGCTTTCGACGAACTCGCGGTCGTCGTCCGATGCCACCGAACGCTGACCCGGCAAACCCGGCCCCATGTAACCCATCTCGCGGCCGCCCATCGCGTTGGGCTGGCCGGTGAGGGAAAAGGGACCGCTGCCCGGCTTGCAGATCGCGCCGGTGGCCAGGTGCAGGTTGCAGATGGCGTTGGTGTTCCAGGTGCCGTGGGTGCTCTGGTTGAGGCCCATCGTCCAGCAGCTCATGAAGTTCTCGGCCTCGCCGATCATGCGGGCCGCCGCGCGGATGTCTGCTTCGGCGATGCCGGTGATCTCGCTGACCGTGTCGGGGGTGTACTGCTCCAGGAAGCTGGGCATCGCCTCCCAGCCCTCGGTGAATTCGGCGATGAAATCGGGGTCGGTGTGACCGTTCTCGACGATCAGATGCAGCAAACCGTTGAGCAATGCCAGATCCGATCCCGGCGCGATCTGCAGGAACAGATCGGCCTTATCGGCGGTCGCGGTGCGGCGGGGGTCGACAACGATCAGCTTTGCGCCGGCCTTGACCCGGTCCATCATCCGCAGGAACAGGATGGGGTGGCAGTCGGCCATGTTGGCGCCGATGACGAAAAAGACGTCCGCACGCTCGAAGTCTTGGTATGACCCGGGTGGTCCGTCCGCACCCAGTGAGAGCTTGTATCCGGAGCCCGCGCTGGCCATGCACAGCCGGGAGTTCGACTCGATCTGGTTGGTGCCGATGAAGCCCTTGGTCAGCTTGTTCGCCAGGTACTGCGCCTCGATCGACATCTGCCCGGACACGTACATCGCGAAGGCGTCCGCGCCGTGTTCATCGATGATCGCCCGTAACCGCTTCGCGCACTGGGTGATCGCCTGGTCCATGTCGATGGGCTCGAGCGGTGCTCCACGGCCGGACCGCGCGTGCGCGGAATCCATCCGGCCCGGCGCGCCAAGCATGTCCGCGGTGGTCGCGCCCTTGGTGCACAACCGGCCGAAGTTGGCCGGATGTTGCTTGTTCCCAACCGACTTGGCGATGTGATCGCGGCCCGTTTGAGGATCGGTTGTGATCTGCAACACCATGCCGCAACCGACGCCGCAGTAAGCGCACATGGTGTTCACGGCGTTCTCAGGCGCCATGGACTCCCTTGCCACGCTTACGTCCCTCCATCGAGTGCGTACGGGTTAGCTCCGTATCGGGTGAGTTCATTGTGGAGCAGGCATGTTTCGGCACCGCTGCCCGAAATTTCCCCCGCTTTACTTCTTCCTCTCACCGGCCGGTAGGCCTGTGTGAATTCGCCGGGGATATTGACGGCTCAGATTCGCGTTACCGCAGGTCACCGTTGACCATCCGTCCCGCCCGAGGTTACTCACCACGCCCCGCGAAACGCCCCTCGGCACGGGGTTTTTGACCAAACCGACGGCACATTCACAGTCTTCGCTAAGCTCACCGCGTGCGTCAGCTCATTGTGATCGTTCTGGTTTTGCTGGCCTCCGGCTGCGGCTGGAAGTCGACCCCGCCACCGCAGGCCCGACCCGACACCTGCAAGGAATCCGACGGGCCCGCGGCCGACACCGTGCGCCAGGCGATCACCGCGGTTCCCATCGCCATCCCCGGCACCATCTGGGTGGAAATCGGCCGGGGGCATACGCGAAACTGCCGGCTGTTCTGGGTGCAGATCATCCCGACGATCGCCAGCGAATCGAGTCCACAGCAACTGCTGTTCTTTGACCACAACATGCCGCTCGGTAGCCCCACCTCGAACCCAAAGCCGTATATAACCGTGCTACCGCCCTCGGATGACACGGTCACCGTCCAATACCAGTGGCAGAAGGGAAATGATCAGCTGTGCTGTCCCACCGGGATCGGAACGGTGAAGTTCCGGATCGGCTCGGACGGCAAGCTGCAGGCCCTTGGCAAGATTCCGAATCAATAACGTTCCACGTCAATCACTTTCGCGCGAACCCGCCACCCCCAATGGCGTTGTGTCACAGACTGATCACGCAGGCGCGGCCCGCGGCGGCGGTTCGTCGCGATCGAGGAATCAAAACCGCCCACGGGCGAAGGCATTTCGGACCGCGCGCAATGGGCCTAGACAGCGTTCACTCAGGAAATTCTCATCGCCGGATGCGGGGTTTACTTGGGAAGTCCTGCCATCCTGGACAACCAGTGCCCGGCGGCCACGGCGGAACCCCCGATGCGCTGTGGCGGCCGGACGACCCCGGCATCCACACGTGACGCCCGCGGACACTGACGCTGGAAGGCAGGTTTGATGGGGCGGTCACGACGCATCGCGCACTGGGATCCAGAAGACGACATGGCATGGGAAGCCGGTAACAAGGGCATCGCCCGGCGCAACCTGGTCTGGTCCATCGCGACCATGCACGTCGCGTTTTCCATCTGGTACCTGTGGTCGGTGATGGTGCTGTTCATGCCGCAGTCCGTCTACGGTTTCTCCACCGGCGACAAGCTGTTGGTGGGCGCCACCGCGGCATTGGTGGGGGCGCTTGTGCGGATTCCCTACGCCATGGCCACGGCCCGGCTGGGCGGCCGCAACTGGGCGGTGTTGTCGTCGCTGGTGCTCCTGATCCCTACGGTGGGCGCCATCGTGTTGTTGGCGCACCCCGGCCTGCCGCTGTGGCCGTACCTGGTCTGCGCCGCGTTGACAGGCCTGGGCGGCGGAAACTACGCGGCTTCGCTGGCCAACGTCGAATCCTTCTTTCCCCAGCGTCGCAAGGGCTTCGCGCTGGGTCTGACCGGCGGAATCGGCAATCTGGGCGCGGCGAGCATCCAGGCCGTCGGGTTGGTCGTCCTGGCCACCGCGGGAAACCAGGCGCCGTACTGGGTGTGCGCCGTCTACCTGGTGCTTTTGGCCGTTGTCGGGGTCGGCGCCGCGCTGTTCATGGACAACCTGGACCACGTCATCGACGTTGCTCACGTGCGCTCCGTACTTTCGGTTCCTGATACCTGGGGAATCTCGTTCCTCTACATGTGCGCCTCGGGCTCGTTCATCGGGTTCGCGTTCGCGTTCGGCCAGGTGATTGCGCACAACCTGATCGCCGGCGGGCAGACCCACGGGCAGGCGGCGCTGCATGCCGCCGAGATCGCCTTCATCGGACCGCTGCTCGGATCGGTGGCGCGGGTTATCGGCGGCAAGCTGGGGGACCGCTTCGACGGCGGCCGCGTCACCCTCACCGTGCTGGTCGCGATGATCGTCGCCGGGGGGTTCTTGGTGGCGGTCAGCACCCACGACGACCTGACCCGCGCCCCGGGCGCACCGGTGTCGCTCTACACGACCGCGGGCTACATCGCCGGATTCATCGCCCTGTTCATCTTCTGCGGCGTCGGCAAGGGATCGGTATTCAAGCTCATCCCCTCGATCTTCGCCGAGCGCAGCCGCGCGCTGAACCTCACCAACACCGAGCGCCGCCACTGGGAACGCGCCAGGTCGGCGGCGTTGATCGGGTTCGCCGGATCGTTCGGCGCACTCGGCGGCATGGTGATAAACCTGGCGCTGCGGGAGTCATACGCCACCGCCGGCACCGAAACGCCTGCGTTTTGGGCTTTCACGATCTGCTACGTCGCCGCGGCGATGTTGACCTGGGCGAGGTACGTGCGGCCACAGCGGGCCTACCAGGTGCCGGGCCGGCCGGGCTGGGAGGCGATCGCCGACCAGCCCGTCAACTCGTGAGGGCCTCGGACAGATTCTCCGGATGCAGCATCTCCGCGTAACGCAGCTGCTCTGGGACCCCGAAACCGTCGACCACCGTCTCGGCGTGCGGGCGCAGCGCCCGGCAGCGATCGTTGATTCCCCGGGTGACCGCCTTGGCGCGCTCGGTGGACAGGTAGCGGTGCTCGATGTACCAGGCCTTGTCGTCCTCGATCACCGAGAGCGCGTACAGGTCGCACAAGATGCCGAGTAGTTCGCGGGCCTCCTCGTCGGGGCATGCGTCGATCCCGGCGACGAATGCCTCGAGCACGACGCGGTCGATGTGCGCGCTGGCCGCGTGTATTACGTGGTCCTGCACCGAGTTGAACGCGTCGAATTCGGACATCTCTTTGGATTTGGCCTGCAGCCGGCGTGCCACGGAGGCCAGCAGGTATTCCTCGCGGTCCTCGAACATCTTGATCTGGGTGCCGCGGTTGAACAGGCTGCCCTCTTCCTCGCTGTCCTGGCGGGCATCCACGATGGTTTGGATGATCGCTTCTGCCGCAGTGCGTTTGACGACGCGTTCGCCAACGGTGTTGGCGGCGAAGCGAACCCATTCGACCGGGCTCATGCTCTTGATGTCGTCGGCGTAGGCGGTCAGCAGCTCCTTGGCCACCAGCTGGGTCAGCACGTGGTTGTCGCCCTCGAACGTGGTGAAGACGTCGGTGTCGCCCCGTAGCCCGATCAGCCTGTTCTCGGCCATGTAGCCGGCGCCGCCGCAGGCCTCGCGGGACTCTTGGATCGCGCGGCTGGCATGCCAGGTGTTGGCGGCCTTCAGCCCGGCGGCACGCGCTTCCAGTTCGCGCTGCTCGTCCGCGTCGGGCGCGTCCGCGCTCTGCACGTCATGACACTTGCCGACCAGCTCGTTCTGCGCGAACTGCAGCGCGTACGACTTGGCGATCAACGGAAACAGTCGCCGCTGGTGCACCAGGTAGTCCATGATCAGCACCTCGGAACCGTCATCGGGTGCGCTGAACTGCCTGCGCTGCAATGCATATCGGGTGGCGATATCCAACGCCACCCGGCCGGCGGCGCCGGCGCTGCCGCCCACGGTGATCCGTCCGCGGACCAGGGTGCCCAACATGGTGAAGAACCGGCGGTTCGGGTTGTCGATCGGCGAACTGTACGTGCCGTCGGCCGCGACGTCGCCGTACTTGTTCAGCAGGTTGACCCGCGGGACGCGGACGTGGTCGAACACGATGCGGCCGTTGTCGACGCCGGGCAGTCCGCCCTTGTATTCGCAGTCCGACGTGGTGACGCCGGGCAGGTCGTTGCCGTCCTCGTCGCGGATCGGGACCAGGACGCAGTGCACACCGTGATTGACCGGCTTGCCGTCCTCAGTAGTGATCAGTTGCGCGAAAACGGCTGCCATGGTTGCGGTTTCGGCGGCGCCGCCGATGTAGTCCTTGCGGGCCGACGGGGTGGGGGAGTCGATGACGAACTCTTGGGTCTGCGCGTCGTAGGTCGCGGTGGTCTCCAGCGACTGCACGTCGCTGCCGTGTCCGGTCTCGGTCATCGCGAAACAGCCGCGCAACTCCAGGCTGATGATCTTGGGCACGTAGGTCTCGTGGTGGCGCTCGGTGCCCAGATTCTCCACGGCCCCGCCGAACAACCCCCACTGCACGCCGGCCTTCACCATCAGCGACAGGTCCGACATCGCCAGCATCTCGATCATCGTGATCGCCGCACCGACGTCGCCGGTGCCGCCGTGTTCTTTCTTGAAACTGTCGGCCGCCGCGCCGAACGCCGCCATGATTCGCATCTGCTCCGCCACCTTGGTGCGGGCGATCACGGTGTTCGGTGTGTAGTGCGGGCGGAACAGGTCCTCGGTGAGGGTGTCGCGCATCCGGTTTCTGACATCGCGCCAGCGCCCGTCCAAGGCGTTGCGCAGGTACTCGGCAGTGGTAGTCGTTTCAGGCGCCATAAGCCGACAGTAATGGGCGGTTCGGGTCGCAGGCGAACATCGACGACAGTTCATGTCGGCGAAGGAAATGCCGCGACGGCCGCAACCGCTGGCGACCGAACTCAGCGCTCGGGGTGCCGGGCTTGCGGGGGTTCGCGATCCGAGGGCGGGTTGCGGTTTCCGCCGAGGGGCGAGCGCAGCCGGTACAGCGTGAACCCGGCCGCGATCACGCCGAACAGCACGAGCATCCCCATGTCGAACACCCACCAGCCGCTGTAGTGGGTCCACGTCAACGCGTTTGCGGCCAGGGAGTCGACCCTGCGCAGATTCGTGGTGGACGCCGCGGCCGCGAAACCCCACTGGGCCGGCACGAACCAGCTGATCTGCTGCAGGCCCCACACGCTCACCAGCTGCACCAGGCTCCCATTGAACAGCGCAGACGCCAGGATCACCGGAATCACCAGCGGCAGGACCTCCCGCAGCGACTTCCCCAGCGACGACAGCGCGAGGCCGATGACCGCGGATACGATCGCGGTGACGGCCACACTCACGTACAGCTCGACCGTGGCGTTGTGCAGCAGGACGGCGCTGTGTCCCGGCTCGCCCTTGACCGCGATGACGATCGCGAACACGGCGGCCGTCCACACGGCCGCGGTCAGGGCGTACACGGTGATCTTGGCGGCGAGGTAGGCCGGCGCGGACAGACCGACCTCCTGCTCGCGCCGGAAGATGCGATGCTCGCAAACCAGGGCGTGGACGGTCAGCGCGGTGCCGATGATTACCGCGGCGATGTTGAAGGCGGCCAGGATCTCGATGGCCTCGTGCGCGTTGGTGTTGCCCGGGTCGGGCCGCGTCAGCCCGGAACTCCCCGGGATCAGCAGGGCCAACCCCGCCAACACGAACGGCAGGATCGCCAGGAATGCGAAGTAGATGCGATCGCCGAGGAGTAGGTGGACCTCGCGTCGGGCCAGCAACCGGATCTGCCGGCCAGGCGGCAGCCCGGGCGGCGGTGGCCACGGCGCCGCGACGTCCGGCGGCGTGGTCGGTGCCGCCGTCTGCGACCACGTACGAAAGGCGCGGTGGGCTCCCTCGGGATCGGCGCCGACCTGCCCGAGGACTCTCGACCAGTCGCTGGTGCCCAGCGCGGACTCGATCTGCAGGGGCGTTCCGAGATACGCCGGTTTGCCCGCGGCGGTGAGCACCAGCGCCTGGTCGCACGCGTTGACGTCGGTGAGCGAGGTGCGTGCCGAGATCGCGACCACGACGGCGCAGCCGATATTGGCCTGGTGCCGTAGGACCGCCATGACGTGACGTTGTTGGGCCGCATCCAGTCCGGCGGTGGGTTCGTCGACCACGAGCAGACTCGGCCGGGTGATCAGCTCGACCGCCAGGGCGGTGCACCGGCGCACCTCGGGTGAGAGTCGGCGGATTCGGGTGTCCCGGTGCGGCGTCAGCCCGAGTTCGTCGAGGACTTGGCTGACCACGCGGTCGCGTTGCTCGGGCACGGTGTCCGGTGGCAGCCGCATGTCGGCGGCATACTGCACCGCTTGCGCGACGGTGAGCTGCCGGTGCAGGCGGTCGTCTCGCGTGACCACCCCGATGCGGGTACGCATGGATTCCGGTTCGGCGTGGACGTCGTGTCCGTCCACGGTGATGCGCCCAGAGCTGAGTTTCCTGGTGCCGGCCAGCAGCGCGAGCAGCGCGGAATTACGTGCGGCCGACGGCCCGATGACCGCGGTCATGGCGCCGGGACGCACGGTGAACGAGATGCCCGACAGCGTCTCGTGCCCGTCGACCGTCAGCCCCAGCTGGTAGGCGGTCGCCCCGGTGGTGCGCGACGCGGATCGCAGCGGCAGGCGATAGGTGGAGTTGGGTTCCTCGGTGCGGAAGGAGGGGCGCTGGGCGCGCAGCTTGCTGGTCACCATGCGCTCGATCAGACTCGGGCCCTTGTGCTGCTCGTGGTCCGCGGCGGGCGGGGTCATCGGCGCGACCGGTGGCTGAGCCGGGGGCGCCGCGGGTGGGGGCGCCGCTGCAGGGGGAGGTGGTGGCGGCGGGCCGGGCTGCTGGGCGGCGGGCGGTGGGGGCGCGACGACGGGCATGCGCTGGGTGGCGCTCTGGGTGGGTATCCGCGGGTCGGGCTCGTTCGGGCGACCCGGCTGCGGCGCTGCGGGCGGTCCGGGTGGTGTGGCCGCCGGCGCGGTTTGAAAGGCCAGGCGCGGACCGCGCTGGGGGTCCTCGATGGTGATCCCCAGCCCGTCGCGGATCTCGACCGTCGGCACCCGGGATCCGTTGACGAAGATGCCGCGGCGGCTCAGATCAATGGCCACCCACTGAGTTCCCGTGAACCGCAGGATCACGTCCACGCGCGGCGCCGGCGGCGGTTGCGGGGGATTGCCCAGGCGCTCCAGCGGGAGGTCACATCCCGGGCCGTAGCCCACCACCACGTCGCGGCCCGGGGTGAAGACATACCTCGTCGGTCCGGCCCATACGGTCAGCGAGGCCGCAAGGGCCGAAGCCTCGGTCGGCATGGCCGTCTACCTTTCGTCGCCGGTCAGCTCGATGTGTCTCGCCGTCAGGACCGCCCCGCCTCATGCACCGGGCGCCGTGCTCGCTTACGTGTCTACCCTCGCCCCAGCTCCAGTTACCAGGCTCGCGCCGTTCACAGCGTGTTGCGGCGGCCCGCGAGGGAGGTGGCGAGCGAGGCGTTGTCGAGGAGTCCGCGCAACACGTCGACCGCTTGCATCAGCACCTGACGATCGTTGGGGTCGAGCAGCGCCAATTGCGGTTCGATCGCGGCGGCGCGGTCGGCCCGGACCGCGTTGAGCGTGCGCCTGCCCTCGGCTGTGATGCGGATTCGGACCGCGCGCGCATCTCCCGGGTCGACCATCCGGGTGACCAGGCCAGCCTCCTCGAGTCGGCGCACCTGCGTCGTCATCGTCGGCTGCGAGCAGTGATCGACGGCGGCGAGATCACCGATGCGGGCTTCGCCGTGGGCTTCGATGGTGGCCAGCAGCCTGGCCTGCGCCGCAGGCAACGGCATCTGGATGCGCTGGGTGGCCAGCCGGTTGAGCCGCGCGACCACGGCGAGCAGGTCGGCTCCCAGTCCCTGCGTTCCCTCGAGCTTTGCGGTATCGACGACGTTGTCCATGCATCCATGGTTGCATAGCTTTGCTAAGCGAGGGCGAAAAGACGGCGCGTGCCGCGCAAAACCGGTCTTCAGCGGACACTCCTGCGCCCGGCTGGCAGAATCGCCCAAGTGACCTTGCTGCGTTTTCGGCGATCTGGGGAAGGGTCGCTGCGGCCGAACGAGTTGGCTCAGGCCGCGGTTATGGGGGCCCTCTGTGCCGCGATCGAGATCCTCGCCGCCGTAATCCCATTCGCTCAGGGGCTGGGCGTGCTGGGCACGGTGCCCATGGGGCTGCTGGCCTACCGCTACCGTCCCCGAGCGCTGATGGCCGCGACGGTAGCCGGTGGAGTGATCGCGTTCTTGATCGCCGGGCTGGGCAGTCTGTTCATGCTCATCGATTGCGCCTGGGTCGGCGGATTGTGCGGAATCGTCAAGCGCAAGGGCCGGGGCTTGCCGACGGTAGCCCTGTTGTCGTTGATCGCCGGAGTCCTCTGGGGCGCCGGATGGGTCGCGGTGCTGGCGGTGCTGACCCGGTTGCGGCACTTGTTCTTCGACGTCATCACCGCCAACGCCAACGGGGTCGCGGCATTCCTGAATTGGGTCCACCTGCAGGGTGTCGGCGTTGGGCTGAAGCGGTACGTCGCCGACGGGATACAGCACTGGCCGTTGCTGATTTTCCCCTACATGGTCCTGTTGGTCGTCATCGTGTCGTTCATCAGCTGGTCGGCGCTGTCTCGCCTGTTGGAGCGGATGTGCAAAATCCCTGACGTGCACAAGCTGGATGCCTCCGGCGATCCGCGAACTCAGGGCGCTCCGGTGGGGCCGGTGCCGGTGCGGTTGAACAACGTGCGGTTTCGCTACCCCGGAGCCGAGCGAGACGCGCTGCGCGAGATCAGCCTCGACATCCAGGCCGGCGAGCACATCGCGGTGACCGGCGCCAACGGTTCCGGCAAGACCACGTTGATGCTGATCCTGGCCGGCCGGTCACCGACGGCGGGCAGCGTCGAGCGCCCGGGGACGGTCGGACTCGGCGAGATGGGCGGCACGGCAATTGTCCTGCAGCACCCCAAAAGCCAGGTCCTGGGCACCAGGGTCGCCGACGACGTGGTGTGGGGTTTGCCCCCGGACGCCGAGATCGACGTCGACCAATTGCTGCAAGAGGTCGGCCTCGACGGACTCGCCGAACGCGACACCGGAAGTTTGTCGGGCGGGGAGCTGCAGCGCCTCGCGCTCGCGGCCGCGTTGGCGCGGGATCCCGCGCTGCTCATCGCCGACGAGGTCACCACCATGGTCGACCAGCAGGGCCGAGATGCCTTGCTGGGCGTGCTATCTGGGCTCGCGCAACGGCACCAGACGGCGTTGGTGCACATCACCCACTACGACAACGAGGCCGCATCGGCCGATCGCATCATCAGGCTCAGCGATTCGCCGGACAACACCGCCACGGCCGAGACCGCGACCACGCCGGCGTCGGTCGTCGCCGTCAATCACAGCTCGAGCACACCGGTGCTGGAACTCATCGACGTGGGCCACGAATACGCCAGCGGCACACCGTGGTCCAAGGTCGCCCTGCGCAATATCAGCTGTGTGGTGGAGCAGGGCGACGGGGTGTTGATCCACGGCGGCAACGGCTCCGGCAAATCGACGCTGGCGTGGATCATGGCCGGGCTGACGACCCCGACCAGCGGCACCTGCCTGATCGACGGCGAGCCCACCCACGACCATGTGGGCGAGATAGCGCTGTCCTTTCAGTCCGCCCGGCTGCAATTGATGCGCGATCACGTCGACGCCGAAGTTGCGTCCGCGGCGGGCTTTTCGCACCTCGATGAGGACCGCGTGGCCGAGGCGCTGATGTCGGTCGGGCTGGACCCGGCGATGGGCAAGCGACGCATCGACCAGCTCAGCGGCGGGCAGATGCGCCGTGTGGTGCTGGCCGGGCTGCTGGCCCGCTCCCCGCGGGCGTTGGTCCTCGACGAGCCGCTGGCGGGGTTGGACGTCGACAGCCAACGCGGCCTGCTGCGGCTGCTGGAGAACTTGCGCAGGGAACGAGGTCTGACGGTGGTGGTGATCTCCCACGACATCGTCGGGCTGGAGGAGCTCTGCCCGCGAGCCCTGTTCCTGTGCGACGGAGAGCTGGCGACGGCGTCGACCGCGGCGGGGGGTATGTCGTGACCGCACCCGCGGACACCAAGCCGGCGCCACAACGCACCCGGCGCACCCACCGTCCGGTGGTGTTGTTGGTGCCGGTTCCCGGAACGTCGAAGATCCACCAATTGTGGGCCGGCACCAAACTGTTGGTGGTGCTGGGCGTTTCGATATTGCTGACCTTCTACCCGGGCTGGGCGACCATCGGGCTGATGCTGGTCTTGCTGATCACCGCGGCCCGGCTCGCCCACATTCCCCGCGGCGCGCTCCCCTCGCCGCGGCGCTGGATATGGATCGCCCTGGCGGTGGGCGCCATAACCGCCGCGCTGGGGGCCGGTAGTCCGGTGATCGAGATAGCCGGGGCCCACATCGGGCTGGGCGGAACCCTGCACTTCGTCCGGGTGACCACGCTGTCGATCGTGTTGATCGGGCTGGGCGCGATGTTGTCGTGGACCACCAACGTCGCCGAAATGGGGCCGGCGCTGGCGGCTTTGGGCCGGCCGTTGCGGTGGCTGCGGATCCCGAGCGACGAATGGGCCGTCGCCCTGGCGCTTGCGTTGCGTGCGTTCCCGATGTTGATCGAGGAGTTCCAGGTGCTTTATGCGGCCCGGCGACTGCGCCCCAACCAGGAACCGCGGAATCGCAGGGCCCGCCGTCGGCAACAGGCCCGGGACATGATCGATCTCCTCACCGCGGCAATCGTTGTGACGTTGCGACGGGCCGACGAGATGGGCGACGCGATCACCGCCCGGGGTGGCATCGGCCAGCTTGCGGCCGCGCCGGCGCGACCGCAACTCGCGGACTGGGTGGCGCTCGGCATCACCTTCGCCACCGGTGCCATCGGCGTGCTGATCGACTCGATATGGCAATTCGTTTAGGCACATCGTTGTCTGGCCCTCGCGCAGCGTGAGCAGATGACCGACATCCAGCGCGCGCGCACCATCGCGGCTCCGCTCGAGGACATCTGGAATGTGCTGGCGGACTTCGGCTCGCTGAGCTCGTGGGCCGCCAACGTCGACCACTCGTGTGTCCTGCACTCCGGTCGGAACGGACAGCCCGTCGGCACCGCCCGCCGGGTCCAGGTCAAGCGGGACGCCCTGGTCGAGCACATCACCGAATTCGAGCCGCCCCGCGCCCTCGCCTACGACATCGACGGCCTGCCCGGCCGCCTGCGCAGGGTCGCCAATCGCTGGACGCTGGCACCGGCGGGCGGCGCGCCCTCCCCCGAGACCCGGGTGACGCTGACCAGCACCGTCGAAATCGGTTCTGGCCCAACTCCCAAACTCGCCGAGCGAGTCCTGTGTCGCTTCCTTGCCCGACAGTCCGACACGATGCTCGCCGGGCTGGCGAACCGATTGGAGAACGGCCGTGTCTGATCGCCCCGATGTCGTCATCGTGATGACGGACGAAGAACGCGCGGTGCCGCCATACGAGGCGCCCGACGTGCTGGCGTGGCGCGATCGGACACTGTCCGGACGCAAGTGGTTCGAGGATCACGGCATCAGCTTTGGTCGCCACTACACCGGCTCGCTGGCCTGCGTGCCCAGTCGCCCAACGATTTTCACCGGGCACTACCCCGATCTGCACGGGGTCACCCAGACCGACGGTATCGGAAAGGCCGCCGACGATTCGCGCATGCGATGGCTGCGCCGGGGCGAAGTGCCCACGCTGGGCAACTGGTTTCGCGCGGCCGGGTACGACACCCACTACGACGGCAAATGGCACATTTCGCATGCCGACCTCACCGACCCGGCGACAGGTCGCTCATTGGCCACCAACGACGATAACGGAACCGTCGATGCCGACGCGGTGTGCCGTTACCTGCAAGCCGATCCGCTTGCGCCGTTTGGCTTTTCCGGCTGGGTCGGCCCGGAGCCGCACGGGGCGGCGCTGGCCGACGCGGGCATTCGCCGCGATCCGCTGATCGCCGATCGCGTCGTCGCCTGGCTCACCGACCGCTACGCCCGGCGTCGCGCGGGCGATCCCGCCGCGCTGCGGCCGTTCCTTTTGGTGGCCAGCTTCGTGAATCCCCACGACATCGTGCTGTTTCCGGCATGGTCGCCGCGGGGACCGGTCAAGCCGTCACCGCTGGATCCACCGCCGATACCCCCGGCCCCGACCGCGGACGAAGACCTGTCCACCAAGCCGGCCGCTCAAATCGCCTTCCGCGAGGCGTATTACTCCGGGTACGGCCCGGCGCCCGCGATCGGCTGGACCTACCGGCGCAACGCGCAGCGCTACCGCGACCTGTACTACCGATTGCATGCCGAGGTCGACGGACCGATCGACCGGGTGCGGCGGGCGGTCACCGAGAACGGTTCGCGCGACGCGGTGCTGGTGCGAACGGCCGATCACGGCGACCTCCTCGGGGCTCACGGTGGGCTGCACCAGAAGTGGTTCAACCTCTATGACGAAGCCACCCGCGTTCCGTTCGTCATCGCGCGCATCGGCGAGCGCCGCACCCAGCGCCGGGTGGTCGAGGCGCCGACCTCGCATGTGGATTTGGTCCCGACGTTGCTGGCCGCCGCCGGCATCGACGTGGCGGCCGTCGCGGCCGCGCTGACAGAGTCGTTCTCCGAAGTGCACAAGCTCCCGGGCCGCAACCTCATGCCGATCGTCGACGGCGCTGCTGCCGACGAAACCCGGGCCGTTTACCTGATGACCCGCGACAACATGCTCGAGGGAGACAGCGGGGCGTCCGGCCTGGCGCGCCGACTGAGGCGGACCGTGAATCCGCCTGCGCCACTGCGTATCCGGGTGCCGGCTCACACCGCGTCGAATTTCGAGGGACTCGTCGTCCACGTCGACGACGCGACGGCCGCCGGTGGCGGCGGGCACCTGTGGAAGCTGGTTCGCACCTTCGACGACCCGGGCACGTGGACCGAACCTGGAGTGCGTCACCTGGCGGCCAACGGGCTCGGGGGAGAGGCCTACCGGACGTCGCCGATCGACGACCAATGGGAGCTGTACGACCTGACCGCCGACCCGATCGAAGCAATCAACCGTTGGACCGATCCGCATCCGCACGACCTGCGCCAACATCTGCGCACCCAACTCAAACAGACCCGGGCCGCTTCCGTTCCCGAACGAAACAATCCGTGGCCGTATGTATCTCGCCGATCAACGCGCCCAAGGCCGTCCCGGCTGCGCCGTCGACGCTGACCGGCCGGGGGTTACGGCCCCCGGTCGATGAGATTGGACAACACGACGATGCTTTCACTGCGTTCGATGTCGGCGCTGGATCGGATTCGCTCCAGGGCCGTCTCCAGGTGCCGCATGTCGCGGGCCAGCACATGCAGGATCGCGTCCGGGGTGCCGGTCACCGTCGCAGCGCTGAACACCTCGGGAATGTCCACCCAGGCCGCCCGCAGCTCGTCGGGCGCGATCCGGCCGTGGCAGAACACCTGCACGTAAGCCTCGGTGTTCCAGCCTAGTGCGTTGCGGTCGATGACTGTGGTGAAGCTCTTGATGACGCCGCTGTCCAGCATCCTGTCGACGCGCCGCTTCACCGCTGGCGCAGACAAATTCACCTTCTCGCCGATCTCGGCGAAAGTGGCCCGCGCATGCTCGGTCAGCTCCGCGAGGATGCGTTCGTCGGTCTCATCCAGGCGATCCATGGCGCTCCTTCCCCGCTGTAGACAACAAATCACCGATATTGAGACTGTGACGCAATGAATCGAGCATAGACACGCAATATACGTCGTTTGATTAACCATAAGCGCCCAAATATTGTTGATTCATGACGGAACAGCATGTGGTAGCGCCGCGAATCGCGGCGCGGTTGGGCGGGTCCGCCACTCTCGGCCGCACGTCGAGCGTCCGCCACTACGCCATGACGCCGCCGGCCTTCTTCGCGGTCGAGTACGCGATCAACCCCTGGATGGATACCACCACATCCGTCGATGCTGTTCTCGCACAAGCACAGTGGGAGAACTTGCGTGCGACCTATCTGCGGCTGGGGCATCACGTAGATGTGGTCGAGCCCGCGGCCGGGCTGCCGGACATGGTGTATGCCGCCAACGGCGGGTTCATCGCGCAAGATGTCGCGATCGTCGCCAGGTTCCGGTTCGCCGAGCGGGCCGGCGAATCGCGGGCTTACGCTCGGTGGATGTCGTCGCTCGGCTATCGGCCGGTGCGCACCCGTCACGTCAACGAAGGGCAAGGCGACCTGCTGAAGGTCGGCAACATCGTGTTGGCCGGCTGGGGATTTCGCACCGACCGGCGCGCGCATCCGGAAATCTCCGCGGCGCTGCGGGCACCGGTGATCTCGCTGGAGCTGGTGGACCCTCGCTTCTA